>DKWE01000053.1 GCA_002491565.1 Lachnospiraceae bacterium UBA7160 | reverse complement strand
CCAGAATCTACATTCTATGGTATATAACCACTCGGTTAAACTACCAGATTTTGTAGCCTTGGAGTATTTTGCAACACCCTCCTCCACACAGGCAGCTACGCAGTCACTGCCATCCTGTGAGCATCCATTGGCGGACGGCTGCCGCAATTATTCGGCCCCGCCGACAGTCTCTGCCGCCTGCTCTGCCGCACGCTCCACTCCTGCAGCATTTTCACTGTTCTGTGCCGCCGCATGTTCCATTGCCTGTACCCCTGCGCCAGCTGTCTCTGCTACTGCCTCTGCAAACCCCTCATTCGTCTGCTCCGCCGCAGCTTCCATTTGCTGTGCCGCATCTGTCTCAGCTTCCGTATGGAACTTCCTTTCTGAAGCAGCATCCCCATAGGACCTTCTGCGCTGATACGGACGGTCCCCATACGGTCTGCGGTATCCCTCGCGGCCTGCCGGACGCATATCACGCCGCTTCGGAGTCACCACGACCTTCCGGTTCGGTTCCTCTCCTTCCGAATGTGTCGTCACATACGGATCATTCTGAAGCGCGGAGTGGATAATCCGTCTCTCATACGGATTCATCGGCTCCAGGAATACCGGACGCCTCGTCTTTTTCACCTTAATCGCAATGTTCTTTGCCAGATTCTCCAATGTCGCCTTTCTGCGGTTCCGGTAATCCTCCGTATCCAGCTTCACACGGACATAGGAATTTTTCCCTTTATTCACTACCAGACTGGTCAGATACTGAAGCGAATCCAGTGTCTGCCCTCTCTTGCCGATCAGAAGGCCCATGTCCTCTCCGGTCAGATCTACCGAGAGCGTATCCTCCTCGAATTCCATCTTCATCTCAACGGACATGCCCATCGCCTGGAACATTTCCTTCAGGAACGCCTCTGCTCTTGCCTTTGCCTCCTCCGGATCAGCCGGCACGCGCGGAACCTTCGGCTCCTGCTCTTTCGCGATACCCGCCGCTGCCATTGCTGCCAGCTCCGGATTCATTACCGTATCCTCTGCTTCCGCAAATTCCGGAGCTTCCGTATTTGCGTACTGTCTGTGCAGCGGACGGCGGTTATTCTCTTTGTCCTCGCGATTGTAATTCCTGCCATTTCCTTTGTATCCGCGATTGCCTTTGTTATACTCACGGCCACCTCTGCCATACTCACGAGAATTGCGATTGCCCTCACGGGCGCCGTATGCGCGGCTTTCCTTGTCTTCCTCTTCCACATTTCCGCTGTCCGCGCGGCCATTCTCGCCGGTACTGCCGCTGCATGCACGGCGATCCTTATCCTTATTTCCTTCACGCGCGCTGCCGACACGGCTATCCTTGCCACCACTCTCACGCGTACTGCCGTCACGGTTGTCCTTGCTGCCCTCGCGCGCACTGTTGCCGCGGTCCTCTTTTGCAGTTCCAACGGAGGTACTTCCAGCTTTTATGCTCTCGCTTCCGGTACTCCAGGAATCCTGGAAACCCTCGTGGCGCGCTGCTTCCTTCCGGCTCTTTTCCTTCACCGCCCCGTACGTTTTATCCGCCTTCTCCTGCGGCTTCTCCGCACTGTCCTCGCGGCGCACTTCCGCTTTTGCTTTCGCACCGGACTCCTTCTTCGGCTTCTCTGTAGTTCCTGTGCCAAAGACCTCCTTCATCAAGTCCTCATCTGTAAACTTTTTCTTCGCCTCGATGACGGCTTTTTTCGCTCCAAGTCCCAAAAATCCCTTGGTCCCTTCGCTGATCACCTTATATTCAATATTATCGCTGCTCGTTCCGAGCTGGATCGACGCCTCTGTAATCGCATCTGCTACAGTCTTCGCTTCTACCCGAATCGTTTCCATAACCTGTATCCCCCCTATTTCTTCGCATGCTTCTCATTGTACTGCTGTACCATCTGCGCTTTTGACGCCAGACTTCCTGGCTTCGCTTTAGCCGTACTCTTATAATACTCTGTAGAATTCTGAATCTTCTTTGCCTTTTCCTCTGCAGAAATCTCCGGCTTTGCCGGCTTGTCCACAGTCTTGGCATTCAGCTTCGCCGTATTCGTAATCTTCTGCGGCGGAAGTCCCTGCTTCGCACGCTTTTTATTGATCTTTTCCAGATTCTGCTTAACCATCTCGTCCAGATCCAGACTGTCGATCTTCTTATTGACAATCACCTGCTGAATCGAACGCACGACCGCGCCGGCAATCCAGTAAATACCCATACCAACCGGAAGCGTGAAGCAGAACACTGCAGACATCAGCGGCATCATAATGTTCATTGTCTTCATCGTGGTCGCCATCGTGCTCTCCTGCGAGTTGGAGGAGGTATTCTCCTGGGATGGCATCAGCTTCGTATTCAGCCACTGTGTCACAGCCGACAATACCGGTATCGACAGAGCCGCAATGATCATGATCACAGAGCCTGCTGCAATTGCCGTCTGCAAAATGGAGGATGGAGAATCCGCAATATTCAGACCAAGGAAAAAGTTCATCCGGTCCGCTTCTGCCTGTGTATTCGTAATCAGCGTTGACAGGTCTGGAAACTTCTCCAAAAGCGCAGTCCAGTTATCCGGCTTGAACTTGTACAACACATCGATCAGTGTCAGATTCGTCATTTCCTTAAAGGAAACTGCGTTTGCCTTAGCAATCTCCGCCATAAATTCTTCTGCACCAGCGGAAACCATCAGCTTCTCTGCCAGCGGCAGGAATGCATTTTTTACATTTGTTACATATGCCGGGATATTCCAGATCACGCGGTACAGCGCAAACAGGATCGGCATCTGGATCAGCAGCTGCACGCAGCTTCCCATCGGGTTTACCCCGTACTTCTGGTACACCGCCTGCGTCTCCTCATTCATCTTCATCATCGCGGCCTGATCCTGATTTTTCCCTTTATACTTCTTCTGAATCGCCTGCAGCTCCGGATTCATTTTATTGGACAGCTTCGAAAACTTCTGCTGCTTGATCGTCAGCGGAAGCAGCATCATATAAATAACAATGGTAAACAAAACGATGCTCAAACCAATGTTATCAAGTCCGATCTGTGACTGGACCCAGAAAATCGCATTCATGATGTAGCCGAGCAGGCTGGCGATTGGTCCGATAATAAAGCCTGTGCTCTTTGTTAGTAACATGTTTTACTTCCTCCTCATGGAACAGGATCATATCCGCCTTTTGAAAAAGGATTACAGCGCAAAATCCGCCATAATGCCAATGCGCTCCCTTTCAGCGCGCCATGCTTCTGGATCGCTTCCAGTCCGTACTGGCTGCAGGTCGGGAAATATGGGCACTTTGTACCTTTCAACGGCGAGAGATATCTCTGATACATTCTAATTAGAAAAATCAGTACCCTCTTCATTTTCCTTCTTCACTTCTTTCTTCTGCTCTCCACCTTCAAGAATCTGGTGGAGCCTTCCAAGGTGAAGCAGTGCGCTTTCAATTTCTGAGAAACTTCTTCCCTTCGCGCCCGGCCTCGCAATCACGACAATATCAAGGCCTCTCACAAATAACGGTTCATTCAATCGATAACTTTCCCGGATCAATCTGGTAATTCTGTGTCTGATTACGCTGTTTCCGACCTTCTTACTGACTGAAATTCCAATACGGTTCCCCGGCGTGTCCTGCTTCAAACAATACATGATCAAATATCGGTTGGCATACGATCTGCCTTTCTTGTATACACACTGGAAATCCTCGTATTTTTTGAGTGATTCTGAAAACTTCATCGCTTCTTCCTTTTCAGAAAAGGGCAACTGCCCGGGGTAAATCCGGGCAGTTACAAAAAAGGCCACATACCTGCGGCCTATGCTGTCAATACTTTTCTTCCCTTTGCTCTTCTCGCAGCTAATACTTTTCTTCCGCCTGCTGTCTTCATTCTCGCCCTGAATCCATGAACCTTTGCTCTGGATCTCTTCTTCGGCTGAAATGTCATCTTCATCGCTCCGGCACCTCCTTCTCTCTCGAACCAGACCCATCTTCGAAAGCCAAAATGCTTCCTCTCAAGCCGGTATCTTCATAATGGTACGTTCCGGCTTTCACCGGCACCCACCTGTAATCATGTATATATTTGAAAACATCGCTTACATTATATTCACAAAACCACTCTTCGTCAAGTAAATCCTTGTTTTTTTCTGCTAAAAAGGTTTTGTGTTATTACAGCCAAGCACTGTCCAGAGAAGGATCTCGTCCGGGGCGCCTGAACGGTTGCTCTGTGGACATCCTGTGTATAACTCCCTTCCACGTTTTTACATCCTCTCTGTCCACCGCCCTGCAAAAAGTTATCCCCAAAGTTATCCCCACCTGTTGATAACTTATTTGGTTGACGTAATATTATCCACAAACTGTGGATAATTTGTGGATATCTCCTGGATTTTTTTCTGATACCCTCCTTTCCAGCCTCCATTTTTTCCTTTATCCACAGTCTTTTCTCTCTGTTGATACTGTGAACAGAGTTATACACAGTATCCTGCCACATCTGTGTATGTTTCAGTCTTATGTAAACCCGGTTTTACGTCTTCCACACCTGGTTTTCCACCATTTTTGAATATCCACACAGCATCCTGACAATTATCCACAACCATTCTCTATGTGGATAACCTGTTCCTGTTTTCCCCTTCCTGTGGATATTTTGAAAGTTTCCATTGCTAATTTGCCCTTTTTGGTTTAATATTACTGTAGGAAAAAACGTTCTTTGGAGAAAAACATGATGGACATACTAAAAGAAAAATGGGAAGAAATCCTCTACATCGTGAAAGTAGAACATGAACTCGCGGATATTTCATTCCGCACCTGGCTGCAGCCACTGACCATTTACCATGTCACGGACACCACCGTCACAATTCTTGTGCCGAATCCGGACATGGCCGCTTATATTGCCAAAAAGTACCTGATCCCGATCAGAGTCGCCATCGCAGAAGTTACCGGTATTGAATATGAGGTAGAATTAACCACTCCAGAACAGGTAGCTCATCCGGATACGCAGCGGAAGTCTGCTCCTGCCGCAAAGGACAGTTCCTCCATCGCGGAAAAGGCAAACCTGAACCCCAAGTATACGTTCGATACATTTGTTGTCGGCAATAACAACAAATTCGCAAACGCAGCGGCACTCGCAGTCGCGGAATCACCCGGACGCATGTACAACCCGCTCTTTATTCATGGAGGCGCCGGACTTGGAAAAACGCACCTGATGCATGCCATCGCGCATTTCATTCTGGATCAGAATCCGGACAAGCGTGTGCTCTATGTTACCAGCGAAACCTTTACCAACGAACTGATTGACGCAATTCGAAATGGCAACAACACTGCCACCACGAAGTTCCGTGAGAAGTATCGGAGCGTAGACGTGCTTTTGATTGACGATATTCAGTTTATTATAGGAAAGGAATCCACGCAGGAGGAGTTTTTCCATACCTTCAATGATTTGCACGGCAAAAAAAAGCAGATCATTATCTCGTCCGATAAGCCGCCGAAGGATATCGAGACACTGGAAGCGCGTCTCCGCTCACGGTTTGAGTGGGGGCTGATTGCTGATATTTCCTCGCCGGATTATGAAACGCGTATGGCGATTCTTCACAAAAAAGAAGAAATCGACGGATATCATATCGATAATGAAGTCATCCAGTACATCGCGATGAACATTAAATCCAACATCCGGGAACTGGAGGGCGCCCTGAACCAGCTGATCGCCCTGAGCAATCTGGAAAAACGGCCGATCACAGTCGAACTGGCGGAGGAAGCGCTGAAGGACATCATCTCTCCGGATGAGAAAAAGGAAATTACGCCTTCCTTCATTATTAATACAGTCGCGGAACATTTTCACGTTTCCGTGGAGGACATCAAGAGCAACAAGCGCAACTCGGAGGTTGTCCTTCCCAGACAAATCTCTATGTATTTATGCAATACGATGACCGGCGCAGGTCTGAAACAGATCGGTCTGGAGATCGGCGGACGCGATCACTCCACGGTGCTGCACGGAGCAAAGAAAATTACAGCCGAGCTGAAACGTAACGAAGACATCCGGAAAACCGTTGAAATCCTGACCAAAAAAATCAATCCGGGCTAAAAGTTATCAACAAAGTTATCCACTTATCCACAGGATATCCTGCTGAAACACGTGTTGACAGCTTGTGAATGCGTGTTTATAAACAGCCTGCGCAATTCAGACGGATTTCGGCGGATTTTCTCAAATGTGGATAACTTACCGGTTATCCCGGAGGTTTCCGGGCGGACTTCACACAGTTATTCCACTCCGATTTGCCTTTATTTTTCAGGATTTTGAGGGTTTTGCACTTATCCACAGCCCTTAAGACGAATACTACGGATTATATATATTTATATAGCTATCTATTCGGAACTTCAGAAACACTCTCCGGTGCCACAACCAGTTCCGGTACTTCTGCCGGAGCTTTTTTCCTGGCACCCTTAGAAAATCAGGACAGAATACCCTGACAAAACCAGGAATCAGCCGTTCAAAATGCCTATGTCCGCAACTGGCGGACTGTCCGTGGACGGCGGATATATTGCCTGCATAATTATACATATAATTTTATAAGACTTTCCTGTACACACGAATGCTTTATCTTATTGTGAGGAAGTATTTTTATAGCTCTAACAGTTAAAAGATGTAGGAACGATACCTGACGATGCCAATGTACGGTATGTTCAGATTGCCAGCAGATATAGAAACCGTCTGCATGGTTTTATCAGATAGAAATATGTCAGTTTACCAGAAAGTGAGGAGAATCATCATTATGAAAATTATCTGCCAAAAATCAGAGCTGCTGAAGGGAATCAATATTGTAATGAAAGCGGTATCCCAAAAATCAACGATGCCAATCCTCGGCTGTATTTTGCTGAAAGCATCGAACGGAGAAATCCGGCTGACAGCAAATGATATGGAGCTTGGCATTGAAACACTCGTAGAAGGAATGGTTCAGGAAACGGGAATGACCGCACTGGATGCAAAACTTTTTTCAGAGATCGTCCGGAAGCTGCCGGATAATGAGGTCCTCATCATGTCGGATGCGAACTTCAGCACGCAGATCGTCTGTGAAAAAGCAAAATTCTCAATCATGGGACAGAGCGGGGAGGATTTTCCATATCTGCCGTTCGTTGAGAAGGATTATCAGATTTCACTGTCGCAGTTTACGTTAAAGGAAGTTATCCGGCAGACCATTTTTTCCATTGCGCCAAACGACAGTAACAAGATGATGGCTGGAGAATTGTTTGACATCTCCGGGGCGGACCTGAAGGTTGTGTCGCTGGACGGACACCGGATTTCCATCCGGAAAATCGAGCTGAATGCAGAGTATGCACCGAAGAAAGTGATTGTGCCTGGAAAGACTCTGACGGAAATTTCAAAGATTCTGGGCGGCGGCACTGAGGATCTGGTGGATATTTATTTTACGGACAACCATATTCTGTTTGAGTTTGATCAGACGACCGTGGTATCCAGACTGATTGAAGGAAATTATTTCCGCGTGGAGCAGATGCTCACAAATGATTATGAGACGAAGATTAACATTAACAAGAGAGAATTGCTGGACTGCCTGGACCGTGCGACGCTGATGGTGAAGGAAGGAGATAAGCGGCCGATTATTCTGAATATCACGGAGGGGGTCATGGAGCTGAAGATTTCCTCCCAGCTTGGAACGATGGATGAGATGATCGACCTCGAACTGGAGGGGCGGAATATTAAGATTGGGTTTAACCCGAAGCTGCTGATCGACGCACTCCGCGTGATTGATGACGAGCAGATTGATATTTATTATATGAATCCGAAGGCTCCGTGCTTTATCCGGGATGCGGAACAAAATTATATTTACTTAATTTTGCCTGTAAATTTTGTGGATAGTGACAACTAAATGTGGTATACTATATAGGTTAAAGAAAGCCCGGATGCCCAGGCAGATGTACTGGAACGGCTGGCGGGAGGTTCCCCGAAGACGCTCATGTGGTGTCTGACAAACGGAACTCTGGTATGAGGAGTATATGACGCTGCGCAGGCACGTGACTCAGGTTACATGCCTGTCTCGCTGGTTGCGTGGGGCAAAAAGTATTGTGTTTGTTGCGGATATGGACACGGAAGAGACCGGTTTGGCATGAGAGAGGAAAGAGCGGGCATAATTGCAGATGGAGGAGTCGTATGGAAACAGTGGAGATCAGACTGCGGGAAGAGTTTATTAAGCTGGGACAGGCACTGAAAGCAGCCGGTGTGGCAGAGTCGGGTGTGGATGCAAAGTTTCTGGTTCAGGACGGAAAGGTTCTGGTAAATGGGCAGACGGAGCTGCAGCGCGGGAAAAAGCTGTATGATGGGGACGAAGCCATCTGCCGTGATGTGCGGATTAAGATCGTAAAGTAGGCGGGGGACAGGATGCTCGTAGAATCGATAATGTTGGAACAGTTCCGCAATTACGGACGGCTGGAGCTGGCATTTGACCCGGGGACAAATCTGTTTTACGGGGACAATGCGCAGGGAAAGACGAATATCCTGGAGTCGGTCTATCTGTGCGGGACGACACGCTCCCACAAGGGGAGCAAGGACCGGGAGATGATCCGGTTCGGGCAGGAGGAGGCGCATATCTGTATGCGCCTGAGAAAAGGAGAGGCATCCTACCGCATTGACATGCACCTGAAGAAGAATAAGACGAAGGGAATCGCGATTAACGGAGTACCGGTCCGGAAGGCAGGTGAGCTGGTGGGACTGGGAAATTTTGTTTTTTTCTCGCCGGAGGATCTGAACATTATCAAGAACGGGCCGGCAGAGCGCAGAAGGTTCCTGGATATGGAGCTCTGCCAGCTCGACGGGATCTATCTTCACAACCTGTCCTCTTACAATAAGCTGCTCGCGCAGAGGAACCGGCTGCTGAAGGATTATCAGTTCTATCCTGAGGCAGAGGCGATGCTGGAGGTACTGGATGCGCAGCTGGTATCGTTCGGGACGGAGCTGATCCGTGCCAGGGAGCGCTTTGCAAAGGAGCTGAATGGCATTATTTCTGTGGTGCACGCGAATCTTTCGGGCGGAAAAGAGGAGCTGCAGGTGAGCTACGAGCAGGATGTGAGGACGGAGGAATTTTCAGGGAGGCTGGCGGCGAACCGGGAGAGGGATATCCGGATGAAGCTGACGGGCTGCGGACCGCACCGGGATGATCTGTGCTTCGCGGTGGGAGGCGTGGATCTGCGCAGGTACGGATCGCAGGGGCAGCAGAGGACGGCAGCGCTGTCGCTGAAGCTTTCTGAGATCGAGATCGTAAAGCGCAGGGTAAAGGATACGCCGGTACTGCTGCTGGATGATGTGCTCTCGGAGCTTGACAGCAGCAGGCAGCGGTATTTGCTGGAAAATATCCATGATATTCAGACCATGGTCACATGTACCGGTGTGGATGAGTTTGTAGAAAATAAGTTTCATATAGACCGGCTGTTCCAGGTAGTGGAGGGGACGGTCAGCATGAAGAACTGACAGGAGGGTGTTCATGAGCGCAGAGTACGGAGCAGACCAGATTCAGATTCTGGAAGGTCTGGAGGCAGTGAGAAAGAGACCCGGGATGTACATCGGAAGTACCTCGGCGCGGGGACTTCATCATCTGGTATATGAGATTGTAGACAACGCTGTGGATGAGGCGCTTGGCGGCTTTTGCCACAATATTTTCGTTACGCTTCGCCCGGACGGTTCGGTGACGGTAGTGGATGACGGGCGCGGGATTCCGGTCGGCATCAACCATAAGGCAGGGCTTCCGGCAGTGGAGGTCGTATTTACTGTGCTGCACGCCGGCGGAAAGTTCGGCGGCGGGGGCTACAAGGTGTCCGGAGGACTGCACGGGGTAGGCGCTTCGGTTGTGAATGCGCTGTCAGAATGGCTCGAGGTGCAGATCTGTCTGGATGGGAAGATTTACAAGCAGCGGTACGCGCGCGGCAAGGTGACAATGCCGCTGACCGTGATCGGGGAGTGTCCGCTGGAGAAGACGGGGACGACGGTGACGTTCCTGCCGGATCAGGAGATCTTCGAGGAGACTGTGTTTGATTTTGACACGCTCAAGCAGCGGCTGCGCGAGATGGCGTTTTTGACGAAGAATATCCGGATTGTGCTGCGCGATGAGCGGAATGCGGAGGAGATCCGGGAGAAGGTGTTCCATTACGAGGGCGGCATCAAGGAGTTTGTCACCTACCTGAATAAAGGAAAGACACCGCTGTATGAGGATATTATTTACTGTGAGGGAACGAAGGACGGTGTGTACGTGGAGGTTGCGATGCAGCACAATGACGCGTACACGGAGGGCTGCTACAGCTTTGTAAATAATATTACAACGCCGGAGGGCGGTACACACCTGACCGGTTTTAAGAATGCGTTGACGAAAACGTTTAATGACTACGCAAGGGCGAATAAGCTGGTGAAGGAGTCGGATCAGAATCTGTCCGGAGATGATATCCGGGAGGGCTTGACGGCGATCATCAGCATCAAAATCGGTGAGCCGCAGTTCGAGGGGCAGACGAAGCAGAAGCTCGGAAACAGTGAGGCGCGCGGTGCGGTGGAGAGTGTTGTGACCGACCAGCTGACTGTTTTCCTGGAGCAGCATCCGCAGGTGGCGAAGATCATTGTAGAGAAGTCGGTGCTGTCGCAGCGGGCGCGGGAGGCGGCGCGGAAGGCCCGGGAGCTGACGCGCCGGAAATCAGCGCTGGACGGTCTGGCGCTTCCGGGTAAGCTGGCGGACTGTTCGGATAAGGATCCGGCAAAATGTGAAATCTATATCGTAGAGGGTGACTCGGCAGGCGGTTCGGCAAAGACGGCGCGGAGCCGTGCGACGCAGGCAATCCTGCCGCTGCGCGGAAAGATTCTGAATGTGGAGAAGGCGCGTCTGGACCGCATTTACGGAAACGCGGAGATCAAGGCGATGATCACAGCCTTCGGGACGGGGATTCATGAGGATTTTGATATCACGAAGCTGCGCTACCACAAGATTATCATTATGACGGATGCCGACGTGGACGGGGCGCATATCGCGACGCTGCTGCTGACCTTTTTGTACCGGTTTATGCCGGAGCTGATCCGGCAGGGGTATGTGTATCTGGCGCAGCCGCCTCTTTTCAAGCTGGAGAAGAATAAAAAGGTGTGGTACGCGTATTCGGATGAGCAGCTTCAGAAAATTCTCGACGAGGTCGGAAGGGATCAGAATAATAAAATCCAGCGGTACAAAGGACTCGGTGAGATGGACGCGGAGCAGCTCTGGGAGACGACGATGGATCCGGAGAAGCGGATTTTGAAGAGGGTGACGATGGATGACGCGCAGTCGTCGGAAATCGATGTGACCTTTACGACGCTGATGGGCGACCAGGTGGAGCCGCGGCGGGAATTTATCGAGGAGAATGCGAAGAACGTGAAGAATCTGGATGTGTGATGCTGTAGATGCTATCATCCACTCGCAGAGCCCATGGGGGTACTGTTCACGCATCCGCTGTCCCGCGAGGGCGCTGTGTGTCGGTGGCACACGGCTCGTGCAGACCGGAGTGGAACGCGGACGGCTGTCCAGTGTTGTTGAGCAACGGCGACGCGCGTTTTGCAATGACCAGGCCGGCAGGGCGAGACCGTTCGGGAAGCGACGAACGAAGTGGAACGTAGAAGCTTTCGCGCAGAATGCACGAAAATCCCGAGGATTTGTCTTGAAGAGGATTGAGTCTGAGGATGTTGATGGGATGCGGATGAATCAGAACGGCAGGATGCAGCCAGTGCATGTGTAAACTATGAGACCGGAGACAGGAGGAAATTTCGTGGAAGATAATATCTTTGACCAGATTCATGAGGTTGATTTGAAGAAAACGATGGAGGAGTCGTATATTGATTATGCGATGAGCGTCATTTCCTCCAGGGCGCTTCCGGACGTGCGGGACGGACTGAAGCCGGTGCAGCGCCGGGTGCTTTATTCGATGATCGAGCTGAACAATGGGCCGGATAAGCCGCACAGAAAATGTGCGCGTATCGTCGGTGATACAATGGGTAAATACCATCCGCACGGGGATTCCTCTATCTACGGCGCCCTGGTGAATATGGCGCAGGACTGGTCGACCCGGTATCCGCTGGTGGACGGTCATGGCAATTTTGGCTCTGTGGACGGAGACGGGGCCGCTGCAATGCGTTATACTGAGGCGCGTCTGAGCAAGATTTCGATGGAGATGCTTGCGGACATCGGCAAGGATACGGTTGATTTTACACCGAACTTTGATGAGACGGAGAAGGAGCCGACGGTGCTGCCGTCCCGGTTCCCGAACCTGCTTGTGAACGGTACGAACGGAATTGCGGTCGGTATGGCGACGAATATTCCGCCGCACAATCTGCGCGAGGTCATCGGCGCGGTCGTGAAGATGATCGACAATCGCGTGGAGGAGCAGCGCGAGACATCAATGGAGGAGATTCTGCAGATCATCAAGGGGCCGGATTTCCCGACCGGAGCGCAGATCCTGGGAAGGCGCGGCATTGAGGAGGCATACCGGACTGGAAAGGGCAAGATCCGGGTGCGCGCCGTTACGAACATTGAGTCGATGGCAAACGGAAAGCACCGGATTATTGTGACGGAGCTTCCGTATATGGTAAATAAGGCCCGCCTGATCGAGAAGATGGCGGAGCTGGTGCGCGATAAGCGGATCGACGGGATCACGGCGATCACAGATGAGTCGAGCCGTGAGGGCATGCGGATTAATATTGAGCTGCGGCGCGACGCGAATGCGAATGTGGTGCTGAACCAGCTGTTCAAGCACACGCAGCTGCAGGACACGTTCGGCGTGATCATGCTGGCACTGGTAGGGAAGCAACCGAAGATCCTGAATCTGAAGGATATGCTGCACTACTACATCCGGCATCAGGAGGATGTAGTCACCCGGAGGACGAAATATGAGCTGAACAAGGCGGAGGAGCGGGCGCACATTTTACAGGGCCTGCTGATTGCGCTGGACAATATTGATGAGGTGATCCAGATTATCCGGGGATCAGCGAATACACCGGCAGCCAAGGCAGGACTGATCGAGCGGTTCGGGCTGTCGGATGCACAGGCGCAGGCGATTGTCGATATGCGGCTGCGTACGCTGACCGGTTTGGAACGGGAAAAGCTGGAGGCGGAGTACCAGGAGCTTCTGAAGAAAATCGAGGAGTACCGGGCGATTCTTGCGGATGAGAATCTGCTGCTTGGCGTGATCAAGAAGGAGATCCAGATTATTGCGGACAAGTATGGCGATGACCGCCGGACGACGATTGAGCGCGATGTGTACGATATCACGACGGAAGATCTGATTCCGGACGAGAATGTCGTGATTACGATGACGAAGCTTGGCTATATCAAGCGGATGACGCCGGATAATTTTAAGAGTCAGAACCGGGGCGGCAAGGGAATCAAGGGCGTGCAGACACTGGAAGACGATTACATAGAGGAGCTGCTGATGACGAGCACGCACCACTATCTGATGTTTTTCACGAACCAGGGACGTGTGTACCGGCTGAAGGCGTACGAGATTCCGGAGGCTGGACGGACGGCGCGCGGCACAGCGATTGTCAATCTGCTGCAGCTTGCTGCGGGCGAGAAGATCACGGCGCTGATCCCGATCCGGGAGTACAAGGAGGGCCGGTTCCTCTTTATGGCGACGAAGAACGGTCTGGTGAAAAAGACGCCGATTACGGATTTTGCAAATGTGAGAAAAACTGGACTGACTGCCATTACTCTCCGCGATGAGGATGAATTGATTGAGGTCAAATTTACAAATAATAAAAAGGACATCTTCCTTGTGACAAAATACGGGCAGTGCATTCGGTTCCATGAGACGGATGTGCGCAAGACAGGCCGGTCGTCGATGGGCGTCATCGGCATGAATTTGTCGGACGGGGATGAGGTAGTCGGAATGCAGCTCGATACGCAGGGCGAGTACCTGCTGATTGTCTCGGAGTACGGGATGGGCAAGCTGACCCCGATCACGGAATTTTCTGCGCAGGGGCGCGGCGGCAAGGGGATCAAGTGCTACAAGATTATGGAGAAGACGGGAAATGTCGTCGGTGTGAAGGCGGTTCACCGGGATGATGAGATCATGATGATCAACACGGAGGGCATCCTGATCCAGATGGGCTGCGAGGACATCTCGATCCTCGGACGTGTGACGAGCGGCGTGAAGCTGATGAGTATTGACTCTGAGACAGGCGAGAGAGTGGCAAGTATCACGCGTGTCAAGGACTCCGCGAAGAAGACGGAGGAGGACATGCTCAAGTCGCTGGAAGAGGAGCTGAGGCAGGAAGAGACGGAAGAAACGGAAGTCTTGCCGGATGTGGAGGAGCCGGAAGATAGCATGGCCGTGCTGGATGCGGATGGAGAATTGGATGGCATGGATACGGTGACGGATGCAGACCAGGATGGCGCACGCTTGGAGTAGTTGTTGAGCGCGGACAGAGAACAGAAGAAGGAAGAGACACAGGATGAAGGTACGAAGGCTGCTTGCCATATGGACGGCGAAGCTATGCAGCACTGCGTGCAGGCTGGCCGGAAAGCAGGGAGTGACCCTGGCGGGCAAGCTGGCACTGAGGATTGACCCGGATATACTGCGGGATCTGGCCTCTCAGGTGCGGGAGAAAATTTTTGTCGTCTGCGGCACGAATGGAAAGACAACGACAAATAATCTGCTCTGCTCGGCAATCGAGTCGGAGGGAAAGAAGCTGGTCTGCAACCACACTGGCTCCAATATGCTGGACGGCGTAGTGGCGGCTTTCGTGCTGGCAGCCGGGAACAATGGACGGCTGGATGCGGACTATGCGAATATCGAGATCGATGAGGCATCGACGGTGCGGGTGTTCCCGCATTTCAAGCCGGACTTTATGGTGCTGACGAACCTGTTTCGCGACCAGCTGGACCGCTACGGGGAAATCGATATTACGATGAATCTGCTGGATAAGGCGATGAAGATGGCGCCGGAGATGAAGGTCATCGCAAACGGAGATGACGCGCTGTCATGGTATCTGGCGATGGAGAGCGGAAATCCGGTCGTGACGTATGGGATCACGGAGCAGGTTTTTGAAGAGCAGGACACCGGAGAAATCCGGGAGGGCAGATTCTGCAAGCGGTGCGGAGAGCGGCTGGAGTATGAGTTTTATCATTACAGCCAGCTCGGACGGTACTGCTGTCCGAAGTGCGGGTTTGCGCGGCCGGACGTGGACTTTGAGGCGGCAAGGATTGATATGTCGGACGGGCTGAAGTTCGATGTGCGGGAGCATGTTCCGGAGGTTGTGAGCATTTTGGAGAGCCGGAAGGGCGAAGCGGGAGCTGCGCATAGAGAAGCAGGCGTGATACAGAATGCGGAAGCAGCTGCGTGCAGCGGAGCAGGTAAGGTGCAGAACGTGGAAGCGAGGGCTGCGCGCGGCGGAGCAGGAGAGGTACAGCACGCAGAAGCAGGATCTGCGCAAGGCGGAGCAGATAAGATGCCAGGGACAGAGTGCCTGGTGCATGCGGCGCAGCTTGAGCATGACAGGCTGCAGGATACGCCTGCTGTAGTAAGCGGCAGAAGAGGACGGCGTTCTGTGGCGGCTGTGCGGTACATCGCAGTAGATTACAAGGGATTTTATAATATTTATAATATCCTGGCTGCCTACAGTGCAGCGCGGACAGCTGGCCTGGAGCTGGATGGCTTTGACCGGGTGCTGCGGGAGTTCAATCCGCAGAACGGGCGCATGGAGAAATTTCAGATCCAGGGGACGGAGATTATCCTGAATCTGGCGAAGAATCCGGCGGGCTTTAACCAGAATATCTCGGCGGTTATGGAGGATCCCCGCGAGAAGGATCTGATTATTGTGATTAATGACAATGCGCAGGACGGGACGGATATCTCATGGCTGTGGGACGTCGATTTTGATCGATTTGCGGAACCGTCTGTCCGTTCGATCACGGTGAGCGGAATCCGCTGTCAGGATATGCGGCTGCGGCTGAAGTACGTCGATATCCCGTCAGAGCTGGTCGCGGATGTGGAGACGGCCATCCGCAAAAGGATCGCGGACGGCTGCGGGAATCTGTATGTGCTGGTCAATTATACGGCGCTCTATTCTACACGGAATATACTGGCGGCGATGCAGGGGAAGAAAAAACAGGAGAAGTAGCATGGAGATCAGAATTGGGCATTTATATCCGGATCTGCTGAATCTGTATGGGGACCGGGGCAATATCCAGTGTATGAAGAAGCGCTGCCAATGGCGAGGAATCGAAGCCGGGGTGCAGGAATTCCAGATCACAGACCGTATCGATTTCTCAAAGCTGGACATCGTACTGCTCGGCGGCGGCTCGGACCGGGAGCAGATGCTGGTCTGCGAGCGGCTGAAGACGATCCGGGAGGATTTCCGGAATTATGTGGAGGACGGCGGCGTGGTGATCGCGGTCTGCGGAGGCTATCAGCTGCTCGGTCATTACTATGACACGGATGACGGACGGATCGAGGGACTTTCTCTGGTGGATCTCTACACGGAGCAGGGCAGTCCGCGCCTGATTTCCAATATTGTGCTGAAAAGTGAGTTGTTTGAGCTGCCGGTGGTCGGCTTTGAGAATCATGGAGGAAGGACGTCGATCGGATCGAATCGGCCGTTTGGCCAGGTGCTATTCGGACATGGAAATGACGGAAAGAGCGGTGCGGAGGGTGTGCTATACAAAAATGTAGTGGGAACCTACCTGCACGGTCCTCTGCTCCCGAAGAACCCGCAGGTCTGCGACTATCTGATCGCAAATGCACTGGAGCGCAAGTACGGGAAGCAGGAGCTGGCGCCGCTTGAGGATCAAGAGGAACTGGAGGCGAACCGGTATATCGCGGAGCGGTTCAAAGCAATGAAAACTGGATAAAACGAGAAGAAACCCCGGCAGTAGCAGCCTGCCGGGGTTTCAGTTTGTGTGTTCTGGAATTAATGATGTCATTCCTTACACTGGCAGTATAGCACAGGCATTTCTCAAATGCAAGATACCCCGGAAAACTTAAGAAAAATTTTATAGTGCAGCCGGCTGTTTAGGTATTGACAAAATAGAGGAAACGTTGTAGCGTATACAGCGTACAAAAACATACATGCTTTTCTCTTATTCAGAGTGGTGGAGATACATAGGATCTGTGAAGCCACGGCAACCCCGGATGCGGAAGGTGCCAACCTGAGCGAGTGAACTCGAACAATAAGGGGATTTGATGATTGAGATTATTGAGTCCGCCTTTTCGGCGGATTTTTTATACCCTATTCTCATCGGTACCCGGTACGATAGAAGAAAAGCAGCACACAGAGAAAGGAAGATGGACGTATGGACAGAAGATTATTTACCTCAGAATCGGTGACGGAAGGGCATCCGGATAAAATGTGCGACCAGATTTCGGACGCGATTCTGGACGCACTGCTGGAGCAGGATCCGATGAGCCGTGTGGCATGTGAGACAGCGACGACGACCGGCCTGGTGCTCGTGATGGGAGAAATCACGACGCAGGCGTATGTCGATATTCAGAAAATCGTGCGCGATACGGTGCGTGAGATTGGCTACACCAGAGGAAAATATGGGTTCGACGCGGATACCTGCGGCGTGATTACGGCGATTGACGAGCAGTCTGCGGACATCGCGCTCGGCGTGGACAAGGCGCTGGAGGCGAAGGAGAACCAGATGACGGATGATGAGATCGAGGCGATCGGAGCCGGCGACCAGGGCATGATGTTTGGCTACGCGACGGATGAGACGGAGGAATATATGCCGTATCCGATCGCACTCGCGCAGAAGCTTGCGCTGCAGCTGACGAAGGTGCGCAAGGACGGCACGCTGACATACCTCAGGCCGGACGGGAAGACACAGGTGACGGTGGAATACGACGAGAATGACCGGCCGTGCCGTCTGGATGCGGTGGTGCTTTCCACGCAGCATGACCCGGATGTATCACAGGAGCAGATCCATGAGGATATCAAAAAATATGTGTTCGATGCGATTCTGCCGAAGGAGATGGTCGATGAAAACACGAAGTTCTTCATCAATCCGACCGGGCGTTTTGTGATCGGGGGACCGCACGGGGACAGCGGGCTGACCGGCCGGAAAATCATCGTGGACACCTATGGCGGCTACGCACGGCACGGCGGCGGCGCATTTTCCGGCAAGGACTGCACGAAGGTAGACCGTTCGGCAGCGTATGCGGCTCGCTATGTGGCGAAAAATATTGTGGCGGCGGGACTTGCGAAGAAGTGTGAGATCCAGCTGTCCTACGCGATCGGCGTCGCGCGTCCGACCTCGATTATGATCGATACGTTTGGCACCGGAAAGCTCTCGGATGAGAAGCTGACCGAGATCGTGCGGGAGCACTTCGACCTGCGCCCGGCCGGGATCATCCGGATGCTGGATCTGCGCAGACCGATCTACAAGCAGACCGCGGCCTATGGACATTTCGGCCGCACTGACCTTGATCTTCCGTGGGAGAAGACGGACAAGGTTGAGGAGCTGAAGCAGTATTTGCTGTGAGAAAGATTAGAAACTTGTAATAAGGATTTAGAATATGACATAGCGGACAGGAGGCGCTTGGCGTTTCCGAGTGACAGATTGAGAACAGCAATTACAATACAGGGAATGGATGATTGATGCACCGACAGGCAGGAGCAGGAGACTGTTTTCTGCCTGTACTTTTTCACAGCAGAGTTATGGCAAAGGGATTCTGTTTATGGTAAAATACAGGAAATCATGGCTCATGCGGGACTCCGAGGCTGAATCAGGAATTGAAGGCAGCGGGAATCGACCGGATCATAGAAGAAAAGCAGAGACAGCTGGATGATTGGCTGGCACAGAAGAGGGAAAAGCAGAAAGGAGAATGAGTGATGCCGAATCCAATTTTACCTCCATGGGAATATATTCCGGACGGAGAGCCGAGAGTATTTGGAGACAGAGTGTATTTGTATGGTTCTCATGACAGAGTGGGAGGGGACTGGTTCTGTGATTATAAGCTGAAGGTGTGGTCTGCGCCGGTAAAGGATCTGAACCACTGGACCTGTCACGGGCACAGCTTTCATACAAGGCCGGATGAGGACCACAGGGCTGATACAGACTGGACGGATCATGAGCTGTATGCGCCGGATGTGGTTGAGAAGGACGGAAAGTATTACTTATACGCCTATATTCTCTGGGCCAAGGGGTGTGTCGGCGTCAGCGATCATCCGGAGGGACCGTTCCGGCTGCTCTCCCGTTATCAATATGAGGAAGCGGACGGAGGGGATGAGGGAATCTTCAACGATCCGGGAGTATTGGTGGATGACGACGGACGCGTCTATATCTATTATGGCTTTGAAAAATCCCATATGGGAGAGATCAATGCAGAGAATATGGTGGAAATCAAAAAGGGGTCGCATATTGCGGATGTGATCGCACCGGGAATGGGAGAGGCGGACTTCTTTGAGGCGAGCTCCCCGAGAAAAGTGAACGGCAGGTATTATCTGATTTATTCTCCGAGAAAGGGCAACCGGCTGGCATATGCGATATCGGATCGTCCGACGGGGCCATTTGAGCGCAAGGGTTACATTATCGACAATGGCGTAGATTATCCGGCGGGAAATAATCACGGTTCTATCTGCTGCATCGACGGTCAGTGGTATGTTTTTTATCACCGCATGACGAACGGGACGCTGACCTCCAGAAGAGCCTGTGTGGAGCGCATCGAGATTTTACCGGATGGGACGATCCCGCAGGTAGAGATGACATCGCTTGGGTTTGAAGAGTCTCTGAATCCGTACCAGATTATTCCGGCAGAGCTGGCCTGCGTTCTGAAGGGCGGCTGTATCATTACAGAAAAGGACACCTATACCAGGCCGGTAACCAATATTTATTCAGGAGCAGTGATCGGATACCGCTACTTTGATTTTGGCGAAGATTATTCAGAGGGTACGATGGAGTTTTCAGTGCGGGCAGAGGGAACAGGCTGCCATTCGGTTCTCCATATTTTGCTGGATGATTATGAGAACGGGCATGAGATCGGCAGATGCAGGATCGGCATGCATGACGGAGAATATACGGCAAGGGTAGAAAATGTAACCGGGAGACATGCCGTATATTTTAAGGTGGAGCATGATTACGACGGCTGGTTTAAGGACTGTTTTGAGCAGAGAAATCTGTTTGATATGATTTCTTTTGTATTTAAGAAGTAAGTGGTTTGGAGGTTTCAGATGAATTTCACCGAGCTTCAGGAATACATAGGGGAAAATTATTGTAATGCTATTTCGGTAAAGGAACTCGCACAGCAGACTCATATGTCAGTCCGCAACTTTTCCAGAGTTTTCCGAAAGGTATACGGACTGCCGCCGGGCAGCTATGTGAATCAAGTGCGGATACAGCAGGCATGTCAATTGCTGCAGGATCCGTGGATTTCCGTTTCTGAGGTCGCATGGGCGTGCGGCTTTCAGGACAGCAATTATTTTACGAGACAATTTAAGGCTGCTTCCGGGTATTCGCCCAGAGAGTATAGAAAACGGATCATGGAACAGCCCGTGTGACTTTTGAGGGTGTCGCAAAACTGCAGAAAGCTGCAAGCTATGGGAAAGGCCGTCCGGCCGGGTACCTGAGCTTGTGTCTTGGCTGTGTTTTGCGGCACCTTTTCAGCGATTTACGGAAATTGCACACATATTTTTGCACCGTTTATAAAAAGTTTAGAAATATCCCGCATTGTTTAGATGAAAACATTTTTTGAATGTGCTATACTGTTCAAAAACAGGCAGTTTGGGAGGAATTTTATGAAAGTGAAGACAAGGCTGATCGTAGCCTTTTTTGTAATTCTTCTGGTGCCGTTCCTGATGTTCAGTATTGCATTTATGGGGTTCACGCGGTATCAGCTGCAGGCGATCGAGGAGAGCTACGGAGTCCCGATTTCGTGGGATTCCCTTTCAGATTCGATGCAGGTGATTGGGAAATCGACGGAGAAGATTTTTGAGCAGCTGAAGGCGCAGGCCAATGCAGATCCGGATTTCTTTCTGGATCGGACCTATCTGGAGCAGGTGAATCTGGGCATGACGGAACAGACCTCCTACCTGCTGGTGCGCAAGGGGAAGGATCTGTATTACAATGGTTCCGGTGAGGATATCTCCCGGCTGTTTGCGGAGCTGCCTGCATTCCGGGAATTTGCCAGCGCATCGGACGGCGGATCCTACATAGGAAAGGATGTAAAGGCATTTGTCAAGCAGCTGGACGTGGAATTTTCAGATGGGACGGAAGGAAGTGTCTTCATCATTTCCTCCACGAAGCGGCTGATCAAGCAGACAAGGATTCTGCTTCGGGATCTGGTGATTTCGGTTGTGGTCATCATGTTTTTTACGGCGGCCCTCCTGACGATCTGGATCTATACCGGGATCAATACGCCGCTGCGGAAGCTCTCTGAGGCGACAGAGCGCATCAAAAATGAGGATTTTGATTTTGAATTGAATGAGACGGGCAAAGATGAGATCAGCGAGCTCTGCCGGGATTTCGACGAGATGCGCAAGAGGCTGAAGACGCAGGCGGAAGAAAAGGAGACGTTTGACCGCCAGAGCAAGGAGCTGATCAGCAACATTTCTCACGATCTGAAGACGCCGATTACGGCAGTGAAGGGGTATGTAGAGGGAATTATGGACGGGGTGGCGGACACGCCGGAGAAAATGGACCGCTATATCCGTACGATTTATGTCAAGGCGAATGATATGGACCGCCTGATCAATGAGCTGACGTTTTACTCCAAGATCGATACGAACCGGATTCCGTACAATTTTAACCGGATCAATGTGACGGAGTATTTTGATGACTGTGCGGATGATGTCGGGCTGGATCTGCGGGAGCGGGAGATTAAGTTTTCGTATATCAACACGGTCGATCCGGATACGAGGATCATCGCGGATGCAGAGCAGCTGACACGCGTGATGAATAATATTATCGGAAACTCGATCAAATATATGGATAAGCCAAAGCAGGAAATCCAGATCCGGGTCAAGGATGTGGGTGACTTTATCCAGGTAGAGATCGAGGATAATGGAAAGGGCATTCCGACGAAGGAGCTGGTGACGGTGTTTGACCGGTTTTACCGGACGGATGCGTCGCGGAACTCGGCGCAGGGCGGCAGCGGGATCGGGTTGTCCATCGTGAAGAAAATTATTGAAGACCATGGCGGGCGGATCTGGGCGAACAGCAAGCTCGGAGAGGGTACGACGATGTGCTTCGTAATCAGAAAATATCAGGAGGTGCCGGCAAAATGAGCAGAATTTTGATTGTGGAGGATGAGGTGGCGATTGCCGACCTTGAGAAAGATTATCTGGAGCTGTCCGGCTTCCAGGTAGAGACGGAGAATGACGGAGACCGGGGGCTTGTGCGCTCTCTGGAAGAAGATTTTGATCTGATTATTCTGGATTTGATGCTTCCGGGCACGGATGGTTTTGAGATTTGCCGCCAGATCCGGATTTCGAAGAACACACCGGTCATAATGGTTTCGGCGAAGAAGGATGATATTGATAAAATACGCGGCCTTGGGCTTGGTGCGGACGACTACATGACGAAGCCGTTCAGTCCGAGCGAGTTGGTGGCGCGCGTCAAGGCGCACCTGGCGCGGTACGCACGGCTTGTGAATACAAATGTGCAGGAGAATGATATCGTTGAGGTGCGCGGTATCAAGATCGACAAGACGGCGCGGCGTGTCTGGGTGGATGGCGAGGAGCGGGCATTCACGACGAAGGAATTTGATCTTTTGACCTTCCTCGCGCAGAATCCGAACCATGTGTTTACGAAGGAGGAGCTGTTCAAGCGCATCTGGGATATGGAATCGGTAGGGGATATCGCCACAGTGACAGTGCATATCAAGAAGATCCGGGAGAAGATCGAGAAGCAGTCGTCGAAGCCGCAGTATATTGAGACGATCTGGGGAGTCGGGTACCGGTTTAAAATATGAGAAAGTCAACGCATCAGATGAATCGCTTGTCATCGGTCAATGGTATAGGAACGGAATACAATGGGACTGCAGGCAGCATTTTGCAATTCTGCAGTCCCATTGTATAGTATGCTACTTCGTATATTTTTCAATCTTGCAGGTATGCTTCTTGGTTTCGGAATCATAATTTACACCAACAAGCAGTATTTCCCCTTCATAGCTGCGAAAAGCATGCGGATAATCTCTGGCTTTGATTTGTTCAATTGCGCTTTCCGTAGATTTATTCCACTTCAACTCGATTAAAATTACCGGCTTGTGATATCCGTGCTTTGGCTGAAAAGCTACATCAACATACCCGTGTCCGGCAATTCGTCGATTCGGTTGTAATCATCCATACAGCCAAGGTATGCGAAATGTATGGTACTTCTCAGAGCGTCTTCGCTATTGTAATGCAGCGGGGAAGCCCATGTTTTATGGATTTCTTCTATGGCGGCTGCAACAGTAGATTCGTCCATGCGTAATGTCTGCACAAGTAAATGGTCTGTAAGCTGAATAAGCTTTACAATTTCCTGGTGTCTGCTGCCTGTCACAGCGCGTATAAATTCCTTTTTTACCTCTTCGTTGGGAATGTAAGCTGTTTTTTCCTGTGAATCATAGGCGAGGTATCCAAGATGGACTAAAAGCGTAATGACATCGTCTTTTTTCCGGATATTGCTCATATCATTCTGGAAGGTTTCTACATCCACCTTTACTTTTTCATTGCCCAGCATCTGAATAACCGCTTCCCGCAATCCATCAAAATCCATGTCAATATAATCCTTCAGGGATTCGTAGGTCTCGGTCCTGGTCCAGTAGCTTCCGTATTCCCCGTTTTTGATCGCTTCCATGACAGAGTTGGGATTGTAAATGGATTTTACTCTGAAAAACGAATATCCGTCATACCAGCGTTTCATCTCTGTAAAATTCATGTCGTATCGACTGCAAAGATTTTTAACCTCAGCTTCTGTAAAACCAGTGTATTTTGCCAACCTTTTGGGAGTGAGCATGGTAAACTCACGAAAGTCAGATACAGAAGACTGATTTCCATATTTTTTTACCGGCAAAATGCCTGTCATATAGGCTCCTGCAATCATTTTATCAGTAAAGCCACTGTTCTTAAACAGACTTCTGAGCAGATCCATGTATTGTTTTTGGACTACAATATCATCCTTTGCTTCACGGAATAACGCGTCCCACTCATCGATGATGAAAATAAATTTTCCTCCGGTCAGAGCATTCACAGAGGAGAGGGTTTCGGATAAAGTATCTGACTTTCTTGCCTCAGGATACGTTTCTCTTAATTCCCGGAGCAGCTTTTCGTGCAAAATATGAACGGTGTTTTTGATATTACCTGAGCTGGATATAAACCATGTGATATCCAGATAGATAACATCATATTTGTTTAAATGTTTTTCATAAGACTCACATTTTGATATTGCTAATCCGTCAAAAAGCTTTTTTGAGTCACAGCTCTTGTCATAATAGGCGCACAGCATTTTTGCAGCAAACGATTTTCCAAAACGCCGGGGCCTGCTGACTACAGTCAGGCGGTCACTCGTTTCAAGGGTGTTGTTAATAAAGTCGATCATCTCTGTTTTGTCAACGTAAATTCCGTTTCTTATACCTGCAAAGCCTGCATTGCCGATATTCAGATAATCTCCCATGCGTTTGCACACTCCTTTTTGGCATGAATCACGTGTCTCGTGGGGCTTACGTGGCTGCTTATAGTTACTTAAGACAGGATAGCACAGAGTTTTCAGGCGATCAACCGTTTTTTGACTGGACTTTAACGCTTTACTGAAGAAAAAATTCAGAGAAACAGTTGTTGAGATGAAAAAAGCATGGTAAACTAAACACAGCAGTTTTTAAGGGTATTATAAAGAGGACTACCCTGGATTTATTTACTGTGAAAGTAAGCCAAGTGGACATAGCTGCGACGTGCTCGCACGAGAGCAGCTATG
>DKWE01000064.1 GCA_002491565.1 Lachnospiraceae bacterium UBA7160 | reverse complement strand
CATAGATTACTTGACACTACCATTTTTGCTTTAGTTTAACGGGAAAAATATAGTGTTACAGTTCAGGCAACCTGGGGACATACTTTTCTGGACAGTGATTGGTTGAACTGTAACTGCGGGTTTTCTCTTCATAGTTGGAGCTCTTTATTAAGATTTTTGATTGTATCATGACGGTATTTAGTGTAAAATGATTTGTGAATTGGTTCTGGAAGCATAGTTTTGTCAGTAATTTTTGCTCGTATCTGTGAGGGTACTGAACAGACATGAATAATGCAGAGTAGTCTGCAGAAAAAGGGAAATGTAAGATTTCAGAAATAAAGGAGGAAACGGTCATGGAAGGAAAGATGAAGGTTGCTGTGATGCTCGGGATTGGAAAGATGGGCTTTGAGGAGCGCGATATCCCGAAGGCAAAGGACGATGAGGTGCTGGTGAAGCTGGAGTATGTGGGGATCTGCGGAAGTGATCTGCATTACTACGAGACAGGAGCGATCGGGGACTATGTAGTGGAGCCGCCGTTTGTCCTGGGGCATGAGCCGGGCGGTACGGTGGTTGAGGTCGGTAAGAATGTGAAGCACTTAAAGGTAGGCGACCGGGTAGCGCTTGAGCCGGGGAAGACCTGCGGACACTGTGAGTTCTGCAAGACAGGCCGCTATAACCTCTGCCCGGATGTGGTATTTTTTGCGACGCCTCCGGTGGACGGGGTATTCCAGGAGTATGTTGCTCATGAGGCGGACCTCTGCTTTAAGCTGCCGGACAATGTAAGCACGCTGGAGGGAGCGCTGATCGAACCGCTGGCGGTTGGCTTCCATGCAGCAATTCAGGGGGATGCGCATCTCGGACAGAAGGCGGTTGTCATGGGGTCAGGCTGTATCGGACTGGTATCCATGATGGCACTGAAGGCGAGAGGGGTATCGGAAGTCTATGTCGTGGATATCATGGAGAAGCGTCTTGAGAAGGCACTGGAGCTGGGCGCTTCCGGAGTCATCAACGGAGCAAAGGAGAACGTTCTGGAGAGAGTAAAAGAGCTGACTGGAGGGGCCGGTACAGATCTTGTGATTGAAACAGCAGGAACAGAGATCACAACGAGGCAGGCAATCCATATGGCAAAGAAGGGCTCGACGATTGTTCTGGTGGGCTACAGCAAGAGCGGTGAAATGACGCTTCCCATGAGCCTTGTGCTGGATAAGGAGCTGACCCTCAAATCTATTTTCCGCTATCGCCATATTTATCCGATGGCGATTGATGCGGTTGCCGCGGGGAAGGTGAACCTGAAGGGAATTGTGACCAATACATTTACGCTGGATGAAGCACAGAAAGCAATGGATTACAGCGTGAATAATAAAGCAGATATCGTAAAGGCAGTAATTAAGATCGGAGAATAAGGTCAGAGTTGTATAAATCAGCGTGCGGCTGTGGCATTTGCAAAATTTGCGCCGATGGCTGCACGCTGATTTATTTTAATCCTGTCAGTTTGCAGGATTCTTACAGCTGTTTCAGGAAGTATCGTTGCTGACAATACTTTTATTTTGTGATTTTCATGGTAGTCTTAAATCCGGTGCTGCTCTTAAACAGTTTTTTGTAGGCGCTAACCTTTGAGGAAGGCACCTTGATGGCTGCTTTGGAGTAGATGGATTTGACTGCGTTTGCTCCGACTGTCTTCAGCTTTTTGCTGGAGATGGTCATTTTTTTCAGCTTTTTGCAATTCATGAAGGCTTCCTTGCCAATGACAGATATATTTTTTCCAATTGCAACTGTTTGCAGTTTCGTGCAGCTCTTAAAGGACTTTGCACTGATCTCTGTGACAAGGAATTTCACGCCGCCAAAGCTGACGGTATCTCCGATCTTTAAGGTTTTCAGGCTGGTCTTTTTAGTGGTAGTACCAACAACAGCGACGGTTCCCTTGCCGTTTGTTTTCGCATTCGTGATCTTGTACTTCAGATTATTTACAACGAAGGTTTTCCCCTTCGCAATCTTGAGTTTGGGAATAGTCTCAGTCCTGGTTGTACCGCAGAGCTGGCAGGAGTATGTCTTCTGGCCGGCTTCTTTGAGCGTTGCCTCTTTTGTTATCGTTCCGTTGTTCCATTTGTGAGGCGTCAGAGGGACAGTCCGCTGGGCTGTGAGCACTGTCCCACATACAGAACAGTGTTTTCCTTGAGTCAGGCCGGTCTTTGTGCAGGTTGCCGCGACTGCCTGGTCGATCACCTCTGTATGATTTACAGTAAAGGGAATCGTTGCTCCGGAGCCGTTTGTGCCGCGCGCGGTGATCTGGGTGGTGCCGCATTTAATGGGCATAACAATGCCATTTGCATCCACAGTAGCTACTGAAGGGTCAGAGGAAGACCAGGTGACGGGATCCAGAACGAGAAGACCGTTTGTTGTCAGGGTGCTTCCCCAGTAATCGCGGATGGACATACC
Source organism: Lachnospiraceae bacterium UBA7160 (assembly GCA_002491565.1). Taxonomy (GTDB): domain Bacteria; phylum Bacillota; class Clostridia; order Lachnospirales; family Lachnospiraceae; genus Choladousia. The sequence continues at coordinate 63,877 of DKWE01000064.1, read as the reverse complement.
GGTAGTCAGCTGCAGAGAGACAGGCTCTCCACGTTTGCTGCTGGCAGTGCCAGCGATGGTGTAACGGTTATTCAGAAACTGGTTGTAGACTTCGACGGTTTGAATACAGCTTTCTATAGCGGGGCCATGCGTTTCATCCATATAGCTGTAGGATGCAAATTCCCCGGCGGTGGTGTTGTAATATTGCGCAGTGTCAGTACAGAAGGTGGCAAGGCCGACATAGCGGTTATCGGGATCGATCATCGCGGTGTAATGTCCGGTTACGGCGCCTGACGTCTGCTTCACCCAGTCGGTTTTTTCTCCATACCACTGGTTGATTCCCTGTGTCATCGTTTCGCTCCAGTTCCAGGCAAGCACTTCTCCGAAACTCTGAGCATAATTCGGGCTGTACAGCGCAAAGCAGCTATCACCGTTTGTCCGAACGTGGTCCATGGTCAGGCTTGCTTCGGCGGCACGAATTCTCGCGATGTATTCAAGGTCGGAAGACCATTTGATCGGAACATAATCGCTCATAGTCAGCGGCCGTGACGGGGTGCCATAGGCTGAGGGTTTATAAACACCCTCCTGGCATGCTTCATACCGGATTTCGTTGATCCGGTCAAGTGCCTGCTGGATCTGGACGATGTATTTTCCCTCAATCCCCAGAAGCGTGCAGCCGCCGGACGCGGTTGGGACATCCGTAGGGAGCACGACTGGAGCGGCAAATACGGAGATGCTGCAAAGCCAGAGCATAATGAGTGAAAAAAGCAGTGCGAATTTTCTCTTCATAGTTGCATTTCCTCCTTTTATGATTGTCAATTATTTTTTATTGTACTAAAATGAGAGAAAGAAGTCCAGTATTTGTGGATAATTAAGGCTGAAAAAGTAAGGAGGCTGTTACTGTTCGCGGCAAGAATGACCATGAACAGTAACAGGAGGCTGCTGTGGGCAGGTATGCATAGAAAATTCAGATTAGCCGGGATTGCAGGAAAGATGCCGGGGAATATGGAAGTAAGAGAATATATTTTAAGAAAGGTTGAATGTGATGTCATTGCGTAAGTTGGCGGGACTGCTGGTTCTGGTAGAGGGACTGCAGTTTCTGTTGGGGGCTATGGTACTGATCGGGCTTCAGTGCGGCATGATTTTTTACACGGAGAGCATCCTGGAGGTGTCGCTCTCGCTGGTACTGCTGAGCAGCCTGTTGTCTGTCGTAGTGCTGCTCTCGGTGACGCGGTACCAGAATGAGAGCTATCAGGAGAGCATGCGGAATCTGGAAAATCTGAATAATCGTCTGCGGGAGCAGCGCCATGACTATCTGAATCAGATCCAGGTCGTCCACGGACTGCTGGAGCTGGGGGAATACGAGGAAGCCAGGGCATACCTGGATCCGGTCTTCAAGGCGATCACAAAGGTGAGCAGTGCGCTGCGGACGGCACAGCCTGCGGTCAACGCGCTGCTTCAGGCAAAGATGGAGGAAGCGGAAAGGCAGGGAATCAATTTCTATCTGGAGATAGGTACACTGCTGGACGGTCTGCTCGTGGAGCCGTGGGAGCTGTGCAAAATTATGGCGAATCTGATTGATAATGCAGTCACAGCTGTGTCCGGTCAGAAGGGAGAGCGGAGAGTGGTACTTCAGCTAAGAGAGTTTGGGTCTGTGTATGAATGTTCGGTGAAAAATAATGGACCGTGTATTCCCAGGGAACAGCAGCGCCTGCTATTTACCCGGGGTTATACGACGAAAAAGGGCGAGGGACACGGTATGGGACTCGCGATTGTGGAGGCGGCGCTCAGGGAGGCAGGCGGCACGATCGAGGTGGAGAGCGGCGAGGAGGAGACTTGCTTCCGGTTCACGCTGCCGAGGAGACTGTGAAGAAAGCAGCAGACCACCCGGTTTATGTCTGCCGGGACGGCTGTGAAGAAAACTTCAGCTTACCCGTTTCGTGCAGTGTTGTGCGGAGACAATTGCGAAAAGATATAGGAAACAGAACTGCACTGACAGTTTAAGGGCGATTTTGTATAGTTGACGCAATATCTCTTCCATACAGCCGTAAAATCAGTAAAATGGAGGAAACCAGTTCCTAAACAAAAGAAAGGAGGGGATGCGATGGAGACGTTGACATTGGTGGGAATCCTGCTTCTGATTGCCGGGTTCATTTTTGTAGGGATTGAGCTGGTGGTGCCTGGATTCTCTGTGCCAGGAGTGAGCGGCATTATCTGTCTGGTAATCGGAGTATTTCTGCTGGCGGATTCCGCGATGGAAGGGGCAGTTATCACGATTGCCGTGCTGGCATTGCTCGGTATTTTGATGGCAATCGTGCTGTGGCTTCTGTCGCACGGCAAGCTGAAGTCGCCGCTGATCCTGGATGAGGAGCAGAAAAAAACAGAAGGTTATCTGAGCTCCAGTGATCTGAATTATCTGCTTGGCAGGAAGGGCGTCACGGTGACGGATCTGCATCCGACCGGGGTCGGACAGTTCGACGGCGTAAATTTCGATGTGCGGTCTGAAGGAAGCTACTTGTCCAAAGGGGTAAAAATCGAAATCATTAAGGTAGAAGGCTCGAAGCTTTTTGTACGGCAAATGACCTAGTTATTTGACGAACGCTGTACCAGTGATAGAAGAGGAGGAGAAGAATGGATATTTTATGGATTGTATTACTTGGAATTTTGGGACTTCTGATTGTTCTGTTTTTCGCGTTTGTGCCGGTAGGGCTGTGGATCTCTTCGCTCGCGGCAAATGTCAAAATCAGTATCTTCAATATGATTGGTATGCGGCTGCGCCGTGTGAAGCCGGCGAAGATCGTACTCCCGCTGATCAAGGTCCGCAAAGCCGGGTTGAATCTCAGCGTCAACCAGCTGGAGGCACATTATCTGGCCGGCGGGAATGTGGATAATGTTGTGAATGCACTGATTGCATCAGAGCGTGCCGGGATTCAGCTGGAATTTGAAAAAGCGGCGGCGATCGATCTGGCAGGCCGGAATGTGTTCGAGGCTGTGAAGATGAGCGTCAATCCGAAGGTCATTGAGACTTCGAATGTGTCAGCAGTTGCGAAGGATGGTATTGAGCTGCTTGTCAAGGCGCGCGTGACAGTGCGTGCTGATCTGGAGCGTCTGGTCGGCGGCGCCGGAGAAGCGACGGTACTTGCACGAGTTGGCGAGGGTATTGTCACAACGGTCGGCTCTGCAGGCTCCCACAAGGAAGTGCTGGAGAATCCGGATGATATTTCCAAGCGGGTGCTGAGCAAGGGACTGGATTCCGGAACGGCATTTGAAATCCTGTCGATCGATATTGCAGATATCGACGTTGGACGAAATATCGGTGCTCAGCTGCAGAGTCTGCAGGCAGAGGCGGATAAAAATATCGCGCAGGCAAAGGCAGAGGAGCGCCGTGCGATGGCTGTCGCGCGGGAGCAGGAAATGCGTGCTTACGTCGTGGAGGCGGAAGCAGAAGTACCGAAGGCGCTGGCAAGCGCGCTGCGGGAAGGCAGAATGGGCGTGATGGATTATTATGAGATGCAGAATCTGAAGGCGGACACACAGATGCGAGAAACCATTGGAGAGAAGACAACGACGCAGGCGATTAAATGATCAAAGGATCCACAGGGATGCTGCGGCTCCCTGTGGATAAGTCAGTCGCAGAAGCGCGCCACAGTGGATAAATGGCTGTGCGGCGGGAGTAAATGCAGCTGTTGAGGGCCGGAAGGTGGGCCGGAGCTATGCTGCTGTGACTGTTGTAGAAGTCCAGATGCGCCAGGGGCGGGAGGAGGAGTATGGGAAATTCATTTTTCAATATGAATAAGATGTATATTGAGAGCCAGATGCAGAGCCTCTCGAATAAGGTGCCGCTTGGAGGGCTGGGGACTATTGCGTTCGGTTCGACTCCGGAGGAACGGCTGAAAGGTCTGATGCGGAAGGAAAAGTCAGAGCTGGAGGCAGGAAGTATGGATAAAAAGAGCAATTCGGAAAAAGAGGGCGCCAAAAAGAAGAAAAAGAAGAAAAAGAAAGGCAAAGCTCAGGCAGAGGGAAAAAAGAGAGAGGGCAAGGAGACAGATTCCGGGGAAGAGAGGCAAGCGGGCAGCGGTACATCCGGCGGTGCTTCGGGCAGCATGATATCCGATGGTGCGGCCGCATCCGGCGGAATAGCGGCGAGCGGCAGGAACTCTGGAGACGCAGCGCTGTACGGAAGAACGCCGGGCGGTGCAGCATATGCCAGAACACGCGGCGGCAAGAGTTCCTGCGCAGAGGTTGGTGACAGTCTCTCACCGGAGGCTCTGCGGGAGGCTGTGGTCTGGTCGGAGATACTCGGGGAGCCAGTCTCAAGACAGAGGAGGAAGAGAAGGATAGCGAATGTCGGGCAAGGTCATACCGGACCTGGATGACGGGGAAGTGAATTGCCGTTTTAAAATTATAGAGCAGAGGCTGAGGTTCAGAAGGCATAGCGATGGGCAATCAAGAGCATGTTGTCCAGGAATAAGGAGGAATGAACTGCCGCTTCAGATCATAGAGAAGAACCTGGAGTTTCAGACAGCAGTGGAAGAAAAGGATGGGGATAGCAAATGGCAATCAAGGTCATGCTGGTTGAGGATGACGCGGGAATGCGTCTTCTCCTTCGAAAAGTCATAGAGAAGCACCAGGAATTTCAGGTGGCAGCGGAATGCGGGGAGATTGCAGATGCGATCATCCAGTTCCGCCGTCTGCAGCCGGAGGTGGTATTTCTCGATATTGCGATTGGCGAGCAGAGTGGAATCGAGTGTGCGCGCATTCTGACGGATCTGAATCCGAAGGTGAAGATCATCTTTGCCACTGCGCACGCAGAATTTATGCAGGAGGCATTTGAACTGTATGCTTTCGATTACCTGATCAAGCCATTTGCACTGGAACGCGTCAGCCAGACGCTGGAGCGCATCGTTTCGTTGTCGGTTCCGGTTCCGTGCGAGCAGGAGGAAAAGGTGGTCCGGCCGCAGCATAGACGCGACAAATTGCTGGTGAAGGGCAAGGAAAGCATGAGCTTTATCCCGGTCGATGATATTATCCTGATCCAGCGGGAAAACAATGCGAGCGTGATTTACACGGAGAGGGACAGCTATGTGACGAGTGCGAGCCTTGCGGACCTGGAGCGCCGTCTTGACCCGGAGCAATTCCTGCGCAGCCACAAATCGTATATCATTAATCTGTCGCGGATCCGCAAGATCGAGCCATATGGAAGATGGACCTATATAGTGCGGTTCCAGGGCAGGAAGGAGGATGCGCTGCTTACCGCGGAGAAATTTGAAGAAATTAAGCGGCGGTATATTTAGATGACAAGTCCATATGTTTGATTTACCTGGTGCCAAGTGATGATTCCCAGGATATTCAGTACCCTGGCATCTTCCGTATAGTGAAAGCATAGAGCTAGTCAACACATAGTATGTTTCTTGATGTTTGTGCAGTTTTTCTGTAATTATGTACCTATAAGTGTAACTGCGTATGAGTAGTATGCGTTTCATGCTGGCTGGGAAGGAGTGGGTATGAGCGGAGATATGTATGAAATGGTAAGAAAGCCGCGCCAGAGGCGGGACCGGATCATGCCGATCACTCTGGCAGCGGCAACGATTGTAATCATTGCCTGCGTGATTCCGGTCATCTGGGCTGGGAAGTACCGGAGAGATTTCTGGAATTATATTGAGCGGCTTTCAAACGCGACGGTCTATGCGTATGAGCAGGGAACGCTCCTGGCCGAGCTGGAAGGCGAGATGTTCGCAATTGACGGCACGGGAGGTTACGATATTTACAATCAGGTCAGCGGCGCCGGGACGGGACGCACGCTTTCGGATCCTCCGCAGGAGACGCCGGATCTGAAGCTGGACTATGGCAATGGAACAACGCTCCTTATGTGGGTGGTTCCGGCGCTTAAGGAGTCCAATGAAGGCCGTACGACAGATGCGCTGCTTTTATTTGAAGATGAAGAGGGCAGCTACTGTTACCGGGCCTGGGAGGTCGTGCCGGAGAAGGTGCTGAGGATAGTATCGAATCACAGAATAGACTGAGAAAAAGCTTGATGTAGATTACTCCTGTAGAGATGCTAACAATTGGCATCTTTGCGGGAGTTTCATTTGATTACTGAGCTGTAGCTGCAGTGCAAGCGGAGTCATAGCAGGCTGGCAGGAATTTGTTGACACTGCGGCCGGTTGCTGGTAGTATGAGTGAGAAAACTTAAGCGCACCAGCGCAGACTGAGAGGAGGAATTTTTATGGCAATCTTAGATGGATGTGAGGAGAAGTACAGAACACCGGTGCCGGAGGACAGGATCTGCCCGAACTGCGGCAAGGAGGTCGAGGTATTTACGATTAAGGGAAGAATCGCAGAGGAGTCCAAGTGTGAGTGCGGCTATACCTTTGAGGTGGAGCCGGCGCTCGTGACAGAGCCGCGCAAGGAGTGCTAGTGTACTAACACGCTTATATTCAGTCAAACTTCCTTGCCTGATTTTCCATCGGACTGGCCTGCTTCCATCGACGATGCCACTGCATCGCCTCATTCAGCCGCCTAGCCGATGAAAATTATTTTGCGAAGGTCTTCGGAAGTCTTAGAACCTGTAGACGAACGATGAGAGCCTGCAAAACTTGGGACCATACTTCTCGTCCGGGGATGCGTGAATAGTAACGAGGAGACAGATAATGGAATGATCGGGAAGAAAGAGGGCTTGTCCCTCTTTTTTCTTGGAGTATGATGTTGGCAGAATCAATTCCAAGGTCCAGACTGACGATATAGATTCTAGAGGTGGCATAAGATATAAAGTAATCCGTTTGGCAGAAAGGACTGTGGATAAATGTGTAGGAGGAAAGAAATGGACGTAAAGATTTTGGAGGCGCTGTCCAATGCATTCGGTCCGAGCGGTTTCGAGCGGGACGTGATCCGGACTGCTGCCGGTTATCTGAAGGACATGAAGCTGAGCAGCGATGCGATGTATAATCTGTACGCAGCGCTCCCGGGGAATACAGGAAAGCGACCGGTGGTCATGCTGGATGCGCACACGGATGAGTGCGGTCTGATGGTACAGGCGATTCATGAAAATGGGCGGTTGTCTGTTCTGTTGCAAGGCGGCATGCATATGAGTACGATCCCGGCTCATGCGTACTTGATCCGGACGCGAACGGGGAAGCTGGTGCGTGCGGTGACGACCTCGGTTCCGGTGCATTTTGCATCGCAGGCCGAGGCGATGCGGAATCAGACAATCGAGGATGTATTTCTGGATGTTGGGGCGTCCAGCCGCAGAGAGGTGATCGAGGAGTATGGGATTCACATCGGTGATCCTGCGGTGCCGGAAGTAAAGTTTCATTACGATCAGGAGCATGATATCTGCTTTGGCAAGGCGTTTGATAACCGTGCCGGCTGTGCCTGCATCATCGGGACATTGCAGGAGCTCGCCCGGGAAAAGGAGCTTCCGGTCGATGTCATTGGTGCGTTTGCTTCGCAGGAGGAAGTGGGGATGCGCGGCGCACAGGTGACGGCGCAAACGGTAAAGCCGGATCTCTGCATTCTGTTCGAGGGGTCTCCGTCCGATGACGGGATCTTTCCGGACGGAGTGGCGCAGGGGCAGCTCAAGCGCGGTACGCAGATTCGCAGGCGGGACAACAGCTATATTTCAAATGATCAATTTATTGATCTGGCCCATGCCGTCGGCGATGCGTGCGGTATTCCGTATCAGGACGCAGTAAGAAGAGGCGGCAGCACCAATGCAGGGCGGATTAGTCTTGTGGAAGGTGCAGTTCCGGTGTTGGTGCTCGGCGTGCCGAGCCGATACGTGCATACACCATATAATTATTGTTCCATGAGTGATATGAACGCCTGCATCAGCATGGCGGCGGAGGTGATCCGCAGACTGACGCTGGATATGCAGAATGTGATTTTGAGAAAGGATGCCTACTTGTCGATCTTACAGGACAATTTGTAAATGAAAAGTGCATTAAATTTCAGGGATTTCAAATATAATCCGATTGATGATGCGCGGTTTGCTCTGTTTGAAGGAACTGCGGATTCCCTGACGGAAGAAGAAAAGGATGTAATTGACCTTGTGGTGAATACATTCGGCATGTATAGTGGAAAGGCACTGGAGCGGATCACACACAATGAGGATCCGTGGAAGGAAGCCAGAAAGGGTTATGGAGACAGTATTCCTTCGAGTGAACTTTTGCAGAAGGAACGTATCATGAAATATTATGAAACCATAAACCGTAAATACGGGATAGGAACGGAAGAGGGGCTGAAGACCTACATCCTTGATATGCTGGATAAGGCATCCTGAAGCAGAGGAAAGCCTATAGTGGATGACCGAATAAACGGCTTGCTCCTCTTTTTTTCTTGGAGTATAATGGGACAAAGGCGTCAAAGCTATATCGTAAAATAATGCTGAGTGTGTGAAAAAACATGAAGGAGGGCTTTATGGCAAAGATACTGATTAAAAATGCAAAGGCAATTGTGACGTGCGACGGGACAGACCAGGTGTTCCGGGATAGTGATATCCTGATCGACGGACCGCAGATTGAGGCGATCGGGAAGGGGCTTTCATCGGAGGGCGCGCAGGTGGTGGACGCGGCGGGAAAGTTTGTGTATCCCGGCCTGATTAATACGCACCATCATTTTTTCCAAACGTTTGTCCGAAACTTAATCACGATCGATTATCCGAGCCTGACGGTTATGGACTGGATCGACAAGATCTACCGGATTTTCCGGATCATCGATAATGATGTGATTTACTATTCTACATTGACGTCGTTTGCGGATCTGATCAAGCACGGGTGCACTTGTGCTTTTGACCATCAGTACTGCTACACGACGAAGACCGGAAAGGAGCCGGTGGACCGCCAGATGGAGGCGGCGAAGCTGCTTGGCATCCGTTATCATGCAGGAAGAGGGGGCAATACGCTCCGGCGCTGCGATGGAAGCTCTATCCCGGACGAGATGTGTGAGACGTCGGAAGAATTTCTGAAGGACTGCGAGCGGCTTGCGGCGGCTTATCATGATCCGAAGCCGTTTTCCATGAGCCAGATTGTGATGGCGCCGTGCCAGCCGATCAATTGCTGTGCGGATACGTTTATCGACACGGTGCCGCTGGCGAGACAGCTTGGGCTGCGGATGCATACCCACCTCGGCGAGGGGGAGACGGAAGGTATCGTGGCGCGCTACGGGAAGCGGACGCTGGAGTGGTGCCAGGACATCGGCTTTATCGGAGAGGATGTCTGGTATGCGCACTGCTGGGAGCTGCTTCCGGAGGAGCACCGTGTGCTGGCGGAACATGGTACCGGAGTGTCCCACTGCCCGAGTCCCGCGATTCTGGGCGGGTTCCCGATTCTCAATATGAAGGAAATGCAAAAGGCCGGTGTCTGCATCAGCCTCGGATGCGACGGCTCTGCGACGAATGACAGCTCGAATCTGCTGGATGCGATGCGGATCGCATATCTGATGCAGGCATATTACAATAAGGAGCGCGGCGGCAGCGTGAGCGCCTATGATATCCTGAAAATGGCGACGGTCGAGGGAGCAAAGACGCTTGGCAGACCGGATCTTGGAAGCCTGGAGCCGGGCAAGGCGGCGGATTTGTTCCTTGTGGATACGGAAAAGCTGGAGTATGCGGGCGCGCTTCACGATCCGAAGAACTTCCTTCCGAGAGTCGGCGTGACCGGTCCGGTCTGGATGACCATGATCAACGGAAAGGTGGTCTTCAAGGACGGCGAGCTGCAGGGCATCGATGAGGAGAAGCTGGCAGCAGAAGGAGAGGCGGTCTGCACGCGCGTGATCCGCAATGCGAGTGATGCGTACATGCCGTTCCGGTAAGACTTGGGGGCGCCATTCTGAAATCGTCTATTGACAAATGGAAGGGTTGTAATTATACTGAAAAAGTATCATTTTGAAAAGCGTGGAAGGGAACAAGTAGGAGACGGCGGAAGGCACAGAAAGTAACCGGCAGATGAGAGGTGCGCGCGGAGACCGTTTTTGAATACATCCCGGAGCTCCGCACTGAGCGGCAGGGCTGATCCAGACAAAGAAAGATATTGTAAAATGAAGTCTTTAAAACGGAACTGTAAGGTCAGAGCTGTAAGGCAGAAGCCAAAAAGGGAAAGGCTTTAAGGCGAGTCTATGAGGACAGAGCCGTAAAGCAGAAGCCAGGAGGTAAAGTTTTAAGACGAGGTTATGAGGCAGAGGCCATGAGGCAAAAGCGTTAGAGTGGCGGTTTTGCAGTGGGCAGATGCCGGATGTCAGGCGATATCAGTCAGATGGACAGCGCGGGTCGGGTAGGCTGCGGCGGGGTGACAGCCGTTATACAGGTCAGGGTATGCAGTACCCAGTGAGGCAGGCAGTGTGAGCTGTCTGTGAAGTAAGGTGGTAACACGGGAGATTTCTCGTCCTTATGAATAGCAGGGCGGGAGCCGTATGGCTCATCAGGTGGGTTGTATGGCTCCCGCTTATTTTACTATGAAAGCCAGTCTCGGTGAACAGACAGATGGGCGCACTTGTGCGTCCAGATGGCTGAGCACCAGAGACGCTAACCCGTATGAACAAGTAGGGCGATAGCCCGGATTGTGAATACGGGTAGGATTGCAGGAGCGCAAAGCGCGGAGCAATCCGTGGCTTTCGCGTGCGGTGAAGCCTGTGTCAACAGGTATGCAGATTTACCAGGAATCTTCGAGAGGAGAAACAGACATGCAGATTTACGAGGAACTGATAGCAAGAGGACTGATCGCACAGGTGACGGATGAGAAGGAGATCCGCGAGCTTGTGAACAATGGAAAGGCAACGTTTTACATCGGGTTTGACCCAACGGCGGACAGCCTGCACGTGGGACACTTTATGGCTCTGTGTCTGATGAAGCGGCTGCAGGAGGCCGGCAACCGGCCGATCGCACTGATCGGCGGAGGCACAGGCATGATCGGTGATCCGTCCGGGCGGTCCGACATGCGCCAGATGATGACGACAGAGACGATTCAGCACAACTGTGACTGCTTCAAGAAGCAGATGAGCCGGTTCATTGATTTCTCCGAGGGCAAAGCGTTGATGGTCAATAATGCGGACTGGCTGATGAACCTGAACTACATCGAGGTGCTGCGCGAGGTAGGCGCTCACTTCAGTGTAAATCGGATGCTGACGGCGGAGTGCTACAAGCAGCGGATGGAGCGCGGCTTAAGCTTCCTGGAATTTAACTACATGATCATGCAGAGCTACGATTTCTACCAGCTGTTCCAGCGGTACGGCTGCAACATGCAGTTTGGCGGCGACGACCAGTGGAGCAATATGCTCGGCGGCACCGAACTGATCCGCCGCAAGCTCGGCAAGGACGCTTATGCGATGACGATTACTCTGCTGCTCAATTCCGAGGGCAAGAAAATGGGCAAGACGCAGAGCGGAGCAGTATGGCTTGATCCGAACAAGACTTCCCCATTCGATTTCTACCAGTACTGGAGAAACGTGGGCGACGCAGATGTTCTGAAATGCCTGCGGATGCTGACGTTCCTGCCGCTGGAGCAGATTGATGAGATGGATAAATGGGAAGGCAGCCAGCTCAACCAGGCAAAGGAAATTCTTGCATACGAGCTGACCAGCCTGGTACATGGCGAGGAAGAGGCAAAGAAGGCGCAGGAGGGCGCACGGGCGCTGTTTTCGATGGGAAATGCGGCCAATATGCCGACCGCGGAGATCGCGGAAGAAGATCTGCAGGACGGCGAAATCGATGTGATCTCCCTGCTGCACAAGTCTGGTCTTGTCGCGACGCGCTCTGAGGGACGCCGCGCGATTGAGCAGGGCGGTGTGACGATCGACGGAGAAAAGGTGACAGATGTCAAGGCGGTCGTCGCGAAGGAGAAGCTGGAGGGCGATGGGATTGTCCTGAAGCGCGGCAAGAAGAACTTCCGCAAGGTAACGCTCGCAGTTTAACAGGTTGGATCAAACGTGTGCTTTGCTTACTGTTGCGACATAATGAACGTGATTTGGAGCACACATTTGCTGTGCGGGTACGGTTGCGAAGCGGTATTTGCCGTGCCGGACACGATTGCGAAGCGATATTTACTGTGCAGGTAGGATTGTGAAGCGATATTTGCCGTGCCGGACACGATTGCGAAGCAGTAGGGGATGATGTTTTCTATGGCATAAAAACGCACCCGGCATCTGACCGGGTGCGAAGATGTTTGTTTGCAATTTTTAAATCGCTTTTTTCTTCCAGCCGCCTTTTTTATAGAAGAAGAAGGTAATGACTGCGCCGATAACCCAGGAGCCAAGCAGGGAGATCCAGATGCACTGGTAGGCTCCGTTTGGCAGCTCCGGAGTGCGGGTGAGGAAGGAGATCCCGTAAGCCAGCGGCACGCGGATTGCGACCGTGGTGATCAGGGAAATCCACATCGGGGTCATGGTGTCTCCGGCTCCGCGCATGACGCCGGAGAGGGACTGCGTAACTGCCATCGCGATATAGCCCGGTGCGAGAATGTTCATCATATTCGCACTCAGGGTGACTAGCTCGCTGGTGGAGGTGAAAATTGCCATCAGGTATTTGCCGAACAGCACGATCAGCCCGGTAATCGTGGCAGAGGTGCAGACAGCGATCAAGGTACCCTGGCGGCTGCCCTGTTCGACGCGGTCATAGCGGCGTGCACCGACATTCTGTCCGGCGTAGGTCGTCATGGCAGTGCCGAAGGAGAAGTTCGGCATCATAGCGAAACCGTCGACGCGCATGATAATAACGTTTGCGGCGATGACGAGCTCGCCAAAGCTGTTCGTCAGGGACTGGATGATGATCATAGCGGTTGAGAAAATCGCCTGTGTGATACCGGACGGAAGACCGAGACGGATGATCATCGTCGTGTAGTGGCCGGAGATTTTCAGATAGCGCGGCTTCAGATCGAAGACGCTGGTCATCCGGCACAGCTTGATGATGCAGAGTACCGCGGAAACAGTCTGGGCAATTACGGTGGCGAGCGCTACGCCTGCCACACCCATGTTAAGCCCGGCTACGAACCAGACATCAAGAATAATATTCAGAACGGTGGCTACCAGCAGGTAGAGGAGCGCGGAGATGGAGTCTCCGAGTCCGCGCAGGATTCCGCAGAGAATATTGTAGTAGGCGCTGCCCGCGCAGCCGATCAGGAGGATCAGCAGATAGGAGGTACACCAGTCGATGATGCTCTCCGGAGTGTCGAGCAGCTCAAGCAGCGGGCGTACGAAAAGCGAAGCGGCGGCCATGATGAGGAGACTTGCGATGGCGGTCAGCGTGACGCAGTTCCCGATGGTCATGGACAGCTCTTCGCGCTGCTTTGCACCGAAATACTGGGACACCATGACGCCTGCGCCGACGGAGATACCCATGAAGAGTACGAGCAGCAGATTCAGAATCGGGCTGGCGGAGCCGACAGCCGCGAGGGCGTTGTCGCCAACATACTGGCCTACGACAATACTGTCAACAGTGTTGTAGAGCTGCTGGGCGATATTGCCGATCAGCATCGGGAGCGTGAAGAGCACGATTTTCTCCCATGGACGTCCGACAGTCATGTCGGAAGGGGCGAATAATTGTTTAAATGTCATTTGTGTGATCCGTCCTTTCTTCTCACGTATAGAATCCGGCGCATTGCAGATGCGTGAAGCGCCGGAAATTGAAAATATTGTAGCATGAAATGGAAGATATGGGAAGATGGTTAGAAGGAAATATGTGTATGAAAATCATTGCTGTTTACGGCCATCTGTGAGCAGTATGCCGGATCATCGTGCCTGCACGTAAGAGACAGCATAACTGCGGCAGATAAGGGGTCCGGATTATTCAGTTGGCAGGAACCGTATCCGGGGATGCATCATATATTAGGAATAAAACCGTGGCGGTTGCTTGTGTATGGCAGGGAAAACTGGGAAACATAAGGACAGCAGGACAAAAGTGGCAGGGCTGCTGCTGGCGGCAGGATTTTGTGTAGCGGCAGGACTTGTGACGGCATGGTCTTGTCATGGTGTGGTGAGAATCGCGGATGCGGCGAGCGGCGGTACAAATACTGGAAGCGGGAGTATGGATGCGGCGAGCGGCGATGCAAATGCGGGGAGCGGGAGCACGGATGCAGCGAGCGGCGGCGCAGGTGCCGTGAACGAGAGCGCAGGTGCGCCGAGCGGAAGTGCAAATGCGACAGGTGCGAACAAGGATGCGGGGAATGGGAGCACAAATAATGCAGTGGGCGGAGATGCAAATGTGGATCCGGGTATCGATGTAAACCCGGGTATGCGGATTGCTCTGACGTTTGATGACGGACCGCATCCGGTGTATACGGAGGAGCTTCTGGATGGCTTGAAGGAGCGGGGCATCCATGCGACGTTTTTTGTGATAGGAAAGAACATTGAGGGAAATGAGGAGCTGATTCAGCGGATGGCTGAGGAGGGCCACCTGATTGGCAATCATACATATGACCATGTGAAGATATCAGCCCTGAGCGGTACAGATGCCTGCAGCCAGGTCGAGCGGACGAGTGCGCTGGTTCGAGAGATTACAGGGAAGGATACAGAGTTTATCCGGCCGCCGTTTGGCACCTGGAATAACAATCTGGAATGTTCCTTTGAGATGATTCCGGTGCTGTGGGATGTGGATCCGCTGGACTGGACGACGAAGAATACGAATCTCATCGTGGAACGCGTGCTGGAAGATACAGAGCCGGGAGACATCATTCTGCTGCATGATTATTACGAGTCTTCTGTGGAAGCGGCGCTGGAGATCATAGATGAACTGACAGAGCAAGGGTATGAATTTGTGACAGTCGATGAGCTGATACTGGAGTAACTACAAACAAAAATCCCATCACCGGAGGACACGGAACAGATACTGATAAAGTTTTGTGCAAGTGGCAGGTACTGGATGCGGGTTGGCCCGGAGCAGGTTTGTTGCTGCACGCTCTGGCACAGGAGTATAGCAGGAAAGAAGAGGCACAGATGGATTTATTTGAATATGCAAGGACAAAGGCAATGAAGACAGAGGCTCCTCTGGCATCGCGGATCCGTCCGCGGACGCTGGAGGAGGTCGTCGGGCAGCAGCATATAATAGGAAAGGATAAGCTGCTGTACCGGGCGATCCGGGCGGACAAACTGAGCTCATTGATTTTATACGGACCGCCGGGGACCGGAAAGACAACGCTGGCAAAGGTCATCGCGAACACGACAAGCGCGGAATTTACACAGATCAATGCGACAGTTGCCGGAAAGAAGGATATGGAGGAGGTCGTGAAGCATGCGAAGGAAAACCTCGGCATGTATGGGAAAAAGACAATTTTGTTTGTGGACGAGATACATCGATTTAACAAGGGCCAGCAGGACTATCTGCTGCCATTCGTCGAGGATGGAACCCTGATTCTGATCGGCGCGACAACGGAGAATCCATATTTCGAGGTCAACGGTGCATTGCTTTCCAGATCGGTTGTTTTCGAATTGAAGCCTCTGGAAAAGGAAGACATCCGCAAGCTGCTGCAGCGTGCGGTATCCGACCGGGAACGCGGAATGGGAGCATACAATGCGGTGCTTGAGGAGGACGCGGCGGAGTTTCTTGCAGATATCGCCGGAGGGGATGCGAGGGCGGCGCTAAATGCGCTGGAGCTGGGCGTGTTGACGACTGCGCCGGGGCAGGATGGCAGAATCCATATCACGCTGGAGGTCGCGTCCGAGTGTATTCAGAAGCGGGTAGTCCGGTATGACAAGGACGGAGACAGCCATTATGATACGATTTCCGCGTTTATCAAAAGCATGCGTGGTTCGGACCCGGATGCAGCGGTCTATTATCTGGCGCGGATGCTGTATGCAGGTGAGGATATCAAATTTATTGCGCGCAGAATCATGATCTGTGCTTCTGAGGATGTCGGAAACGCAGATCCGCAGGCGCTGCAGGTCGCTGTGGCCGCTTCCCTGGCGGTGGAACGGATCGGAATGCCGGAGGCACAGCTCATTTTGTCGCAGGCAGCGCTCTATGTGGCAACCGCGCCGAAGAGCAATTCCGCGACAAATGCGATTTTTTCGGCGACGCAGGCGGTTCGGGAGAGTCCGGCGGCAGTGCCTGCGCACCTGCAGGATTCGCACTATGGCGGCGCGGCGAAGATGGGGCATGGAGTCGGGTATGAGTACGCGCACGACTGCCCGAAGCATTTTTCCCGCCAGCAGTACCTGCCGGACGCGGTGGCGGACCGCAAATTCTACGAGCCCTCTGACAACGGTTACGAGCGGACGATCCGGAAATACCTCGACTGGCTCCATGAGGAATGATGAGGAAGCTGAAGACAAATAGTTTGTGAAAACAGCGTACGGAATGGTTGCACCCTGGGCAGAAAGCATTTTTCAAATACGCTTCAGGCAAACTTCGTTAAAGTAATGAGTGTAGCTTGAAACAAAAGAAAGAAGGACACCAACCAGCTACCCTGGGAAATAAGAAAGGATGTGTCGTATTGAAATCAGAAGAAAGACCTGGAACGAGACGGCTGGAGCACGTTGTAAATATCAATTGGGTGAAAATCGCAGTGATCGCGGTTGTCAGCTGTCTGTGCGTGAAATATTCGGATACAGTTTTTCACCTTGCACGCGTGATAGTTGGCACAATGAAGCCGCTCTTTTATGGTTTCGTGATTGCGTATGTGCTGAATATTTTTATGAAGCGGCTGGAAAAATGGTACTTTCCCGGACATGCAGACGGCTGGGCGCAGCGCACCAGAAGGCCGGTCTGTGTCTTCGGCAGCATTCTGCTGGTGCTGGTGATCGCTGTTTTCCTGGTGATCATGGTGGTGCCTGCACTTTCGGAGTCTATCCAGGTGCTGACGAAAGATATCCCGAAGGTTTTTCAACAGTTTCAGGCATGGCTGATCAAGGTACTGGCAGACACACCAGAGCTGCAGGATTATGTGGAAGGGCTGAAAATTGACTGGAATGAGCTGTTTGGCAAGATCGGAAAATTCCTCTCTGACGGGCTGAACAGTCTGCTGACCTCTACATTTTCCGTGGTGAACGTACTTGCAAGTTTTGTCTTTACCGGAGTGATCTCGGTGATTTTTGCGATCTATATGCTGTTTGGAAAGGAACGGCTGCATGAGCAGATCGATAAGCTCACTCGCGTCTATGCGCCGGAGCGCGGCAGAGGCACAGTGATCCGGTTCCTGCGTCTGGCGCATGAGACCTTTACCAGCTTTATCATCGGACAGATCACGGAGGCATTTATCCTGGGTGGGCTCTGCGCGGGAGGAATGGCGATTCTGCAGCTTCCCTACGCGATGATGACCGGAGTTGTTGTCGGCACGACCGCACTGATCCCAGTCGTGGGCGCCTATATCGGAGCAATCGTCGGAGCATTTCTGATTGTGACGGTTAGCCCGCTGCAGGCAGTGGAATTCCTGATTTATCTCGCAATTCTGCAGCAGGTAGAGGGAAATATCATTTATCCGCGTACGGTCGGCGGCTCAATCGGCTTGCCCGGTATCTGGGTGCTGGCAGCAGTGACGATCGGCGGCGGGCTTCTCGGCATTCCAGGTATGCTCTTCGGCGTTCCCCTGGCTGCTACCTTGTACAAGTGGATTCGGGAAGATGTCCACCGCAGACTTGCGGAGGATGAGGAGCAGGCGCTGGAAGGAACAAAAGGTTGACAAGAAACCGCATATCCTCTATCATGTTGTAAAAAGAATTGCGGGAACTGTCTGTTAGAGAAGCTAACGGGTGCAGGCAAAACAGTTTCTGACCGAGGAGAAAAGCGATGCTTCAGATAAGAAAAAAGAAAAATAAACTTGCGGTTCACGGCTTGCTTGTGATTTGCGCATGCATCATCAGCTGTCTTCTGCTGTTTTCCAATCGTTCGATGCGCGGAAAAGTACAAACAGTCAGCTATGACGATCTCTTTATGCCGGAGGATACTGTCTCCGTGCTCAATGATGTGATCATGTACACCGTAAACAGCCGTCTGGAGGGCCTCACAGTGTTTAATGAAGAGGAAGATCCGGAGCTTCTCATGGCTTTCCGGGAAGGCCCGCAGAATGTGCGCAGTGTAGGTCTTCTGCTGGAAGAGGGATTCCAGCATGAGGCTGCCTGTACGATGTACTATCCGCTGGAAGACGGTTCCTATACGGAGGCACGTCAGGATGTATTCACACTCCCGAAGGGGAAACGTCTGATTTATTTTGAGATTCCGGAAGATGTGAATAACAAGATGCCGGAGCTGCGGGTCGATATTGATGAAGATTATTATATTATTGAAGATATTCTGATCTCGGAGCAGCCGGTTCGCGCATATTATCAGCCGCTGCAGCAAAAGTGGCCCGCAGCGGTTTATTTTGTTATCTGGCTTATAATACTGGAGCTTGGATTTTATTTCCTTCCAGCGCTGTCCATCCGGGCAGCACGGCTCTGGGAGAAGAGACAGAGGATTGCACAGATGGCTGCCCTGCTGGCGGGAGGCGCTGTTGCAGGAAATGCCGCGGCGTTTGTGCTGTTCCGACTGACCGGGAGGGCGTACTCTGCGTTCTGGATCGCATTGGTCGGGCTGTGCAGCATGCTCATCACCTGCCAGATCTACCTTTTATATAAGGCGGAGGCAAAACAGGGCGGAAAGCCAGGCTCAGGCGGTATGACAGGAGCAATATATGGCGGAAAGCCAGGCTCAGGCGGTATGACAGGAGCGGTATATGGCGGAAAGCCAGGCCGTGCGGCAGGGGCAGTATACGGAGGAAAGTCAGACTGTACGACGGGAGTTGCGCGCAAAGGAGAGGCAGAGTGCGGGACAGGGAACGTACGGATGCCGCAGGGCTCTGCGAAGCAGCCTGCGCCGGCCAGATGGCTGACGGCGCTTCGGGATACCATGAGGATGCAACCGGCACATTGGGCGCTTGGATGCTGTGTTCTGGTGTTCTGCCTGATGATTGTGTTTGAGTGGGCAGACGGGGCAGAGGCGGTACCGGAGCTGGCAGGAATTATCCGTTTTTCCTTCCCATTTGCGTTTGCGCTGATCGAGACTGTGCTGCTTGCACTGCTGTTCCGGAGCTACCTTTTAAATGCAAAGGAGAACAAAATCTCGTTCTTCCGCGTGTATTTATTCCTGTTTTTTGTAATGGGACTTGGCTATATGCTGGTGTTTCTTCCGTTCATCTCGCCGGACGAGCCGTCGCACTATGTGTCAGCCTATCGCATGTCAAATCTGATGATGGGAAATTTCAGCCAGTGGGGTGAAGAACGGCTTCTGATGCGCATGGAGGATTATCCCCTGTTTGATCAGCGCTCCCTGATCCTGGATGCAGAATACTACATGCAAAATACGGAAAATTTTGAGATATTCGCAGGAACCTCCGGTTATATAGCGATTGATGCGCCGATGGTTACTAATGCAATCTTTTCCTATTTGATTCCGGGCCTTGGGATTACGCTTGCGCGTCTGCTGCATTTGAGCGCAGGAATGACCTTTCTTGCCGGGAGATTTGCCAATTTCCTGTTCTTTTGGGCAGTGTTGCGCTATCTAATGAAGAAAATCCCGTTCGGGAGGACGGCGCTTTTTGCCATTGCGATGATGCCGATGACGCTTCATACAGCGGCATCGTATTCCTATGATGTGTCTACCTTCTGTTTTGTTGCGTTGTTTGTGACACAGGTCATGTGCATGATCTGTGACCGGGAGAGGGTATCGCAGAAGGATTACCGGAACTGTCTGATCTATGCGGCGCTGCTGGGACCGTCGAAGGTTGTCTATGTGCCGCTGCTTTTCCTCATCCTTCTGGTGCCGTGGGACAACCTTGGAGAGACAAAGAAGGATGCATGGAAGAAGAGAGGGCTGGTCATTCTGATCGGAATGGCTGCTGCGGTCATTGTGACGCTTGCGGTATCTCTGGGCAATGCCCATTCTACTCTTCGCCAGCTGACCAACGAGGAGACGGCTGTTCAGATGCTGACCTGGATCGACGAGCCAGGATACTCCCTTTCCTGGATCCTTGGCCATATCGGGGAATATCTGATGATGAATATCCGAACACTCATTCAGATGGCAGATTATTATTTCTTTTCGATGGTCGGAAGTATGCTGGGCTGGCTGGATGTCAATATTCCAAATGTGTATGCCATCATCAGCTTTGCGCTGTTCTTCCTCGCGGTAAATATCCGGGATGATGCGTCAGCGGATATCCGCATCAGTATCGGCAAGAAGTTGTGGATTCTGATTTTGAGCATGGGAACGGTGTGCGCTGTGATTCTTATCATGGCGGTGAGCTGGACACCGGTGTCGTATGACTTTGTAACCGGGGTACAGGGGCGGTATTTTCTCCCGCTGCTTCTTGCGGTCATCTGGGTGTTCCGGAATGATTTGATCCGGGTGCGCAGTGTGATCCGGAAGCACATTGTGCTGGCGGAGGGAATGCTGAATGTGTGGATTCTGGTGTATGTATTTGCACAGTATATTATGAGACAATAGATTTACATGCCTGTTGACGCAGGCGTCGCTAAGAATCAAAGCCTGCAGGCTGCTCTGTGTTTGTACAGGCGCAATCTGCTCCGGGCAGCTCTGATGATCAAATGGAAAGGTGCTTGCGGGCGGACCACAAGCACCGGAGACAGAGGCTGAGGTTTCGAAGCAGAGGACTGACAGGCGAAGGAGGCAGAGATTGAAAATGGAAACGAGACGAACAGAAAGACAGGGGATATCCAAAGCGCGTCACGAAAACAATTTTACAATTCTCCGCGTGGTGGCTGCGATTTTTGTCTTCGCCGGACATATGGGGCACATCCGGGGAGGGACACCTCCGCTGCTCGGCAGTTATCCGATCCATGAGCTCGGGGTTGCGGTCTTGTTTGTCCTGAGCGGGTATCTGATCACGACAAGCTGGATGTCCGATCCGCATCCGGTGCGCTATATGATCCGCCGGTTCTTCCGCCTGTGGCCGCCGTTTGCTGTGATGGTTCTGGTGATGACTTTTGTGGTGGGGCCGCTGCTTTCCGAGCTGGGCTGGGAGGGCTATTTCCAGAGCTGGTACACGGTCTATCTGCGGAACCTGCGGTTTTATATTGTCTATGCATTGCCCGGCGTGTTTACAACACTGCCAATTCCCAATAATGTCAATGGCTCTCTGTGGACAATGCCGCTGGAAGCGCTGCTCTACGTTGTGGCGCCGATTGCGATCACCTTGCTGTTGCTGCCGCGGAAACGCTTTCCGAGGGTGTCTCTCGGACTTGCGGCAGTTCTGACGGTTGCCGTAAGCGGCTTCGATTTGTATCTGCGCAAGTGCTATACTGGCCCGATGGTCGTGATCTACGGGACGGATGCGGTAGCGGCGTGGCATCTGATTACCTTTTTTGTGATCGGAATGCTGTTTACGTATGAGGAAGTCCGGAGGCTGCTGAATGTCCAGGCAGGCTGCATGTTAATGGCGCTCCTGCTGCTGTTTCAACAGTCGGAACCGCTGATGCAGTATCTGGCGCTTTACCTGATTCTTCCGTATTTCCTTTTTTCCTTTGCGTTTGCCCCACAGCCGGTATTTCGCAATTTTGGTAAAAAGCTGGAGCCGTCCTACGGGATTTATCTGTATGGATTCTTGTTCCAGCAGCTTGTGGTCGTCTGGCAGCAGAAGCACGGGGTCAGCTTTACTTATCTGGAGTGTCTGGTGATCAGCCTGGTGCCGTCGCTGGCAGCAGCGGCGCTGTCCTACTATCTGGTGGAGAAACCGTTCCTGCGTCTCAGTAAATATCTGACCGGAAAGATCCGGCGGAAGGATCGTTCAGGTACAGCGACGGTGAAATAAAACGGATTGCGTAAGAGTGTAAGCAGAAAAATGGAGGGAAGATGGAGAAGGTTTCAATCGTAGTTCCGGTATATAATAATGAAGCTTATGTAGCACATTGCATCCAGTCGCTGACAGAGCAGACGTATCCGGAGCTGGAAATTCTCGTCATTGATGATGGAAGCACAGACGGCAGCCTCAGGATCGTGGAGCAGCTGGCTGCCAGGGACAGCCGCATCCGGGTATTTCATCAGGAAAACAGCGGGGTGGCTGCCGCGCGCAATCGTGGGATTGAGATGGCGACAGGGAGCTACCTGACTTTTGTAGACGGGGATGATTATGTCAGCCCCGAGTATATCAGTCAATTTTTGGATTGTGCCGGAGAGAATGGCGCGGATCTGGTAATCTGTGGGATTTCCTTTGTGGAGGAGTCTGGAAAAGTGCTGCGTACGCTGATACCGGATGGGTATCAGCGTTTTGAAAAGGAGGAGTGGACTTTCCGTATCTCAGCAGTCTGCTCACATTTTTACAGGCGGGCCCTGTGGGAACAGTATCAGGTGCGTTTTTATCCGGGAGAGCGGGGAGAGGATCTGCCGGTCGCTCTGTTTTTCAGCGCGGTCTGTGAGAAGATTGCAACACTGCCGGAGGCCGGGTATTTTTATGTGCAGCATGCTTCGTCTGCGAGGCATAATTTCCGGGGGTTGAGGAACTATCGCCTGCCGTATCATGCGCTGGAGGAGGCTCTGCAGAAGGCAGAGGCGGCCGGCGTGGTGAATAGCCGGGAGTACTATGAACTCTTTGTGCTGCGCATCCTTGCGACGTGCTATTTTGATCTTGCGCGCGGAGCGTCGCGGGAAAAGAGGGCGGAGCTGTGCGATTACATTGTCCGGATTCTGCAGACATATTTTCCGGAATATGCCCGGAACAGGCTGGCAAGACTGTTCTCGAAGGCCAGAGTGCCATTTTCACAAAAAGCAGCGGTATGGCTGCTGGTGATTCTGGTGAGAACGAAGGGAATTTATCCGGTGTCGCGGCTGCTTAGCCGCTAGGGCGCTGCGTTTGGGCGCTGTTAATGAAATGACATTAGTCCATAGAAAGTTACCTGCCTGCGGGGGCATGTATCAGGCGAAAGGATGAGGGAATGGAACTGGTAAGCTTTGTGGTTTTGCATTATAAGGATTTGGACACAACAGATGTCTGTGTGCAGTCGATTCTCCGTATGAGACAGCGGGAGCGGATCCGCATCGTGGTTGTGGATAACGATGTGAAAGAGACGCAGGAGCGCCGGAGGAGGCTTGTGGAAAAGTACGCAGGAATCCCGGAAATTACAGTCCTGCAGGTGACGGAAAACGGAGGCTTTTCGTATGCGAACAATCTGGGCTATGCGTATGCGAAGAAGCAGGGCGCCGCATTCATTCTCGTGCTGAATAACGATATTGAGTTTACACAGGAGGATTTCCTGGACCGGCTTGACTGCGTTTACCGGGAATATCCCTGCGCGATTATCGGGCCGGATGTCATCCGCAAGAGCACGGGCGAGCATCAGAATCCGCTGGCGGAACGGCCGAGGACGAAGAAAGAGGCGGAATATACGAGGCGGATGAACCAGTTCGCGCTGCGCTTTTACAACCTTCTGTATCCGGTGCTGTACTGGAAGAACCGCCGCGACGAGGAACGGCAGTTTCAGGCGAGGAAGGAGAGGGAGGCGTACTACCAGACGGCTCATGAGGGGATTGTGCCGTTCGGTGCACTTCTGATCTATACACCGGACTTTGTCGTGCGGGAGGAAAAGGCTTTCTGGCCGGAAACGAATTTCTACTATGAGGAATATATTTTGGCGTGCAGATGCCAGAGAAAGGGATACCGCATCGTGTATACGCCGGATCTGACGGCGCTGCATGAAAGCGGTGTGGCGACGAAGAAGAGCTATGGCAGTGAGAAAAAGAGAATGCGGTTTGTCATGGAGCGGGTCGCTGCGGCGTGCGGGGTATACTTGAATTATCTGGAGGATCCAAGAGGGTAGCATGGAAATATGATGTGTTACGATCAGAAAAGGAAGTGAATTATGAAGCGTATCCTTTCGAACCTATCCTATTCATTTGCAGCGAATCTTGTAACGATGTTGGTGAGTGTGCTGATTGTCCTGCTGATCCCCAAATTCTGGGGGGATGAACCGTACGGGTATTTTCAATTGTATTTGTTCTACATTTCTTATGTAGGCTTCTTTCACCTTGGCTGGGTGGACGGCATCTACCTGCGCATTGGCGGGAAGTCGTACACATCGCTGGATGGACCGTTGTACGCAGCGCAGTTTTTTCTGTTAGCGATTCTGTCAGCAACGGCGGCGGCCGCAATTGTGCTTGTATCTCCGTTTTTCGTGCAGGATCCGAATCAGCTGTTTGTGGTGCGGATGTTCTGCGTCTGCATTGCGGTGTACCTTCCTGTCACGTACATCAACTATATTCTTCAGGCGACGAATTGCATTAAGGAATATGCGCGGATCCTGCTGAGTGAAAAGCTGGTATTTATCGTGCTCCTGATCCTCCTTTTGATTGGAGGGGAAACGGGCTTCCAGAGCCTGATCTATGCGGATCTGGCGGGGAAACTGGTGGCGCTGGTCCTGGCGGTGGTCTATGCGCGGACGTTTTTGTTTTCCGGGCTTTGCAGCCTGGAGAGGACAGTCCGGGAGATGTTCGTCAATATTTCTGTCGGCTGCAAGCTGATGGTGGCCAATGTCGCGAGCATGCTGATCATCGGAATCGTGCGGTTTGCGATCCAGTCAAACTGGGGCGTGACGGTATTCGGGAAGGTGTCGCTTGCATTGAGTGTTTCCAATCTGTTTATCGTGTTTGTGACGGCAGTCAGTGTTGTGCTGTTCCCGGTGCTAAAGCAGGTGAATGGCAGCAGACAGGTGGAAATTTATGATTTTATCCGGCATTTGCTGATGCCTGCGTTGTTTCTGATGCTGCTCTTTTACTGCCCGGTGCAGTTCGTGCTGGGGAATTATCTGCCGGGCTACCGGGAGAGCCTGCGCTATCTGGCGATCATGCTGCCAGTCTGTGTCTTTGAATGCAAGATGTCGCTTCTTGTCAATACGTATCTGAAGGTGCTGCGGAAGGAATGGCAGATTCTTTATGTGAACCTTGCAGTCGTGGCTATGAGCTTTTTGATGACGCTGCTGACTGTGTATATGTGGCATTCACTGAATGCGGCAGTGGCTGGGATTGTAGTGCTGATCGCGGCCAGGGTCTATATAGCAGAGGTGTATCTGGCCAGGACACTGGGATTTTCCATTCGAAAGGAGCTGCTGCTGGAGCTTGTGCTGACGGTTGTATTTATTCTCTCCAGCTGGTTCCTGGGCGGGTGGAAATCTATGCTGATCTATGCAGCGGCGTATCTGGCCTATCTTGCATGGATGTGGAAGGATTTCCGGAAAAGCCTGGCATTCATTCGGAATGGGGGAATATAGAACATGAGAAAAGAAAAACTGGCAGCCTTTGGTTTGCTGGCCGCAGTTCTGCTCGGCACATGTCTTGGCAGCGCAGGGGCGGCAACGGATACCGATACGGTTGTTTTTACGCTGGAAGGAGTTCCGTATGCCGGGGCGCTGGCGGATGGAAAAGAGAGCGGGGAGAAAATTTTCACGGCAGCAGACCCGGACGCGCCATTTGTGTCGGCTGCAGGGACGTGGCAGGAGGATACGTTTGCCGGGAGCGTGGAAGTAGTGTGGAAGGATCAGTCAGTAACTGCGCTGGACTATAAGGATGGGATGGCGGACGGGAAAGCGGTGCGTACCTATGAGGATGGTTCCTGGATCGAATACAAGTATAAGAAAGACTATCCCTCCGGGCGGGTGCTTTCCTACAGCGCAGATGGTTCGCTCACAGGAGTGGACTGGTTTTATCATTATAGGCGGACCAGGGAGTGGAGAAGCCTGGCGGAAGCAGTTCCGTATGAGGAGCTTTTAAATCATCCGGATCAGTATTACGAGAAGCCGGTGACATTTGAGGGAGTGGTCACGGATATTCTGGACGGCGCGAAGAACCGGTATCTTCTGGTGGAAAACGCGAAAAATCAGACGGTGGTGTGCCAGTATGCGACGGCTGCGATGACGCCTCCGGAGGTGCTCATGGAGGAGGTAACGCCGGGGGATGAAGTATCTGTGTGCGGAATTTTTGAAAAAAGTGAGATTTTATCACTGAAAAAGCTGGGAAACGCAGAAACATGGGCATCATTTGAAAAGGGTATTGATTTAAGCGAATTTGTCCAGTCCGGATCCGTGGACGGAGATCTTCTGATTCGACAGCCGGAGGTTGGCAATGAGGCAGTTTACAGTACGCTTCCCATTGTGAAATTGCTGTATCTGGAGGCGGAAGGGGAAACGCCCTTTGATTTTGGAAAGCTGGATACGGAGCAGGCGAAGACGTATGGCTATGAGGAGCTGGTGAAATATTCCGGTCTGTTTTACGATTGTCTGCTGCAGGATACAGCGGAGGTGAAGCAGGTGACGGTGGATTATGGAAACAAAGAGGCGCAGCTGCTTTTGCAGAAGAAGGGCAGCAGCTATCTCTATTATGCCGAGATGAGTCTGGACGAAAAACAGCTTCTACCGGCTGCAGGGGAGACGATCTCATTTGAGGCAAAGCTGAAGGGCTGCTACAAGCTGGAACGGCATGTGGCGGACGGGGGCTATGATCAGGTGAGCTATCTGCAGGTGCCTGCTATGACAATTAAGAAAGTGGAGTAGTCGGGTTTTAAAGCGGAGAGGGATGGATTGCCTGAGAAGCAGGGGCGAATGTTGAAGCAGCTGCGAAGGAGGAGTATGGGAAAGGCGGTAGTTATGGGGAAAAACAGGATACATCAGATCTGTCAGGCAGTCAGCCTGGTTCTTCTGATATTGCTTGTGATATCGGTTCTTATCCCGGCAAAAGGGACCTCTGTGGTCGATTTCAATGTGGATACCGACAGTCTCAGACAGATGTCCTGTGTACAAAACGGGCAGGAGCTGGAGCTGAAATATCTGGCGCAGGACCGGAGGATTACAAAGTTTACTCTGTACTTTAATGTGGAGCAGAGAGAGGAAGCTCAGGACTGCGGACGCATTTGCTATACATGGAAAAGTGAGACAGGGGAAATTCTGTACGAAGACAGCTTTCCAGTGTCTAAGATCATCCGTGAGAAGATGGTCGGGATGCTGACCGGTACAGAACTGCCGGCTACGTTTGCGGATGATCCGGGCCAGGTGGTGAAGCTTTCCCTGCGGGGAGAGGGAATACCGGCTTCGGTGAAGGTATGCCTGCTGGGAAATGGAAATCGCGAGGGCGGTCTTGTTGAGGTGCAGTACGGGGTGAAGTATCCGGGGTTCCCGCTGTTTCAGGCAGAAGCGGAGGCAAAGGAGAGGCCGTATACGTGGGATTTGCTGATGCTGCTGGCTCTGGCACTGCTGCTGACGGTGCTGACAAAGGAGGAGAAATGCAGTCGGTGAAGAAAAAAATCTGGTTTTTTCAGAAAAAGTGGTGCCGTGCCGTGCTTGTGGCGCTTCTGGCGGTCCTGCTGGCGGCAGCTGTGGAATTTGCGTGGAATTATCAGTCACTCCGCTGGGGAGATCTTCAAAGAGATGTGACTGCTTCTCTGGAGAGTACACAGGATGGAGATGCATGGAAGTATGAATGTGTATATGATTTTGGAGATGGCGTTTATCTGGATAAGCTTCTGATCCGGGGCAGCTTTGCTGTGGATATGCCTTATACCGTGGAGCTGGTCACAAAAAATGAGTTCGGGGAGGACGGGCAGAAGACTGTGGAAGATAAGGCCTTTGCTGTGTACGAGGAAGCTTTTACTAATATTGGCCAGACCGTGCGCAGCCTGACCTTCCGTGTAGACAGTGAAGAGAATCTGAAGGGCAAGGAGGACATGGAGGACTTTCAGATCGATCAGATCCTGGTCTATCGCCAGTTTTGTTTCAATAAATACCGCTTCCTCTTTTTTGCGGTTATCTTCTTTCTCGCGGGGCTGGTGCTTGTCTTTCGCAAGCTGCTGACAGATCATTTGGAGTGGCTGTTTGCTGCGTTTGCGGCAGGGTTCGGCATGCTGATGCTTCTGCTGTCAGGGCCGGGTTCGCAGACGTGGGATGAGCAGATCCACTATCGGAATGTGTACCAGCTTGCCTCCGGAGGCAGCTCGGTTGACTGGAATGCAGCCGCATGGTATAATTATAAGAATGAGCTGCCGGAGTTTAATACGAAAGAAGAGCTTTTTATGCTGCGGCAGTATCAGAATGAGAATGCCAGGATTGCATTTCATTCCAGCGATAATTTTTCAGACTTCGGACAGATGGCGATTCGTGCGTATCTGCCAATGGTTCTGTTTTACCGGGCAGGGAAGCTGCTCGGACTGCCGTATTCTACGGTTTATATGCTGGGCCGGATGGGGAATCTTGTATGTTACCTGGTGATTTTGTGGCTGGCAATCCGCATTGCAAAGGAGAAAAAAATCCTCATTTTTGCATTGGCAGTGCTGCCTACGGTAGTGTTCCAGGAAAGCATGTATACGTATGACGGGGTTGTTTTTTCCCTGATGGTACTGGGATTTGTGCTATTGCTGAATGAATTTTCGGATACAGGAAGGATCCATGCATTCCGGTTTGTGGCGGCGGTTGCCTTGATCGTGGCGGGATGCCTGTCGAAGGCGGTCTATGTCCCGATGCTGCTCTTTGCTCTGGCGCTGCCTAATGCGAAGTTTCAGAATCGGAGACAGGCGTATCTGTGCAAGGTGTGCGTGTGTGTGATCTTTTTGTTAATGATGAGCACATTTGTGCTTCCGGTGCTGACGAGCAGTGCGGAGACAAATCTGGCCTACAGCGATGCCAGGGGCGGCGATACAGGCGTACTTGCGCAGCTGATTTCGATGATCCGGCATCCGGTGGCGACGGTAAAGCTGTTTGTTTCCAGTATTTTTTCATTTGATAATTTCCGGAATCTGGGTGTGGAGTCCGCGGACCGGTATCTGATGACGAACCTGATGTGCCTGAATTTTGCGGCGCTTGGGACGCTGGCGGACAAGTGGAGCCTGCTTCTTCTTCCGATGCTCTGTCTGCTGTTCTTTATTCCGAGCCGCCGGGTGTATGAATATTCGGCGGCACAGAGAGTGTGGATGGGGCTGCTGCTGTTTGGTACAGCTGTGCTGATCTGGCTTGCCATGTATTTGAGCTTCACGGCGGTCGGCAGTGCGAAGATTGAAGGTGTGCAGGCGCGCTATTATCTGCCGCTGCTTGTGCCGTTGTCCTGTATCACCGGGACAGGCAGGCTTGTAAGCAGGATGAAGGAACAGACATACAATGGGATTGTTGTGGGGATCAGTTGGATTCTGCTGTCGGAATGTATTTATCAGCTGATGCTGGTGAGCAGATGCCTGTGAGAATGAAAAATGGAGAAATACCTGAGATAAGCGAAAATGAAATAACGGACGCAGAACTGTGCGAGACAGGCTGGCGGGAGATAGAGTGTCCGTGAAAAATAGCTAAGACAGAGCGAAGATGAGCGGCATGGTGGGTGTCGGTGACAGGAGGGTGCTGGAGATGGCGAAGCGGGTCAGGCATACGTTTGTGGTATGTGCATATAAAGAAAGTCCTTATCTGGAGGAGTGCTTACGCTCTCTGCTGGCGCAGTCTGTAAAGAGCAGAATCCTGATTGTGACATCGACACCGAATGAATTTATTCAGTCTCTCGCAGAGCAGTACCGGATTCCGTACTTTGTCAATCCGGGCGAGGGAGGAATCACGCAGGACTGGAATTTCGGATACGCCTGTGCGGCGGGCAGTAAATACATCACGATCGCACATCAGGACGATGTCTATGAGAAAACGTATCTGGAGAAGGCGCTTCGTCTTCTGGAGAATTCTAAGAGGCCGCTGATTTTTTTCAGTGACTACTACGAGATCCGTGAAGGGATGCGTGTGGAATCTAATAAGCTGTTGAAGGTGAAGCGGCTGATGCTGCTTCCGATGCGGATCAAAGCATTCCGCGGGTCGCGTTGGGTCCGCAGGAGGATTCTGTCGCTCGGTTCCCCGATCTGCTGTCCGTCGGTTACGTATGCTGCGGACCATCTGCCAAAGGTGATTTTTCAAAATGGGTTCCGGGCCTGTGAGGACTGGGAGACCTGGGAAATGATTTCGAAGCTCTCCGGTGATTTCCTGTATTCAACAGAACTGCTGATGGGGCATCGCATTCATGCAGATTCCGAGACGTCTGCGATCATCGGGGATCACAAGCGTACCGATGAGGAGTACAAAATGTACTGTAAGTTCTGGCCGAAGCCGGTCGCGAAGCTTTTGGCGCGGGCGTACGCTTCCGGACAGAAGTCGAATGAATTGTGAGGCAGAATTGTTTACGCGCCCACTGTCTGCGAAGCGTGTTATTGTTCGAGGTCAGTATCGCGGTGAACAGTAACCTGTGAGGAAAGGAGCAAGATGAAAAAGCTGGTCATCATACCTGCTTATAATGAGCGGGACAGCATTCTTGGCACGGTAACGGATATTCAGAGGAACGCGCCAGGTTTTGATTATATAGTCATCAATGATTGTTCTACAGATGACACTCTGGAGGTATGCAGGGAGCATGGAATTCATGTACTGAATCTTCCGGTCAATCTTGGAATCGGGGGAGCTGTCCAGACGGGGTATCTGTATGCTCTGCAGCATGGCTACGATCTGGCCGTCCAGTTTGACGGGGATGGGCAGCATGACGCGAGATTTTTACAGTCGATGGCTGATGCACTTGTCAGGGAGCAGGCGGACATGGTCATCGGGTCGCGGTTTATTGACAATAAGGGATTTCAGTCTTCTGGTATACGAAGAGTCGGGATTCGTTTTTTTGCGTTTCTGACAGGAGTTCTGTTCGGGAAAAAGATTTCCGACGCGACCTCCGGAATGCGCATGTGCAACCGGAAGGTCATTGAGCTGTTTGTAAAAGAATATCCAAGGGATTATCCAGAGCCGGAGTCAGTGTGCCGGCTGCTTCGGGAACACTATAAGGTATTGGAGATTCCGGTAGAGATGCGCGAGCGGAGCGCGGGAGTTTCTTCGATATCCATGAAAAAATCGGTCTATTATATGATTAAAGTCAGTCTTGCGATACTGATTGAAAGGATTAGGTGAAGGGATGTCCATAAAAGCGCGGATTTTGTTGATGGTGTTACTGATGATTGTCCTTATGGCGATTATTGGTATGGTTCGGAAACGGACTCTGGAACTAAAATCGGTTCTGGTCTGGCTGATCTGTGATGTTGCACTTATGGTGTTTGCATGTTTTCCACAATTGATGGACTGGCTTGCGTCCCTGCTTGGCATCTATGCTCCGATGAATATGATCTTTTTCATTGGGTTTGTGCTTGCGATGGTGATTATCTTTTCTCTGACTGTTACGGTATCGAGGCTGTCTGCGAAGGTGCGCAAGCTGACGCAGGTATTGGCGATGCTGCCGGAGGATCTGAAGGAAGAACTGAGGGAGAGAGACGGGCAGGAGGTATGATTCAGCAGCAGAGTTCCGGATTGTGTCTGCACGATAGTTGGCGTACATTCGGAGGCGGATGCTTCGTAATGCAGAGCGAGGTGGCAGCTGCGCTCGCATAAATCGTTGTTGTGTAAGATACAAACGGAATTGGTGGAGCTATGGATATTTTATGATAATGGAGAAATATATGAAAAAATGGATGCCGTATCTTATGGCTGCCTATGTAGTGGTGTGCCTTGCGTTTTCTTTGTGTGCATTTTTCAAAAAGGAAGATGTCATCCGGACGGACAATTACGGGATGGCGACAGATGATGCCGTTTGCCTTGCACGGGGCAGTTCGATAACGGCATCTTTTTGTTTAGGTGCGGATGGATTTCAAGGTGTGAGCGTGAAGTTCCAGTCAGACTATGCGTTCCAGTCGGAGAAGATCAGGGCCGGGCTGTATGACCGGACGAATGGGAAACTGCTGGCGGAATATACAGCGGACCTCTGCTATGAGATGGTCCGGAACAAAGACTACGGGTCGACGATCTATTTTCCGCTGCAGGTGGAGGACGCTGCCGGGACAGAGGTGGATCTGACCTTTACGCTGGAAGGGGAAACAATTTTTGTCGAGCCGGAGCTGGTGGTGAGCGGGACTGGTATGGAGGATTCCACGCTGTACCTGGACGGGGAACAGATAGATGGCAATCTTGTGTTTGCCGCGCGCTATCGTCTTGGCGAGCGCTATGATTTTCATGCGCTTGTGAAGGGGGTTTTTGCCCTTGTGGCGGGGGCGGCGCTGTTCTGGGGAATGTGGGCAGGCGAAGGCAGAAGGAAAAAGAGGAGCCCTGGGAGCGACTATGGAGCAGCGGAGGAAAGCAGCAATTTTGTCGGAAATTGCAGAGAGACCGGAGAAGCGAAGGAAAGAATATGGATCACAGGGGATAAAGGTGCGGGCATAGAAAAGAACGAAGTATGCGCTCAGGAAGGCGGGGAAGCGAACCCAGAAAAGAGAGAGGTGCGTGCCCGGGAATGTCCGGGAGCGAATAAGAAACGGACTCTGGCTGGCGGAATAATCCTGGCAGGGATTGTGCTTGTGCTGTGCGTGTATGTATATCAGTATGGGGTAGAGCTGCGCATGGATATGCGGGCTGAAGAAAAGATCGTGAAACAGGCCCCGGAGCAGGAGCCGCTTCTTCTCTCGGAACAGACAGGAGTGGTTGAGCAGCAGTTTGTGTGCACAAAGAACCGGCTGAATGCGGTGATTCTGCCGGTAAATTTGGAGCAGGCTGGCGTGGACACGGGAGCAGCAGCGGAAAAGGCGAGAGGAACAGAAGAACAAGGAGCTGCCGGAGCAGCAGCGGAAAAAGAAACTACTGGAAGAGGGACGGACGCCGGCATCCGCGCAACGCTGACGGATCTGACGACGGGCAAGGTGCTGGCGGAGCAATTTCTCGCGCTGGAGTCAACGACAGAACAAAAGGGACAGGAAAATCCGGCGGCAGAAGCGGAGGAGCTGACAGAGATGGTCGTCCGGCTTTTGCAGACGGAGCTGAAGACCAAGGGCCATACGATGAGTCTGCGGCTGGATTGCAGCGCGATGGGGGAGGCGGTAGTTGGTTTAGCAGCAGGGAAGGCAAAGGATGAGGTGCAGCTGAGTCTGGGCAGTGCTATGACTTCGGGCTTGTCTGGTTCTCCGGATTCGACGGACATGCCGGGTTTGACGGATACTTCAGCCGCTTCAGATGCTCCGGCTGCACTTGCGATGTCGTTGGTATTCGAGGATACTGCCTTTTTGAAGCCACTGTATCTGATCCTTTGTGCGGGACTGTTGTTATTTGCCTGCGCGGTATACTATTTCTGTTTTTGGCGGAGAGCAAGTCTGGAGACAATCTTTTTACCCTTTGGTCTGTTAATGGGGCTGCTTCTGATGTCTGTGATCAGCCTTTACACGGTGCCGGATGAGCCGTCGCATATCGATTCGGCATATCAGCTTTCCAACGAGCTGATGGGGATTCCGGACAGTTCAAAACCGGGCTATATTTACAAGCGGAAGGACGATGCAGACTCCGCGGTGGAGGAGAAGCAGTCTCTGGATGTCACATCCTATGAGCGGCTGTCCCGGCAGCTGTTTCAGAGGGTGCAGGATGAGACGCTGGTGGAGTGTGCTGCGTCGAATAACTATGCGAATGCAGGGAGACTCTACTATTTTCCGCAGGCAGTCGGAATCACGCTCGGACGGCTTCTGAAGCTCGGGATGATGCCGACGCTCATGCTGGGGCGTCTGGTATCTTTGATTTGTTATCTGCTGCTGACATATGCCGCGCTGCGCATGATGCCGTTCGCAAAGCTTTCGCTGTTTCTGGTCGGGGTTCTGCCGATCACGCTGCAGCAGGCGGCATCGTTTTCCTATGATGCGGTGTTGAACGCAGCGGCATTCCTTTTTGTGAGCAGTGTGCTTGCCATCGCTTATGAGGATGGCCCGGTGAAAAACAGCCGTGCTGTGGTGGCGATGGCGACAGGCTGCATGATGACGACCGTCAAGGGGGGCGTGTATCTTCCTCTGGCGGTGCTGCCGCTTCTGTTGCTGCTAAGATCGGGTGTAAAGCGGAAGAAGCATTGTCAGGCGGGGTTGCCTGCTGGTTCTGAGGAGCAGCAAAAGGGGCTGTTTATCGGCTCTGAGAAGCAGGCGCAGAAGCTTCGCTGGGGGCTGCTGCTCATGGCGATTCCGGTGCTGGCCTTTCTATCAAACAATCTGGCGTCCACGCTCGGCCGTCTGCTTGCCGAGCAGGGAAGTCTGGTCGGCGGCTCTGCGAACAGTGAGATCTATACCTTTGGGTATCTGCTGAGATACCCCCATCGGTTTATTGGAATGTTCGTAAATACCTTTTATCGGCAGGGAGACTCCTACCTTCGGAATCTGTTCGGCGGCAATCTGGGCTGGCGGGAGGTCAATATTACCTGGTCTGTGGTGACGGGGTTTGTGCTGGTTGTTTTAGCTTCCTGTCCTGGCACAGAGCAGGAACGGATTCCGCGATGCAAGGAAAAGGTTCTGTTCGGCGTAGTTTCCGTCGGCTCCTTTTGCCTGATCGAGCTGTCTATGCTGCTCGCATGGACTCCGGTTACGATCAACTTTATCACCGGGGTGCAGGGGCGCTATTTTCTTCCGTTTTTTGTCCTGGTATTGCTCATATTCCGAAATCATTTGCTCCGGCTTCGAAGAGGTATCGACCGGGAGCTGATCCTTGCAGCGGGTGTGCTGGAGGTCGTGACCGTGTTGCAGGTGGTACAGTTTGTGTGCAAATAGTTAATGTTCACGGCTATTCGTGAGCGGCAACTGTAAATAGACAGGAGAATTGCGCAGGCAGTCGCAGCAATCTTTATTTCAAATAACTGGAAATAAAATGCAGAATAGAAACAGAAAGGGTTGACGTTTTCAATTATAGCTGTTATAGTATCGATAGAACAATTATAATGATGAATATCTCAGATACGAAATATATATAGAAGGTGACGACTATGACAGCAAAGAAAGATTATTATGAAGTGCTGGGAGTGAAAAGAGAGGCCGATGAGGCATCAATTAAAAAGGCATACCGGAAGCTGGCGAAGAAGTATCATCCGGATGCAAATGCCGGAGCTGCGGGTGCGGAGCAGAAATTTAAGGAAATTACGGAAGCTTACACGATCCTGAACGATCCGGAGAAGCGGAAGCTGTATGATCAGTTCGGCTTTGCGGCGTTCGACGGCAGCATGGGAGCGGAGCAGGGTTCATATCAGGATCCGTTCGGGCGGGCCGGTGCAGGAGCCTATGGAGCCGGAGGCAGGACATATCAGGATCCATTTGGACGGGGCTACGCTGGCGGCAGGACATATCGGAATCCGTTTGGCGGTGCCGGAGCGGCATACAGAACGTCAGCCGGACCAGACGGTACTTACACGGAATATCACTTTGAGGGCGGCGATATGGATGATATTCTGAAGGAGATGTTCGGCGGGAGATTTTATGATGGCGGATTCTATGGTGGAGCTTATGACAACCACGGTGCGGGAGGTTTCGATTTCCGCGGGCGTGGCCAGGATCTGCAGGCGGAGGTGACGGTCAGCTTCGACGAGGCGGCGTTCGGATGTGATAAGAGGGTTACGCTGCCGCAGGCGGATGGTGTGGCTGGCTGCATCCTGCAGGTGCACATTCCCGCAGGGATCGACACAGGAAAGAGTATCCGGCTGCGCGGCAAAGGGATGCCGGGTGCGGGCGGCGGAGAGCCAGGTGATCTGTTGCTGCGCGTGACGGTTCAGGAGAAGCCGGGATATGTGCGGCAGGGGATGGATGTTTATACAACCGAGGAGATTCCGTTTGTGACCGCAGTGCTTGGCGGTGAGGCTGTGGTAAAGACACTCTATGGAAATGTCGTCTGCCGGATCCGCGAGGGCACACAGTCCGGTACCCGGATACGACTGAAGGGAAAAGGAATCGTGTCTGTGAAGGATCCGTCCGTGCACGGCGACCAGTACGTCACCGTACAGATCCAGGTGCCGACTGCACTGTCCGAGGAGGCGAAGCACAAGCTTCGCGAATTCCAGTACGCATCCGGCCAGAGTACCCGGAAGAGTACAAAGGGAGCCGCGTAAGGAGGCTTATCGTTTGCCGGCGGGCAGTCAGTTAAAGAAGTTATAGACAGTACGCGAGATGGTTGGAATCCGTGACGCCGCAGACCATGCGTTACCCGGCGCATATCCCATCACGCAGAGGATATAGTCTGCCCCCTTGGAGTAGACGATGGCGGCATCGTGGGTGTAATCATCAGTTTCGCCGGTCTTATTGGCGACGGTAACTCCGCTTGGGACGCCTGCCGGGATTTTGCTCCGCCGCGTCTGGCGTTTCAGCATGGAGAGCATTTTCGAGGAGGCAGAGCTGGAGACGCACGTCCCGCGGTACACGCTCTCCAGGAATTTTCCGCAGTCTTCGACAGAGGTTTTGTTTGATCCGCTGCTGGTGCGCAGCCCATAATTGTTGCCGCTTGGAGACAAACCATGGCACTGCGTGGTGTCATTGTAACCGTTCGCACGGCACCAGGTGTTGATATAGGTCGTCCCGATCTTGCGGACCGTGGTGTTGAAGGCGTCGTTGCTGCTGACCGTAATCATGCTGTTCAGCGTGTCTTTGACTGAGGACTCGCTGAACTTTTTTTGTCCGATTTGCTCGTAGGCTGCCCCCAGTGCATAGAGCTTAATCAGGCTTGCGGCGTACACCGGATGATTGTTGATGCTGAACGATTCATTGGTGTCAAGATTTTTGACATAGACCGACCATGACCCGCTGTAGCTGCGCAGGGTGGAATTTAGCTTCGTCTTCAGAGAGAGAAGCTTCGATTTTTTTGATGGAACACAGACGCCGCTTTTATCGACGTACTGTGTGCCGATCCAGGTATCCTTCGCCAGTTTGCCGTCGCTGCCGAAGTAATAGGATTTGTTGCTGATCTTATGCCAGCCGGTGAGCATGGCGCCGTTTTTCTTAGAAAAATACCAGGACTTTGCTCCAACGTGATACCAGCCGGTCTGCATGACCCCGTTTTTCAGAAAATGGTAGCGGTTGGAACCGATGGTCCTCCAACCGGTGGCGGCGATCCCTTTGGAATCCGCGTAGTAAGTTTTGCCGAGAACCTTATGAAATCCATTCTTCAGAAGCACCCCTTTTTTGGAAAAGAGGTAACGTGTCTTCCCGATTTTGACGCAGCCGACGGCAGCAGAGCCGTCAGCCTGAAAATAATAGCGCTTTTTCTTGATGGTCTTCCAGCAGTTTTGGATCCGTTTGCCTTTGCCGTTGTAGTAATACAGCTTTCCTTTTTCCTTTTTCAGGATATTTTTCGGCGTGGTGGCTTTCTTCGCGCTGGATGTCTGTTTATTGGATGCGTACGTTGCTGTGCCGGATGTCTGGTTATTGGATGCGGACACTGTTGTGTCAGAGGACTGCTTTTTAGAAGCGGTTTCTGCCGTTGTCTGCTTTGCAGCGAGGACATGCGCGGTTCCGGGAAGCGGGACAGACAGGAGGCAGAGCAGCAGTGCCAGACAGAGGCATGCCCAGCGTAAAATTATTTGTTTTTTCATCTTGTTTCCATCCTTATTCAATAAACATAGATCGTTGCTGTGCAGCTTCTGTCTGTGGTTGAATGGGGACTTAAAAATGGAAGCACAGCCTTTTGTAAACGAGCTGGTTGGAATATCTTTACAATGGCTTAATCTTCTGATCATAGATCCGCTTCATAAAGAACAGTGACAGCACGATGGAAGCGATTTCCGCGATCGGGAAGGACCACCACACGGCGTGGAGTCCGGCTGCCATCGCGAGAATGTACGCGGCGGGGAGCAGGACGCAGAGCTGGCGGCATACGGAGACGATCAGGCTGTAGACGCCGTTCCCCAGTGCCTGGAACACGGAGCCCATCACGATGCAGAAGCCAGCGAAAATATAGCTGATGCTGATGACGCGCAGCGCATTGCAGCCGATTTCCAGCATGTCGTCCGAGGCATTGAACAGCATCAGAAGCTTATCCGGTATCAGATTGAAGGCCGCGATGCCGAGCAGCATCATGACAAATGCAGCGCCGCAGCTCAGCTTGATCGTGTGGGTAATGCGCTTTTTGTTTCGCGCACCGTAATTGTAGGCAACGATCGGCACCATGCCGTTGTTCAGACCGAAGGTAGGCATGAAGAAGAAGCTCTGGAGCTTGAAGTATACACCGAACACTGCAGCCGCCGTGGAGGAGAACATCAGCAGGATCTTGTTCATGCCGAAGGTCATCACGGAGCCGATGGACATCATCAGGATGGATGGAATGCCAACTCCGTAGATATCCTTCACAGTTTTTCCGTCAAACCGCATTTGCCGGAAGCTCAGGTGAATCTCTGTATTTTTGCGGGAGTTGAAATAAATTCCGAGCGCCATGGCAACGATCTGGCCAAACACCGTCGCGGCGGCAGCCCCCGCTACGCCCATTTTGGGCAGGCCGAAGTAGCCGAAGATCAGGATCGGGTCCATGATGATATTGATGATAGCGCCGGTCCCCTGTGTGATCATGTTGTAAAAGGTGAGCCCGGTGGACTGCAGAAGACGTTCCATGTTGACCTGCATAAATACGCCGAACGACAGGATGCAGACGATGGACATGTACTGTGTGCCGTACTCCAGAATCTGCGGGTCACTGGTCTGCGCAGCAAAAAACGCCCGTGAGCCGAAGAGGCCGATGAGGGCGAAGACCAGGTAGCTTGCGATGGTCAGCAGCACGCTGTTGTTTGCTGTCTTATTTACCCTGTCATAATTTTTCTCGCCAAGGCTGCGGGAAAGCAGTGCGTTGACACCGACGCCCGTTCCGGATGCCACTGCGATCATCAGGTTCTGGATAGGGAAGGCGAGGGAGACGGCGGTCAGCGCGTTCTCGTTGATCTGGGATACGAAGATGCTGTCCACTACATTGTAGAGCGCCTGCACGAGCATGGAAATGATCATGGGCAGGGACATCGTGAACAGAAGCTTCGGAACCGGCATCGTACCCATCTTGTTTTCCTGTGGGGTAGTACCAGTAGAGTTAAGTGTTTCTTTTGCCATAAAAATACCTCATTTCTTTTAAATTCTCATATAGACCAGACACTATTGTAATAGGTAAAAATTTTAATGTCAATCATTGGTTTTCTGTGCGAATTCGGCTCTTTCTCTTTTATAGAATGCAAAACAGGCATTTCGCACTGACCGAAGCGGAGATTTTGTGCATTACCCTACCCTTCTCTTGCGAAATGTTAGTCTATATGGTAACATCGGAACAGTGAGGTGACAACATGGATGAACTGCGGCAGCGACAAAAAATGATAGGTCAGCTTGTAGAGGCACGTCTGGAGCAGGGGATTTCCCAGGCGGAGCTGGCAAGGAGCAGGCCAATCTTCTGCCTTTAACTGCTCCGGCGCATGATCGGGTTCCGGTTTAAACGGCACTCCAGCATCAACCTGCCGGAAGAACATTTGCAGGCCATCGAGAAGCACCTGGAGGGTCGGGTGAGAAAGCTCCTGGCTTTCCCGAAAACAAGATAAAAAACCAGGAAATCTACAATCCATGGTCGGTGCTGAATTACTTTGCAAATAATGGTAAGGCAGTATAGAAAGAATTACTTCCTATGGAATTGCATTTTCAGGGAAACAAGTCAGTGTAAAGTGCTGGCCGTATGATAAGGTTTGCTGTAGAAAATAGAGTATTTATGAGGAGTGGGCTATGAATCGTGTACTGATGCTGATTATGGCGATTGGAGCTGTGGCTGGGGGAATCGACCGGATCAGGGGCAATAAGCATGGGTATGGAGAAAAATTTGAGGAGGGCTTTCTTTTTCTGGGTCCTACGGCGTTGTCCATGGCAGGAATGATCTGCCTTGCCCCTGTTTTGGCGGATGTGCTGGGCAGAGTCGTCGTTCCATTTTATGAGGCAATAGGAGTAGACCCGGCGATGTTTGGCAGCCTGCTGGCGATCGATATGGGCGGGTATCCGCTTGCGCAGGAGCTTGCCGGGGACCGTCTGATCGGGAGCTATGCGGGGATCGTGGCGGCGGCGATTTTCGGATGTACGATTGTATTTACGATTCCTGTGGGGATGGGAATGATCAAAAAGGAGGAGCGGGGCTGCTTTGCGAGAGGTATCATGATCGGCCTGATCACGATGCCGGTGGGACTGATCGTGGGCGGAGTGATTGCAGGCATTCCTTTTCTGGCATGCATCCACCAGAATCTTCCAGTATTCGTCCTTGCGCTTGCTCTGCTTGTTGGTCTGTGGAAGTTTCCGGACAAAATGATCCGGGGCTTTTGTATGTTTGCAGATGGGATCCGTGCGGTGGTGACGATTGGATTAGTGCTGGCGGTGGTGGAATCGATGTGCGGGTGGAATCCGGTGAAGGGGATGGCGCCTGTGGAGGAGGCGATGAGCGTTGTTTCCTCTATAGGTGTCGTTATGCTGGGAAGCCTTCCCGCGGCAGAATTTCTGCAGCGCAGGCTGAGAGCGCCGTTTGCCAGACTCGGGAAACGGCTGCAGATGAAACCGGAAAGTATGACCGGAATGCTGGTAGGGATTGTCAGTGCGATTCCGGCAATTACGATGTATCAGGATATGGATGAGCGGGGCAAGGTGGTCAATGCCGCCTTTCTGGTGAGCGGAGCGAGTCTTCTGGCTGCTCATATAGGGTTCACGATCAGTACAGAGCCGGAAATGCTGGGCGCCTTGCTGGGCGGAAAGCTGAGCGGCGCGGTGACAGCGGCGCTGCTGGCGTTATGTCTGTGCAGAGAAGAAAAATCTGTATAGCGTTAAGAATTATTATGCAACACGTATTTTGAAGTTGCTGCTGTTTTGAGGGAAGGACAGGAAAACGTGATCTGGGGCTTTCTATCGCGAAACAACTGACCGAGCGCACGGGAGGCCGGATTGAAGCTGGATATGCGGATGGGAGGCTGTCGATTGTGGTGCAGTTTCCGGTAGATACCTGTAAATGATTGGCAACCTGCAGTTGCGCTAAAAAAGGAAATCGCGTACCATGGGTGGTGTCAGATTTTATGGCTGGATGTTATACTCTGTATATCGAGTTACGGTTCAGGCAGGGCGCCATGCAAGCCGCAGACACGGGGCTGTGAACAATTCCTTCCTGCAATAGTTCGCTGTTTTCACGCAGAAAGCGATCGAATTTTTCACAGTTTCTATCCACTGCTATACAGTTCCTGTCTGCGGTTGAACTGTGATTGTATTGATACTATACACAGCAGAAAGGATGTATTGCTATGAGTTTCGGAAAAAATCTACAGTATCTGCGCCGCCTGAGCGGGGATATGACACAGGAAACACTTGCAGAAAAGCTAAACGTGAGCCGTCAGACGATTTCGAAATGGGAGCTGGATGCGGCTCAGCCGGAGATCGAGAAAGCGATTGAGCTGTGCAGGCTGTTCAGCTGCACATTGGACAATCTGTTTCGGGAGGAAATGAACGCGTGTGACGGCGCGTATTCGAACCTGCGGGTAGAGCTGGTTCCTGCCTTTCGTTACGTCACGCACATCGTGGTCAGCTCTGATCCGGAGGGAGACAGCATTGACCGGGTAATGAAATATGCCCGCCAAAATGGAGTGGAGAACCCCAGGATTATCGGTTGGGATTTTCCGTGTCTGTCGCAGGAACAGATCAATGTGTACAATATGCACGGCTATGCGGCGGCGTGGATCCTGCCGGAAGGGCTTACCCCGCCGAACCTGGAAATCCATGAGCAGAAGGCTCATAAATACGCGGCGATACACATTGAGGATCCGTTTTCCAATCCATTTGTAACGATCCCGAATGCCTACAAGACGCTGATGGAGTATATGCGGCTGAATGGGCTGGAGCACAAATGGAAGGAGAAGGATTTGATTCCATGCTTTGAGACAGATGGGGAGAGCATGGATGTGTATATTGCGTGTGAGTAGTTTTCTATATGTTGGAGCGATACGAATTCAATTAGACACTTACAGACGAAATCCTGCGCAGAATGGCAAGCTTGGAGTACCGGTTTATCCGGATTAGCGGTAAGGCTCCAGACAACAAAACAAGAGGGTGTTGCAAAACTGCAGAAAGTCGTAAGCTTTGGGAAACCGTCAACCGGTCAGCGCCAGAGCCTGCATCTTAACTGTGTTTTGTAACACTCTCTATTTGTTTGAAACGTGATTATTTGCTTGCATGTGCCGTGGGCAATCAGTATAATTGTAATAAAGCCTGAACGGTAAAGACACACAAAAGGGCTGATTTTATCATATTACGACAGAGGAGGAAGTTTGTGATGAGGAAATTACTGATTCAGAATGGATGGATTCACGATGCGATCCATGAGGAAGCGTACCAGGCGGATATCCTGGTCGCGGACGGGAAGATTGCGCAGATTGCACCGGGCATCTCTGTACCGGATACGGACGGGGAGCTGGAAGTGATCGATGCCTCCGGGAAGCAGGTCTATCCGGGATTTGTAGAAGCGCACTGCCATATCGGCGTGGACGGATATGCGATGGGCTTTGAGGGGGACGACTGCAATGAGATGACGGAGATCCTGACTCCGGAGCTGCGTGTGATCGATGCGGTGAATCCGCAGGATGAGACGTTTGCGCTGGCGCGCGAGGGCGGAGTGACCTGTGTAGGCACCGGCCCAGGCAGCGCGAATGTACTTGGCGGAATGTTTGCAGCGCTCAAGACCGATGGTAAGCGCGTGGACGACATGATCGTGAAGTTCCCGGTGGCGATGAAGTGTGCGTTTGGCGAGAACCCGAAGCGCTGCTATCGCGACAAGAATAACTATTCCCGGATGTCGACCGCTGCGAAGCTGCGTGTGACGCTGCGGGAGGCGCAGGAGTACCGGGCACAGCTTGCAGAGGCAAAGACGGCGAAGGACCGCCCGAAGTACAATGCGAAGCTGGAAGCGCTGATCCCGGTGCTGGATGGCGAGATCCCGTTGAAGGCGCATGCGCATCAGGCAAATGATATCTTTACTGCGATCCGGATCGCGAAGGAGTTTGGCGTGAAGCTGACACTGGAGCACTGCACGGACGGCTCTCTGATCGCGGATGAGCTGGCGGCGGAGGGCTATCCGGTATGTGTTGGGCCGAGCTTCGGACATGCGACGAAGATTGAGCTGAAAAATAAGAGTTTTCAGACGCCGGGCGTGCTGGCAAAGGCTGGGTGCCGTGTTTCGATTATCACAGACTCTCCGGTGATTCCGCAGCAGTATCTTCCGCTGTGTGCGGGGCTGGCAGTGAAGAGCGGCATGGATGAATTTGCGGCGCTGCAGGCGATCACGATCAATCCGGCGAAGCATCTTGGCGTGGAGGACCGGGTTGGCTCCCTGGAAGTGGGCAAGGACGGCGATGTTGTGATCGCGGACGGCAATCCGATGATCTCCGATACGCAGATTCTTTATACGGTGATTGAGGGGAAGGTCTGCTATCAGGCATGACAGGAGTGTCCGTGTAACATATCTGACGGAGTGATTGGCGAAGAGGGTGCTGCAAAACTGCCGAAACCTACAAGCTATGGGATATGGCCAATTGGTTAAGTGCCTGAATTTGCGGTTTAATTGCGTTTTGCAACACTCTTCTGGGAATGCGGGAGCACACTGGCAAGGAGCATTTCATCCGGTGCTGAGAGAATATCTGCTGGTTCCGTATGTTGCTATGTTATTGTGGATATAGGGATAGGATCAGGAAATAGACTGGAGGGGGATTTTACATGAACAGTTTTGTATGCAGGAAGGACTATCCGGTCGTGCAGACGGAAGCCGGCAAGCTGCGGGGATATGTCTGGAACGGGACGTTTATTTTTAAGGGAATCAAATATGCGGATGCGAAGCGGTTCCGCAGACCGGAAAAGGTGGAGCCGTGGGAGGGCGTGAAGGATGCGCAGTCCTACGGGATGGTCTGCCCGCTGCTGCAGCAGGACACGCCGGGCGGCGAGTTGATGGTGCCGCATATGTACTGGCCGATGGATGAACACTGCCAGTATCTGAATATCTGGACGCAGAGCATCGACCGGGAAGCGAAGAAGCCGGTCATGGTGTGGCTGCACGGGGGCGGATTTTTCGCGGGATCCTCGATTGAGCAGCTGGCATATGACGGAGAAAATATGAGCCGGTACGGGGATGTCGTGGTCGTATCGCTGAACCACCGGCTGAATGTGCTGGGCTATCTGGATCTGTCGCCGTTCGGTGAGGAATATAAGGACTCTGCGAATGTCGGCAATCTGGATATGATAGCGGCGCTTCAATGGGTGCAGGAGAATATTGCCGGCTTCGGCGGAGATCCGGACAATGTGACTATCTTTGGACAGTCCGGCGGCGGCGCGAAGGTCTGGACGCTGATGCAGATGGCGGAGGCGGACGGGCTGTTCCACAAGGGAATCATCCAGAGCGGCGTGTACGGCATGATGGATGACGTAGAAGGCCAGGATGGTACGCAGATCGTAGAGCAGATGCTGAAGCTGCTGAAAAATTCCGGGGAAGCGGCAGCGGCTGTGCAGGAAGAGAAGAAACAAGGGCTTGATGATGCAGAAGGGATGGATACCGCAGGGCAAAACACGAAAAAGAAGAACGCAGAAACATCGGGACAATCCGGCAGTGCGGTGCCGGATGTGAAGATACTGG
This sequence comes from Lachnospiraceae bacterium UBA7160, assembly GCA_002491565.1. Lineage (GTDB taxonomy): Bacteria > Bacillota > Clostridia > Lachnospirales > Lachnospiraceae > Choladousia. Next base: position 19,531 of record DKWE01000064.1, on the reverse strand, counting down.
AGACACTGCCATATGCAAAGCTCGCGGAGCTGTATAATCAGGCGGCTCCGGCTGTTCAGGCGCAGGGAGGCTATGTCGGAGGCTCGCCGCATATGGGAGAGCTGTACGCCGGGAATCCGGTGCGTCATGGGTTCCGTGCGCACGCAAAGGAGATTCCGCTGCTGATCGGCACGGTGCTGGGCGAATTTGATTTTTGGCCGCCGATTCCGGGCAAGCAGGACCTGACTGCTGCGCAGACGGATGCACTTCTGCAGAAGCGGTACGGAGAAGCGGCGGAACGTGTGAAGGAGCTGTTCGTGCAGGCATATCCGGACAAGCTTCCGGTGGAGGCTCTGGCGGTGGACACGCTGTTTCGTGCACCGACGATCCGGTTCATCGAGGAGCGCGCGAAGACGCCGTCCTCTCAGACGTACTCGTATCAGTTTACGTATACCTTCCCATTGCACGACGGGAAGATTGCGTGGCACTGTTCGGAGATTCCGTTTGTCTTCCACAACATTGACAAGGTGCCTGTCTGCAATAAGGATGAGAAGACAGAACAGCTGCAGGAGAACATCTTTGGCGCATGGATTCAGTTCGCGCGGACCGGGAAGCCGGAAATCGAGGGCGTGACATGGCCCGCCTGCAGTGCCGGGGACGAGGCTGTGATGATTCTCGATGAGACCTGCGAAGTGCGTCACAATGTAGATCATGAGCTGGTTGCGCTGCTGGAAGGACTGCCAGTGCCGGAGGAACTGATGCACGGGGAGATACAGCACTGAGGCAGGGACCATTAGAACTGCAATTGGAGGAGTAAAGAAATGCTGATATATGACGCAAAGGTGAATCACCTGACAAATCCGTTGGGGTACCGGATGGAGCGGACGGTGTTTTCGTGGAAGGTAAAGGAGGCCGCAGGAAAGCACCAGGAGGCCGCGCGGATTGTCGTGGCGGCGGATGAGGAGATGCGGCAGATTTTGCTGGACACCGGGTTTGATATGAAGGCAGACAGCCTTGGCTGGGAGCTTCCGGTGAAGCTTGCACCGCGCACCCGGTACTATTGGACTGTGACGGTAAAGAGTGACGCGCAGGAGACGGCGGAGAGCGGCGTGCAGTGGTTCGAGACAGGCAAGCGGGATGAGAAATGGGAAGGCTGCTGGATTTCCTGTGACTCGGTGAATCCGCGCCATCCATATCTGGAAAAGCGGATCGAGCCGAAAAAGGAGGTAGCGTCTGCGCGGCTGTATATCTGCGGGCTTGGGCTGTATGAGGCATATTATACGGCAGATGAAGATGAGCAGCAGGGTGCAGGGAACAGGTCCGGTGAAGGCCCGGCATGCGCAGAGGCAAAATTTGGTGAGAATTCAAAAACGTGTGCACAAGTGAAATCCTTTGAGGGCGCACAGTCATGCGCAGGGGTAAAAGCTGGCGAAAGCGCGCAGCCGTACGCAGGCGGCGCCATGGAGCGGATCAGTGATGAATATTTCACGCCTTACAGCAACAATTATAATCGATGGCTCCAGTATCAGACGTATGACGTGACGCAGCAGCTGCAGCGGGCGGGCGTTCTCTCCGTGCTGCTGGGCAACGGCTGGTATAAGGGCCGGTTTGGATTTGATGTATTTGAGGAAAAGGGCTGCTACGGAGATGAGTGGAGGCTGATCGCGGAGCTGCGCCTGCAGTATACGGATGGTACAGAGGAGGTCATCGGAACGGACGAGAGCTGGACGGTCCGCCGAAGCCGGATTACGTTTTCAAGTCTGTACGATGGAGAGCACCGGGATGATACGCTGGCGGAGCCTGGAAACTCAGAGCACACGCCGGAAGCGTCATGCGAGACAGGCATAAGCGGTGCGAGTGAGCAGGCAATGTCAGGAGAGACAGGCATGAGCGGCGCGAGTGAGCAGGCAATGTCAGGAGAGGCAGGCATGAGCGGCGCGAGTGAGCAGGCAATGTCAGGAGAGGCAGGCATGAGCGGCGCTGGTATGCGGTCAATGTCGGGCGATGCAGATATGCGCGGTGCCGATGCATCCGACACGGTGTATCTGTGTGACGCTCCCTCCGGGGTGCTGACCGAGCGCATGAGTACGCCGGTGACGGTGCACGAAACGTTCGCTCCGGTTGAGCTGCTGCATACACCTGCCGGAGAGCTGGTATTGGATATGGGGCAGGAATTTGCAGGCATCTTCCGGCTGCGCATCCACGATGTGCCGGCGGGAGCAACTGTCCGCGTGCAGACCGGAGAAGTCCTGCAGGGCGGCAATTTCTACAATGACAATCTGCGCTCTGCGAAATCAGAATATATTTATGTCAGCGATGGCACAGAGACAGAGATTGTCCCGCATTTTACCTGGTACGGCTACCGCTATGTGAAAATTGAGGGAATGCCAAAACTGGCGAAGGAGGATTTCACCGGGCTGGCGCTCTACAGTGAGATCCCGGAGACCGGCACACTCCAGACCGGGCATGCGCTGGTGAATCAGCTGCTTTCCAATGTGCGCTGGGGCCTGAAGAGCAATTTCCTCGACGTGCCGACCGACTGCCCGCAGCGTGACGAGCGCATGGGCTGGACCGGTGACGCGCAGGTGTTTACACCGACGGCGCTGTATCTGCAGGACGCCTATGCATTCTATGCAAAATATTTGTATGATATGTATCAGGAGCAGCTCGGAGCGGACGGCATGGTACCGATCGTTGTACCTGCTGCGGGGAAAAACACGAGTGCCTGTGTCTGGGGCGATGCGGCCTGCATTATGCCGTGGGCCATGTACAATTTTTACGGGGACAAGAGCATTCTGAAGGATCAGTATGCGAGCATGAAAGCCTGGGTTGACTATGTGAAGCGTGTGGACGGGGACAATCACGGCTGGCGCTACATCTTCCATTTTGGCGACTGGCTGGCGCTGGACAATCCGAGCGGAAAGATCGACGAGGTGCTCGGCGGCACAGATGAGGAATTTATCGCGAACGTCTACTACGCGGCAAGCGCAGAGCTGGTGTCAAAGGCAGCTACCGTGCTGGGCTATGAAGAGGATGCGGCGGAATATGCGCGCCTTGCTGCGGAGCAGTTCGCAGAGGTGAAGCGGGAGTATTACAGCGTGACAGGCCGTTGCTGCATCAAGACACAGACGGCATTGATTCTGACCCTGAAGTATCATTTGTCTGAGAATGTGGAGCTGACCCGCCAGATGCTCCGCGCGTTGTTTGAAAAATGCGGAAATAAGCTGAAGACCGGCTTTGTCGGCACGCCGCTTCTTGGCAATGTGCTCACGGAAAATGGCATGAGTGATCTGGCATATCATCTGCTGCTGAATGAGGAATTCCCGGGCTGGCTCCACGAGGTACTGTTAGGGGCAACGACAGTCTGGGAGCGCTGGAACAGCGTGCTGGATGACGGAAGTATCTCAAGCACTGGAATGAACAGCCTGAACCATTACTCGTATGGGTCCATTGTGGAGTGGATGTACCGCCATGTAGCAGGAATCTCCGGTGAGGAGACGGCGCCTGGGTTCCGGGAGGTGCGGCTTGCGCCGATTCCGAACCGGGAGCTTGGGTCTGCGGCTGCGCAGTATGATTCCGCGACCGGGGTGTACCGCAGCGCGTGGGAATTGTCCGGCGATGAGAAAAATCATATCGCACTGGATTTCTCTGTGCCGTTCGGCGGGCGGGCAAAGGTTGTGCTGCCGGGTGCATCGGAGGAGATTTTCCAGGATAAGGCGAATCCGCTGTTTGCGCATGTCGAGAATGGCATCTGCGTGGCAGAGGCGGGAGATTATCACGTAGAGTATGAGTTGGCATGCAAGTAAATCACAGTATACGGCAATGGAGTCTGATACAGTTGAAATGTGTGATGCCGGGTTTTGTGTGTCGACGCCGCACTTTTAAGCATTTACAAATGTGAAGTGAGCAGGTAATCAGGCATTTATCAGCAATGACATAAACAAAATAGTTAAATTGATGATTTATAAAGGAGAAACGAATGGATTATACATTAGATTTGAAGGAATACGCGCGTATCGCGCGGCAGGCGGCTGCGGAGGGCTGTGTGCTTTTGAAAAATGAAAATGAGACACTTCCGCTTCATGCGGGCGACCGAATTGCGGTATTTGGGCGGATCGCATTCCACTATTATAAGAGCGGGCTTGGCTCCGGTGGAATGGTGAATACGCGGTATGTAGTAAGTATTCTGGATGCGCTGAAGGAGGAGCCGGATCTCACGGTAAATGCCAGGGTGGAGCAGATTTATGCTGACTGGATTGAGAAGAATCCTTACGATGGTGGCAGAGGCTGGGGACAGGTGCCGTGGTCGCAGAAGGAGATGCCGGTGACGGAGGAACTGCTTGCAGCGGCGGAAGGTTCGGATGCAGCGGTCGTGATCATCGGAAGGACTGCAGGCGAGGATCAGGATAATTCGGCAGATCCGGGCAGCTATCTGCTGACCGATACCGAGAAGGAACTGATCACGAAGGTGAGCGCCCGGTTTGCGCGCACGGTAGTAGTCTTAAATGTCGGGAATATTGTGGATATGACCTGGGTGGAGGAATGCCATCCGGCAGCGGTGCTCTATGCATGGCAGGGCGGCCAGGAGGGTGGAAATGGCGTTTGTGATGTGCTGACCGGGCGGGTGAATCCGTGCGGCCGTCTGACGGATACGATTGCGCGCAGCATTTCCGATTATCCTTCAGACGCGGATTTCGGGGATCCGGAGCGCAATTTCTATAAGGAAGACATCTACGTGGGCTACCGTTACTTTGAGACTTTTGCAAAGGAGAAGGTGCTGTATCCGTTCGGATATGGTTTGTCGTATACGACATTTGAGACAAAGGCGCAGCTTCTGGAAGTGACGGAGGATGCGTTTGTGGCAGAGGCTGTGGTGGCAAATACGGGAAGCTGCGCGGGCAAGGAGGTCGTGCAGGTTTATGTAGAAGCGCCGCAGGGGAAACTGGGCAAGCCGTCGCGCGTACTGGCGGGATTTGCGAAGACGGGTGTGATCGCCCCGGGCAGCGAGGAAACCGTGCGGGTCGAGGTGCCGAAATATACGATTGCTTCCTATGACGATGGCGGCGCGGCGGGCGCGAAATCGTGCTGGGTGCTGGAGGCAGGAACTTATCACGTCTATGCGGGCGCGGATGTCCGCAGTGCAGCGCTGATCGGAAGCTTTGAGGAGGAATTTCGTATCGTAGAGCGTCTGCAGGAGGCATATGCGCCGACGCAGGCATTTGAGCGGATGAGGCCGGTGGCAGCGTGTGCGGAAGCTGAGGCAGATGTATGTGCGGCAACGGCAGGAGCTGCTGACACTGCGGCTGCGGCAAAAGCATGTGCAGCAGAGGCACAGCACGCTGCGAATACCTGCTCATCAGCTTATACCTTGTGCATGGAGCCGGTGCCGCTGCGGACGGCAGATCCGGCAGAGCGCCGTCTTGCAGGAATGCCGAAGGAAATCCCGTATACCGGGGATCAGGGCTATGTGCTTGGCGATGTTGTAGATGGAAAAATTTCTCTTGACACCTTTGTGGCGCAGCTCTCAGACGAAGATTTGATTGCGATGTTCCACGGCGAGGGGATGTGCAGCCCGCGCGTGACACCGGGAACGGCCGCAGCCTTCGGCGGCGTCAGCGATTCTCTGGTGCACTTTGGGATTCCGGCGGCGTGCTGCTCAGACGGGCCGAGTGGTATCCGGATGGACTGCGGAACAAAAGCGTTTTCCATGCCGAACGGCACGCTGCTTGGCTGCACGTTTAACCTGCCGCTGGTGGAGGAACTGTATCAGATGGAAGGCCGCGAGCTTCGGAAGAACCGGATTGACACCTTGCTCGGGCCTGGCATGAATATTCACCGCCACCCGCTGAACGGGCGCAATTTTGAGTACATTTCCGAGGACCCGCTGCTGACCGGAAAGATGGCGGCGGCGCAGGTGCGCGGCATGGAGGAGTCCGGCGTGACCGGGACGATCAAGCATTTCTGCGGCAACAATCAGGAGATGCGCCGTCACCAGATCGATTCTGTGATCTCTGAGCGCGCGCTTCGGGAAATCTATCTGAAGGGCTTTGAAATCGCGGTGAAAGAGGGAAAGGCTCGTTCTGTGATGACGACCTATGGTGCGGTGAACGGGATCTGGACTGCGGGAAGCTATGATCTGAATACGACGATTCTGCGCAAGGAGTGGGGCTTTACTGGTATCGTAATGACAGACTGGTGGGCGGTTGCGAATGACGAGGGACAGCCGTCTGACCGTCAGAATCATGCGCCGATGGTACGCGCGCAGAATGATGTTTTCATGGTCACACAGGATGCATCGGATTTTGCGCAGGATAATGTGAAGGCGCAGCTTCTGGACGGACGGGTTGAGCGCAGTGAGCTGCAGCGAAATGCAAAGAATATCCTGAATTTCATTATGAATGTCCCTGCAATGCAGCGCATTCTTGGCAGAATCAGCCAGGAGGAGCTGGAAGCGCAGGAGAATAGTGAGGACGCAATGGGTCCGATCACGTATTACCAGATGCCGGAGGACAAGGACGAGCTGGTGATCGACGGGAGCGCGATGGATACTTCGATGGGGCATGAGGAAACCTTCGGCATCAGCGGGATGCGGCATGGAAAATATTCGATTTCGCTAGTGATGAAGTCGGATCTCGGAGAGCTGGCGCAGCTTCCGGTTGCGATCTATTATGACAACAATCTGAAGGCAATGATCAGCGTCCAGGGCTCTGAGGGAAAGACGGTGACGGAGAAGCGTGACATTGGATTCGCGTTCGGCAGCAACCATTACCTGAAGCTGTACTTTGGAGGAAATGGGCTGACCGTGGAGCGTATTATTCTCCGGCTGGAAGAAGCTGTGAATCTGAAGGGCTAAAGGAAGCTTGCTGTTTGGCCGCGCGCTGGCAAGAAAGTACATGCCTGCTAGCACGGATGAATGGAAAGCGTGCCAAAGAGGACGGGTGCATTCTGCGCGATGGGGCGGATATGTCTGTGAATTGCAGCAAGAGGATGAAGAAATGTTAAGATTGCCGAAACTGCTGGGGGACGGGTGCGTCCTCCAGCAGGGATACGAGACGAGAGTATGGGGCTGGTGCGGACCGGGACAACGTGTCCGCATTATGTTTGAAAACGCGGGACAGGAGTCTGAGCGCTTGCAGAGAACGGAAGACATGCAGGAAACGGAGTGTCTGCGGAGAACGATAGATGTGCAGGAAGCGGAATGTCTGCAGAGAACGATAGATGTGCAGGGAACTGTGAAATTGCATAGAACTGGGAGCTTGCGGGAGCCTGAGAATTTGCAGAAAACCGGAGCTGCGCAGGAGTCTCAGCGCATGTGGGAGGCTGAGGCAGATGGATGCGGCTGCTTTGAGGCGCAGCTGTGTGAACTGCATCCGGGGGGACCGTTCCGGCTGCGCGTCTGCAATGTGGATACCGGGGAGCAGCTCGTAAGGCGGATTTATGTAGGGGATGTGTTTGTCTGTGGCGGACAATCCAATATGGAGCTGCCGATGCGCCGTGTGCGGGAGCGTTTTCCGGAGGAATTCTGGGAGGGCGGCTGCAGCGAAGTGCATCTGTATAAGGTGCAGGAGCATTTTGATTTTTGCGAGGAGCTGACGGACCATGTGGATGCCGGATGGAGCGACTGCCGGGCGGAGCATCTGAGCGAGATATCAGCATTTTCTTATTTTCTGGGAAAAGAGCTGGCCGGGCTGCGCGGGATTCCCATTGGAATCATCAACCTCAGCCTCGGGGGAACACCAGTGGAGGCATGGATGAGCCGGGAAGGGCTTGCTCCATGGCCGGAATATCTGGAACTGCGCCGCATCTATCAGGATGCGACCTTCCGACGGGAGCTGATGAAGTGCAAGGAAGCAGAAGAAAAAGCATGGTATGACGAAATTCTGCGGCAGGAGGCGTCCTTTGCAGTAGAAGAAATTCGCATGAAAACGAACGCAACTGTACCAGAGACTCAGGACAGAGCGAAAGCGGCGGATGAAAAATACCAGAGTGCAATAGAATCGTTAGCTTCGGAATCGGAAGTGCAGCTGCAGACAAAAGGAGCGGCTGCAGGCTGTCAGACGGAAGATAGAGCAGTACAAGATGTATGCTGGACGGGAGGAACAGCGCCAGTTTCAGAAAAGCAGATGAGGGGAAAAGAGGCGGCAGCAGATCATACCTGGCACCCGATCACGTTACCGGGAAGGCTAGCGGATGCGGGGCTTGTGGATTTCTGCGGCTGCGTCTGGCTGCGGCGTACCTTTTATGTGCCGGATGGTTGCGCGGGCCGTGCCGGAGTGCTGCGCTTTGGGACGCTGACGGACAGCGATCACATTTATATCAATGGCGTACTGGTCGGAGAGACTGGCTACCGCTATCCCCCAAGGCGATATCCGATCCCGGAAGGCCTGCTGAGAGAAGGAGAAAATGAAATTCAGATTCGCCTGGTCTGCAGGAACGGTGAAGGCCGTGCGACCGTAGGGAAGCCCTATGAGATCCTATGGGAGGATGTGTGCAGCGGCGCATACGATGGGGCGGCGCGTGAGAAACGTAATCAGAGGACGGAGAAACCACTGGCACATGAGAAACATGATCGGGAGCAGCGAGGAGCACTTACACAGGGGAAACATAGTCAGGAGGCAGAACATGCCCTGCTGTATGAAAAATGTGAGCAGAGTCCAGAGTGTTTCTCTGTGTATGGGATGCGTGACTCAGACACGGATGCGATACGTAAGGAGAAAGCCCCTGAAATTCTGCTGTCGGGCGAGTGGGAATATCAGGTCCGGGCAGTCTGCGGACCAGCGCCGGAGCAGGAATTTATTAACCGCAGGCCAACCGGGCTTTTTCAGGGAATGGTAGCTCCGTGTCTGCCGTGCCGGGTGAAGGGCGTTGTGTGGTATCAGGGCGAGTCGAATGACAGCAGGCCGGAGAATTATGGAGAATTGCTGCAGGGAATGATCTGGGACTGGAGAGACAGGTGGCAGCAGGAACATCTTCCGTTTATCATTGTACAGCTTCCAAACTGTGGCGTGGATATCGCGGAAGGCGATGCATGGCCGCAGATCCGGGAGGCGCAGCGGCACGCAGGAGAACTGGAACAGGTAGCTATGACAGTCAATATTGATATTGGCGAGGACAATGACCTGCATCCGCTGGATAAAAAGACAGCAGCTCACCGTGCGGTGCTGGCGCTGCGCGCTATCGTATATGGAGAACATACGATGTGGAGAGGTCCTGTTCCTGCGGCTTGCCAGGTAAAGGGGAATCAGGTGCGTATCAGCTTTGAAATGGAGCAAGGAGACCAGCTTCTGCTGGCAGAGCGGGAATCCAATCTGTCTCAGTTGGCAGAGCCAGAAGTGAAAACCGATCTGTCTCAGTTAGCAGGGCCAGAACCGAAAACCGATCTGTCTCAGTTGCCAGAGCCAGGACTGAAAATCAATCTGCCTCGGTTATCAGAGCCAGAGTCGAAGAATAACATTTTTCAGCAAACAGAGCGCGAACCGCAAAGCAGCTGGCAGAATAAGCGCTTGTTTGAGGTAGCTGGTGCGGACGGGATCTACTATCCGGCACGGTGTGTCATCCAGGGGCAGGAACTATACGTGTCTGCACCGCAGGTGCCGGACCCATGCCAGGTGCGTTATGCGTGGGCAACCGCGCCAGGAAAGGTGCTTCTGTACAGCTCCAATGGGCTTTGCGCAAGTCCGTTCTGTTTGGCGATACCGGCAGCCAGTCAGCCGCCCGCGGGAAGCACCTCAGAGTGTTTATACGGAAAGTAACAGAAGAGTGGTACCAGCCGCTTCGCGTCTGTCGCGGCCGTAAATGTCTGCTTTTGTCTGTGACCGGCGCGGAGGTTGCTGTTTCACAGCCTACTGTGGCAGCGATGTTGTCTCTTACGTGTAAGTACGACGATCCGCATACTGCTCATAGATGGCTGTGAACAGTAAGCAGCTGGCAGCAACTCTTAAACGTTCAAAATCAAATCTGAGGAGGAATGAATGTCGTATGACAGTCGAAGAAGTAATTCGTGTTTTTACAGAAAACGTGGAAGAAACACCGGAGCACGCCGCCTATGCAATGCAATTGTGTGAGGAAGCGATTCAAATAGGAATGGAGCTGAACAATCAATATCATACCCCGGAAGAAATCCGCGCGATCATGGGAAGACTGATTGGCAAGCCGGTAGATGATACCTTTCGGCTGTTCCCTCCGTTCCAGGCAGATTTCGGGAAAAATATCACCTTTGGAAAAGATGTCTTTATTAATTCCGGCTGCCGCTTCCAGGATCAGGGCGGTATTACGATCGGGGACGGCGCACTGATTGGGCACAATGTCGTACTTGCCACCGTCAACCATGACCTTGACCCAAAGAACGGACGGAAGAATCATTATGCGCCCATCCGAATCGGAAACCATGTGTGGATCGGCTCGAACGCCACAGTCCTGCCAGGCGTTTCCGTCGGAGATTGGGCCGTTGTGGCGGCTGGCGCAGTGGTGACGCGGGACGTACCTCCGCTGACTGTGGTAGGCGGTGTGCCTGCTAAAGTGTTGAAGACGATTGAGGTTAGTTAAACTTAAAAAAATCCACTTCCAGGCTCACGAAAGTTTCCGTGAATGGAAGTGGATTTTCTTATGGAGGGTGCCGCAAAATGCAGTTAAGGAACAAGCTCAGGTACTTGGCCGAGTGGTCATGTGCCATCACTTGTAGCTTTCTGCTATTTTGCGGCACCCTCATGGATTCTGCTAAGTCATCGGTACAGGATATCTGTCCGAATCAGTTCTTAGTTCTGAGTCTGAGCGATCTTCTCAGCGATGAATGCGGTCATGCCTGCCTCAGCGTCCTCAAGACCATTTGCCTTGAACTCTTCCTGCATTGCATCCCAAGCTGCGTCGAAGTCGTCCGGGCTGCCCTGAACGATGCTGATCAGAGTCGGCCATGCGATCTCGTCGAGGATAGCGATGGTGTCGTTCAGCTCGGTCGGAACCTGGTAAGCCCAGATTGCGGAATACGGAGGAAGCTCGAACTCGTCAGCCTGCGGGAAGATGTCTGCAAGAAGCTCAGCGCCCCATGCTGCAACTGCTTCCTTCTCGATCTCATTGTACTCAGCTTTCAGAGTATCGGTTGTGGTCGTTGTGAACGGCTGTCCGTTGGAATCCAGAACACCGTTGGAGTAGTGCGGCCAGCCGTTTCCTACGTAGTAGCCAACGCCTGTATTCTTCGCATAGTCCTTATCGGTCTTGCTCTTGTCGATCTCTTCCTGTGTGCGGTAACGGTTGCCGTTCTCATCTACTTCGTAGTTGATGCCTTCAACGCCCCAGTGGATCAGAGTCTGGCCCTCTTCAGAGCAGATGTAGTCAAGGAACTTAACAGCAGCTTCCGGATTCTCGCAATCCTTCGTGATGCCTACGCCCCAGCCTACGCCCATGCCCTGGTACTGCAGAGCTGCGCACTTCTGATCAGCGTTCAGAGTAACCGGCAGTGCGCAGTAGGTCTGCTCATACTTGCCGTCATTCTTCAGGACAGCCTCAGCCTCCTGGAAATCCCATGCAGCGTCCATGATTGCAACAACACGGCCGGAGGAAATCTTTGCAACGTAGTCCTCGTGTGTCTGTGTAGCAAAGTTCGGGTCCAGAATGCCCTCATTGTACATACGGTTCAGCCAACGGAAGTACTCTCTCTCGTTCTCAGTGGTGTGCTTGTAGTGGCAGTATGCGTCAGCATCTACATACCACTGGCCGTTGTCTGGAGAAGCATCGCCGATGAAGCCTGCCGGGTTGCTGAGGGTGATGTACCAGTGCCAGTCAGCAGCGGACAGAGAGATACCGATCATCTCCTGGCCGTCCTCGGTTGTCGGGTGTGCTGCCAGATAAGACTTAATCAGAGCCTCGTACTCATCCAGTGTGGTCGGATACTTCCAGTCATTCTCCTTAACTGCCGCATACTGGATCTGGCAGGTGCCGGATGTCGTAAGTGCGGAATGGCCTTTCTCATAGTAAGAAAGCTGGTAGATGCCAGGATCATCAGCGGACCATCTCAGCTTCTCGTACTCGTCGCCGTAGAATGCCTTGATGTTCGGGCCAAACTCGTCGATCAGCGGCTCCATGTCGATGAAAGCACCTGCTTCGTACAGGCTGGTCGCATTGCCCTTTGCGAATACCATGTCCGGATACTCGTCGTCTGCGATCATCAGAGCGATTGCCTCTGCGTCCGTCGTTACCGGGAAGGACAGCTCGATCTTTGCGCCTGTCGCCTCGGTCAGAGCCTGTGCAACCGGATTGGTCCACGGATCTTCCTGATTACCGTCGGAGTTGAAGTACGTGAGCGTAACCACGTCGCCTTCAGATGCGATTGCCGGCATAGCGGTTGCAAGCATTGCAACACCAAGTGTGAAAGCTACTACCTGTCTCTTTTTCATAGAGATCCTCCTTCTTTTGCCCATCTTTCGGCACATACAGGGAATCTCCGTATAGTATCGGAGACTCCCTTTGTATCAATGCTTAATCGTACGGGTGTATTAAAATATTTATATCCATATCCCCTGCGCAACCGCGGGAACAGTGATATCAGTTACTATCAGCAGCTCTGCGCAGCCGCAGAAACCGTGATATCAGTTACTATCAGCAGTCCCTGCACAGCCGCGGGAACAGTGATATCAGTTACCATCAGCAGCTCTGCACAGCCGCAGAAATGTGATACCAGGAAATAACAGTATCAGCTGCAATCAGCTCTTTACCGCGCCAAGTGTCATGCCGCCTACGAAATACTTCTGCAGGAACGGATAGACGATCAGGATCGGGACGGTTGCAATAATCGTGACAGCCATGCGAACCGCAAGCGGTGTGACTGTGCTGCCGACGGTCGCCTGGACACTATGCGGGTCAACCTTCTGCGTGGCCTGCTGCATGATCATGTACAGCTTGTACTGCAGCGTCGGAAGCTTCTGTGCGTACAGATACGTATCCATGAAGGAATTCCACTGGCCTACTGCGTAGAACAGAGCAACGGTCGCGTTTACCGGTTTGCAGAGCGGAACGATGATTTTCGCCCAGATGCGAAGATCGTTTGCTCCGTCGATCATCGCTGCTTCCTGCAGTGCCATCGGCAGCCCCTGTATGTAGGAACGCATCAGGATTACATTGTAGACCCAGATAATACCCGGAATAATGTATACCAGGAAATTGTTGCCGAGGTTCAGAGTACGCTTGATCAGCAGGTACTCCGGAATCAGTCCGCCGCTGACATACATAGTCAGGACAAAGAGAACTGTGAATATCTTATTGAAGTAGAAATCTTCCCGGCTCAGCACGTAAGCGAGCATCGAGGTGCAGAACAGGCTGAATACCGTTCCGATCAGCGTTCTGGCTACAGAGATACCGAACGGCTGAATGATATTGTTCTCCTCGAAAACATAAATGTAGTTCTTGATTGTGAACTTACGCGGGATGATGAAGTTTACATCGCGGACGGTATCAATCGCATCGTTCAGGGAGATCGCAAGTACGTTCAGGAACGGGTACAGCGTGACGATCAGCACGAACGCGAAGAAGATCAGCAGGAAAATATCGAAAACCTCGATCTTCTGCTTTTTCATTACCTGATTTTTCTTTCCGGCCATATCGTCACCCCCTAAATCAGCTTGTCTTCGCCGACGAGCGAAGCAAATTTATTTGCAATCAGCAGCAGTACGACGCCGACGAGCGACTGGAACATACCGATGGCAGTACCAAGGCCGTAGTCATTTCTTCCGATACCGCGCTCATATGAGAACCACGAAAGAACCATTGTGTGTTCCTGCACTGCAGGTACGCTCAAAAGCATCTGCCGCTCCATTCCGACATTCAGCGCGCTTCCGATGCTCATGATCAGAAGGACGATGATGGTCGGGCGGATGCCCGGAAGCGTCACATGCCAGATTCGCTGGAACCGGTTCGCACCGTCCACCTTTGCGGCTTCATACAGTCCCTGGTCGATACCGGCGATTGCGGAAAGGTAGATAATCGCGTTCCAGCCGACTTCCTTCCAGATATCGATCAGCACGATGACGAACCAGATCTTAGTGGAGTTCGTACTCATCAGCTTGAGGTTTGTTCCGAAGATCGTGTCGATGACACCGCCGTCATTGAAGAAGTTCTTCGCGATACTGGCGATGATAACCCATGAAACGAAGTGCGGAAGGTAGGAAACGGTCTGAGTGATCTTTTTGAATCGTGTGAAAATCAGCTCGTTCAGCAGCACCGCGAACAGGATCGACGACAGAGTGCCGAGGATCAGTCCGATGATACTGATGCCGACGGTATTAATCATCGTCTGCATAAACAGACGGTCATTAAACGCTTTTATAAAGTTGTCAAACCCGACAAATTCTCGCTCAAATACAGGCAGAGCAAACGTTGCGGGCTTCACCTCCTGGAATGCCATCGTCCAGCCCCACAGTGGCACATACTTAAAGATGATCAGCCACACGAGGAACGGAAGTGACATCAGCAGAAGATAGCGCTGTTTCCACATCAGCGCCATGCTGAATTTCTGCTTGCGAGGTTTTGGTTTTGCTTTTGCTTTCTGGCCAGCAGCCATAACACAACTCCCCTTTCTTTTATTGGCGGCCCTGGCCGCTTTTTGGATTACTGCTATTATACACCCGAAATCCTTTTAGCACAGCAACCAGATTTAATAAGTAAAACTATCAATTTTTAATTTTTTTGCTGGAAATTTGCACTTTTTTGTGCTATAATACGTAATATTGCATTTATAGAGCCCAACTTTTATAGTGCAAAATAATGCAAAATGATGCAAAAGATTCTGCTTTTCTCATGCGGTATATTTCTGCGTACAGCCCGGAGCCAGCAGCGGCGGGAGATACGGGAACTGTGGACAGAGAGGAGTGTGAGAAAACCAAAGCAGGACACAATCGGTGCGTTGAAGCAAAGGCTGGCGGGATAAGCGCGGCAAAGTGGAGCGGGCAGGCCAAACAGCATAACCGGTACTAAGCAGAGCAGACGAGCGAACAGGTTCATCGGTGCCAAGCAGAGCATGCGAGCAGAATCATCGATGCCAAGCAGAGCATGCGAGCAGGTTCATCGGTGTCAAGCAGAGCATGCGAGCAGAATCATCGGTGCCAAGCAGAGCATGTGAGCAGAATCATCGGTGTCAAGCAGAGCGGATGAGTGTACAGAATAATTGGTGTAAAAAAGAGCGGACGGGACCGAAGAGCAGCCGCAGGCAATGCTGCAGAGGTGTAATCAATCCTGTCAGTATACTAGGTGTTGAAGAGGTGTGTGGGTGTGAATCGAGAGATGGTGTTAGAGGAATTGAACAGGCAGGAGGAAGGAACCTCGTTTTTCTGGGATAGAGATCGGGTGGGGAATTACCAGGATGCTCCGCTGCTGCTGCCGATTGCGACATTTGGAGGGGGGAAGAGAACAGTATACGTCACGAAGCATAGCAGGCGTTTTCCGGCCTGCGAGCATATGCATGATTCCTTTGATGTGATCTATGTCGTGCGCGGAGTGTGCCGTCACCGGCTTTTCCATCAGGAGCTTTTGATGCAGGCGGGAGATCTCTGCCTGCTCTCCCCGTATGTGCCGCATTCCGTATACGCGGAGAAGGGCAGCATTGCAGTCAAAATTCTGATCAGTGGGGGGGCTATTGAACGTGTTTTTTCGATCACGCACCATAGCTCTGATGTTGTATCAGACTTCCTGCGCAATTCAGTTTATACGAAAAGCTACAGCTCCTACCTTCTGTTTCATACGGAGGATGATGAGGAGATTCTCGATATGATCCTCGATATGTATATGGAAGAATTAAATCCGGATGAGTACGCAGACCGGATTATCACGCATATGCTGATGATTTTCTTTATCAAACTGATCCGGAAGTACCGCAGGACCGCGCAGAGTCTTTCATCCCCGGTGCAGAAGGATAAGAGTGAGGACGCATCCCGGATCCTTCGGTATATTGAAGAAAATTATGCGACGGCATCGCTGGCAGAGATGGCGGATCTGCTGAATTATTCGGTGCCGCATTGCTCAAAGTATGTGAAGCAGTGTGTCGGATGCAGTTTTTCGGAACTGCAAAAAAGAATCCGTCTGCAGAAGGCGACGGATTATCTGAGCAATACGAGCCTCGGAATCGAGCAGATCGGAGAGCGGATCGGGTATGCGAATCCGGAGAATTTTATCAGGATGTTCAAGAAAGAGCAGGGCGTTTCGCCGTCGCAGTTCCGGGCGGGGGAGCAGGGGGCGTGACCGGTCTAAAGGTAACAGCAACAAAATACATTGGAAACGCATTTTGTGTGCATCGCGAAGCGTGTTATTGTTCGCGGCTGGAATGCTGTGATCAGTAATACGGGATTAGCAAGACGGTTTTGTATAGCAGGAAAACGTATTGCCTGTTTCATTTAAATATGCTATGATCAAACAGAAATCAATCGTGTTATAGGGTGGCTTGCTTTCATTCTATACAGAATGGAGGTGCTGCATAGGAAGAACAGATTCAGCTTTAACGATCTGATGCAGTTCGGTATGTTCCTTATAGCACTGCGGACGTTCATCTATTTGATCCGTCATTAGCAGTACTACATAGAAAACCACCCTGGGAACTTTGACGAGTGAATAGGGTGGTTTTTCTGCTTTATCCATAGGTCAATTCCTTATGGGCGGTTGATTTCTTTTTACACCTCTACAGTAACATAAAGCTTAGGATCATGCAAGGCTGTTTGGAAACGATCTTTATTGATTATCTTGCAGATGAAAAATTGTGCTTTGTGCCAGGCATGAATGAATAAGGATAACGTTTTGCTTATTAAGGGGTGTGCTGATTATGAATCAGGATTGGGAGGATCAAGGATATGGAGGAGAAGGACAAAAGAACAACACCGTTCTGGGATGCGGCGCTGCCGCTGGAGGAACGGCTGGACTGGCTGCTTTCGGCAATGACGATGGACGAAAAGCTGAAAAGTCTCGCGAGCTTTGGAGCGGAATTGCCGCGGCTTGGAATCCCGCGCATGGGTGTCGGCGGAGAGGCGGCGCATGGAGTGGAAGCCCGGAATGACCAGAATGAGATCGGCAAGCCGGAGGTGACAACCTCGTTGGTACAGCCGATCGGAATGAGTGCGACGTGGGACCCGGCGCTGCTTGAAAAGGCTGGCGCAGTGGTAGGAACTGAGGCGCGTGTGCTGTATCACCGCCATCCGGACCGTGGCCTGTCCCGCTGGGCTCCGACGATCGATCTGGAGCGCGACCCGAGGTGGGGTCGGAATGAGGAAGGCTACGGAGAAGACCCGGTGCTGACCGGAAAGATGGCGTCGGCGTATATTCAGGGAATGCAGGGGGACGATCCGCACTATCTGAGGATTGCCGCGACGCTGAAGCATTTCTATGCGAACAATACAGAGGTTGGGCGCGGTTGGAAGAATTCAACGGTGGATCCGCGGAACCGTCTGGAGTTGTACCTGGAGCCGTTCCGAAGAGCTATCGAGGACGGCGGTGCAGAGGCGGTGATGACGGCATACAACAAGATTAATGGGACGCCGGGCATTTTGAATCCTGAAGTGCGGGAGATTCTGAAGAAGCAGTATGGAGTGAAGCATGTGGTCAGCGACGGAGGAGCGATGGAGCTCGTAGCGTCTCTACATCACACATTCGGAACGGACGCAGAGACGATTGCGGCTGCGCTGAAAGCAGGCGTGGACGCGATGTCCGATCGCCCGGAGGCGGTAGAGGCAGCGGCGCGCGAGGCGTATGAGCTGCATTTGATTTCGGAAGAGGAGATCGATGAGGCGCTTCGGAATATGTACCGGACAAAGCTGCGCCTCGGGGTTTATGATGCACAGCCTGCCAACCCGTATGACCGTGTGACGGAGGCGGACCTGGATTCGGAGGAAAACCGCAGGATCTGTCGGGAGGTATCCCGTGAGGCGGTTGTCCTTCTGAAAAATGAGGCAGGCACGCTGCCGCTGGATGCGGAACAGTATATGGGGCAATCTGAAGGGACGGTTGAGGGCCAGGCTGAGGGACAGCCTGCAGGAAAATCTGAGGGCCGGTCTGTGGAAAGGCTTGCTCTGATCGGACCGATGGCGGATGTGTGGTATCAGGACTGGTACGGCGGAGAGCCGCCGTTTCGGACGACGCTGAAGGATGGCGTAGAGCAGATTCTGGGGCAGGAGGTTGCCTGTGCGGATGGATATGACCGGGTGGTATTTCGCTGCGGCGGGAAGCCGGTCGTAATCCGGGAGGACGGGCGTCTGTGCCTTGGCGCGGACGGATGCGAGCCGGATGTCTTTGTACGCCAGGACTGGGGCAGCGGCAGCTTTACGTTCCGCTCGGTGCGCACCGGAAAGTATCTGAATATGCGGATGGCAGGCTGGGGTCTGCCGGAGACGGAAACCGGGAAAATTGCAGCAGACAAGGACGCGCCGTTTGACTGGTTTGTGCTGTCCATTTTCCATGTGGAGGAATGCAGGGATGGCAGTACGCGGCTGACCGGGCGCTTCTATGATCCGGTGCAGCTGGATCAGGATGAGACCTTTACCTCCATGCAGAAGGGACTTCCGGAGGCGGCCTTTACCGTAGAAGTTGTGGAAGATGGGCTTGCGCGCGCGGCAGAGCTTGCGCGGTCTGCACAGCAAGTCATCCTTGCGCTCGGCTGCAATTCGATGATCAACGCGAAGGAGGAGGTAGACCGCGAGACGATTGCGCTGCCCCCGGTACAGGAGGCACTGCTGGATGCAGTCTGCGCGGCGAACCCGAAGACGGTGCTGGTGCTGTTTTCCAATTATCCGTATGCAATTACAGAGGCGCAGAAAAAGGTTCCGGCAATTCTGTGGAGCGCGACGGGCGCTCAGGATATGGGGGCTGCGATGGCGGAGACCCTGTTCGGGAAGAATGCCCCTGCCGGGAGATTGAATATGACCTGGTATAAAGACGACAGCCAGCTTCCGGACATCGACGACTATGATATCATCCGGGAAGGGCGGACGTACCGTTACTTTGAGGGAGAAGTGCTGTATCCGTTCGGATATGGCATGACCTACTCTCAGTTCGAATATTCGAACCTGCAGGCTCATATCGAGGATCATGCATATTTGCGTGTGACATTCGATGTGACAAATACCGGAGCTGCAGTCAGTGATGAGGTGGCACAGATCTATGCGGTTGCGCCCGTATCAAGGGTGAAAAAGCCGTTGCGGCAGCTGCTGGACTTCGAGCGGCTCAAGGACGTACATCCGGGTGAAACGCGTACAGTATCCCGGAGGATTCCGGTGGAAGAACTCCGGTTCTACGATGTGATCAGCCGGACACTGATGGTGGAAGAGGGCGAGTATACAATCTTCGCGGGGGCATCGAGCGCGGATGAGGCGGTGAAGACCTCCGTATATGTTCCGGGAAGAAAGACTGGCGTGCGGGATCTGGCCTGCCGGACGGCGGCGGACCACTATGATGACTGCGAAAATGCTGCGATTGTGGAGGGAGCTTGCGGATTTTCTGCGGTGACACCGATGAATCCGGAGCGCCCTGCCGTGTTGACATACCGGGATGTGGATGTGCGCGGTTTGCTGAGCGGTGCAGATGAAACAGG
>DKWE01000055.1 GCA_002491565.1 Lachnospiraceae bacterium UBA7160 | reverse complement strand
GCTTGCAGCGGGGTCTTTGATTTCAACTAAGCCGCTTCCATATCCGGCTTCTGCCATACGCTCTCATACAGAGCCTGCTGATTTTCTATTTTCCGCAGCCTGCATCGGCTTCCGGTTCCGGACATTCTTCTGAAATATCAATCACCTTTCCAATAGCACCTATGTACTGCGGAGGCTCCTCCGAAGACCAGGTCGCACGACAGATCGCACGGTGCCTGCGCGGCTTCTGATCTATGATCACGTCAAGCTCCATCTGTACCTCCGGCTCTGCAGGCGTTGTCGCCAGAAGCGCTTCTCCCAGCTTCTGCAGCGCAGCAACATCAACAATCGCCCGGACGCGTTCATCCTGCAGCGGATCCATCAGGGACTCCTCAAGGCCAAGGCGGGCAGCTGCCGCTCCTGACACCGTCACCATAGACGGAGAACTCGTATAGTCAAACAAAATATCAGCTGCTTTGGAAAGAAAGAACTGATACTTCTCCCTCTCCTGCTCCAGCATCCGCAACGTGCGCTCTGACCCGGCAAGCTCTTCATGGTGCAGCATCTTGTCTGCAATATTGCGCATCTCGCGGCGATCTCTGCGCGACAGGGAATTCGTCTTCAGTTCCTCATGTGCCGCATCCGCAATATCCATCAGACACTCCAGCAGCAATGGATTGAATGCTCCGCATTCTCCATTCACAATCATCTGAAGCGCTGTCTCATGAGAAAATGCTTTCTTGTAGACACGCTCGCTTGTCAGTGCATCATAGACATCCGCCAGCGCCACAATCTGGGCAGAGATCGGGATCTCATCCCCCTTCAGCCCATCCGGATAGCCCCTGCCGTCATACCGCTCATGATGCCAGCGGCAGATCTCATAGGCAACACGGACCAGAGGCTCCTCCTGCTGGAACAGAAGCTCCTCCAGCATCTTGGCTCCGACCATGGAATGCGTCTTCATGATCTCAAACTCTTCCTTCGTCAGCCGCCCCGGCTTATTCAGAATCTCACCTGGAATTGCAATCTTTCCGATGTCGTGCAACGCAGATGCCGTACTGATCAGAGAAATATCACCATATCCAATATGATACTTGTCAGTCTTCTGAAGCAGTCTCCTTAGCAGCATCTCTGTCAGGGTATTAATATGCACCACATGAAGTCCGCTCTCACCATTTCGAAACTCGACGATATGGCTGAGGATCTGAACCATCAGGCTGCTGCTCTTTTCTCTCTCATAAATCTGATCCGCCACCATACCAACCAGCTTCCGCTGCTTTGCATACAGCATGATCGTATTGACCGCTCTTCGCTGAACAATCAGGGTATCAAATGGACGGCTGATGTAATCCGTCACTCCCAACTCATACGCGCGCTCCACGTAAGAGGCCGAGTTCTCAGCGGAAATCATAATCACCGGTATGTCCTCAATCCACTTGTACCGGTTCATCATCGCCAGCACTTCGAAACCGTCCATACGCGGCATCACAATATCCAGCAGTACCAGAGAAATCTCCGCACCCATTTTTTGCAGAATCGTGACAGCCTGTACACCGTCTTCCGCCTCAAGGATCTCATACTCATCCCCGAGGATATCCGTCAGAATCATACGATTCATCTCAGAATCATCTGCAATTAATATTTTATATTTATTTTCTGATTGCGTACTCATTTTCATCTTCCAACCTTATATGGCTGCTACCCCCCCGCGAAATTTCAGCGGAACGGCGGTAGAAAATCATCAATTAGCTCATTCATTATACACCCATGCGGTTCAAATGTCTACTCGCTGAATCACCAAAAATCCAATATTCTTAAACGTTTTCGAATTGACGGATACAGCGAAATAAACGAAAGAGCAGACTGTATCCCGAAGCAGCCCATTACTCTGCGCCAACTCCGGTTTTCGGGCAAATATCCGCAAGACAGCAGCGTTCACAGTGCGGCTTTGTCCGCGCAGTGCAGACTTCACGGCCATGATTCACCAGGCGGTGACAAAAGTCGCTGCCCTCCTCTGGCGGAATGATCTTCCAGAGCTCCATCTCCACCTTCTTCGGTTCGCGGATGCCATCCACAAGTCCCATACGATTCACAAGCCGGATGCAGTGCGTATCGGTCACGATCGCAGGCTTGCCAAATACATCTCCCATAATCAGATTCGCACTCTTGCGCCCGACTCCCGGCAGATCCAGCAGTGCGTCAAAGTCCTCCGGGACCTTGCCGTCATACTGCTCCTTCAATTTCCGCATGCAGGCGCTGATGTCGCGCGCTTTGCTCCGTCCAAGGCCGCATGGCTTCACGATTTCCTCGATGTCCTCCGGGGAGGCTGCCGCCAGTGCTTCCACATCCGGAAATTTTGCATACAGCTCCTCCACAATCACGTTTACACGTGCATCGGTACACTGTGCCGCCAGCCGCACACTGACCAGCAGCTTCCACGCGTCGTCGTAATCCAGCGAACAGGCTGCGTCCGGATACTCCTGCTTCAGCCGTTCGATAAGTTCCAGTGCCAGGCGCGCCTTTGCGGACTCCGGGCCCTGATATTCTGGTCTCTTCTGTGTCTTCTGGCTGCGCTTATTCTCTGCCATGCCATCTTCCCTCCTTAGTAACTGCCCTTGCTTTGCAGATACTTCACCGTATTATTCCTTTCCATCGAAGCAGTAGGTGCAAAGTTTGCACGGCTCGATCCCGATAGACTGCTCAAAATCATCCAGGCGATGATAACGCAGCGTTGTAAAATTCTGCTGTTTGCGAATCGCCTCGAGCATTTCCTCATACCGCCTGCTGCATGGATTCGCATAGTCGTTCAGCACTTCCCTTGATACGTTTTCTCCCTCGCGCTCTTTGATCACCCGCCGCGTGATCAGATCCATTTCCGACTTGGAACGGGAAAAATTCAGATATTTGCAGCCGTACAGAAGCGGCGGGCAGGCCGGGCGCACATGGACTTCCTTCGCCCCGCTCTGATATAAAAATTCTGTCGTCTCCCGAAGCTGCGTACCGCGCACGATGGAATCATCGATCAGCAGCAGCTTCTTATCCTTGATCAGCGCCTTGACCGGGATCAGCTTCATGCGGGCAATCAGGTTGCGCTGGCTCTGGTGCGTCGGCATGAAGGAGCGCGGCCAGGTCGGCGTGTACTTAATAAACGGACGCGCAAACGGAATCCCGGACTCATTCGCATAGCCAATCGCATGCGCCGTCCCGGAATCCGGCACACCGGCTACCATATCCGGTGAGATGTTGCCGGCTTCACGGTCACGCTTTGCCAGCATGCTGCCGCACTTATAGCGCATCTCCTCTACATTCACACCCTCGTATGCTGCGGTCGGATATCCATAATATGCCCACAGGAACGAGCAGATCCGCATTTCCTTTCCCGGCTCCCCGACCATCTTTACCTCATCCGGTGTGATGAAATCGATCTCCGCCGGTCCCAGCTCCCGGAAGTCCTCATAGCCAAGATTCAGGTAGGCAAAGCTTTCAAAGGACACACAGAAGGCGTCTTCCTTTTTTCCAATCATCAGCGGTGTCCGCCCATAGCGGTCACGCGCTGCATACAGCCCATCCTTTGTCATCAAAAGCAGCGTCATGGAACCATCCACGACCTCTTGTACATATCGGATTCCCTCGATCAGAGATTCCTTCTTGCAAATCAGCGCCGCGACCAGCTCCGTCGCATTGATCTGTCCGCCGCTCATCTCTTGAAAATGGGTGTTCCCATTCTCATAGACATAAGCAAGCAGCTGCTCCATGTTGTTGATCTTGCCAACGGTTGTTATCGCAAAGCTCCCCAGATGGGACTGGACCAGCAGCGGCTGCGGCTCAAAATCAGAAATACAGCCAATCCCAAGATAGCCTTCCATTTCTTCTACGTCATGTTCAAACTTCGTGCGGAACGGAGAATTTTCGATGTTATGGATCGCCCGCTGGAAGCCGCGCTCCCCACAGACCGCCATGCCGCCCCGGCGTGTACCAAGATGCGAATGATAATCAATTCCATAAAACAACTCCATTACACAGCTGCGTTTTGCCGCCACTCCAAATATACCGCCCATGCTGTTCTTCCTTTCTTATGTCATTTCCATGATAACAGAATCAAAGGTTTGGTTTTTCCGGCACTTAGTGTAACACAGAGAACCGCATCCGCGCAAGTGATTCTTCACTTTCTATTCCGGACCAAGTTTTCCCTCCCGGTAGTGTTTCCGGCACAGAGCCGTATAGTGATCATTTCCCCCGACTACCACCTGCTCGCCCTCGCGAATGATCTTTCCCTTCTCATCAAACCGCGTGTTGCACGTCGCGCCGCGCCCGCACCAGCAGACGGTTTTTAATTCCTCAATCACATCCGCCCAGGCAAGCAGCCACAGGCTTCCCTCAAATAATTCCCGCCGGAAATCGGTGCGCAGCCCATAGCAGATCACGGGAATCTCAAGGTCATCTACGATGTGAACAAAAAATTCTACCTCTGACTTTTTGCAAAACTGCGCCTCGTCCACAATGATGCAGTCATAGGCGCACAATTCCTCGTCGGTCATCCGCACCAGATCCTCTACATAGCCGCATGGCTGCTCCAGTCCCATACGGCTGCGCACTACGCCAGGGTCCCGCGTATCCAGCCCCGGCTTCACCAGAAGCGCCTGCTTGCCTCTCTCATAGTAATTGTATGCCACCATCAGCGCGTTTGCTGTCTTCGAGCTTCCCATCGCACCGTGGCGAAAATATAATTTAGCCATACCGATTCCCTTCCGTCTTACTACATGAACTGAATTTGGCAGAAATATCACGCAAGGTGGGGCGTTCTGCAAATTATCCCGGACACACAGTACGCATGCCCAACTACATCTGCTTCCGGACAACCAGATACTCGTCTCCGTTGCGGTAATACGGGCATGAATAGTGATCATCCATCATCAGCCGCACATAGTCATCCTCATCCATATTCCTGTCACACAGATAGCTCTCATATTCCTCATCATATTCATAATACATGCAGGTCTCACAGCTTCCTGCGCTCTTTTTCTGTTTCATGCCGCCTCCCCCGTTGGCAGGAGGGTGCTGCAAAATTGCAGAAAACTACAAGTTATGGTACCTTGCCAGGCAGTCAGGGACCTGAGCTTGTGTCTTAATAGCATTTTGCAACACCCTCACAGCTTCACGTATCTGTTGTTTCGCGAACCGCGCGTTTAATGTTACACATTTTTTTAGAGTTTCCTGTACTGTCCTCTTCCGGTCTGGAGCGTGGCAGCATGATTTTTCATCCGCAAGACAGCCCAAATGAGGCGATGCGGTGGCATCGTCGTTCAAAGCTAACGCAGTCCGATGGAAAACCAGGTGATGAGGTCTGGCTGAATAAGAATGAGACGGTACACGAGTGTGCTGACCATATGATATCTGACAAAACTCCGCAGAATAATTTTTCATCGGCAAGGCGGCTGAATGAGGCGATGCGGTGGCATCGTCGATGGAAGCCAACGCAGTCCGATGGAAAATTAGGCAAGGAGGTTTGGCTGAATATCATATGACCGGCACACTAGCTTACCACAATGTTTTCAATCAGTCAATGACCAATGTTGTCTCCACTTTTTCAAGTCCTTCTCTCAGATCCAGTTCTTCTGTCACATCCAGCATCGGACAGCCGTCGGTATCGAAATGGACTCTGCGGAAACCGCTGCTGCGCACGCCGTCTGCACCTGGTCTCGCATGATAGGTATTCCAGATGATTCCATCCTCATCCTCTACATACGCATTATGTCCGGTTCCATATTCCCCTGGTACGCTCCGGAGGGAGAGGATCGGATATCCGTTCTTGCGCCAGGAAGCTGCGTCCAGCAGATTCTGTCCTTTTTCCGCCACAAGATAGCTCACCACATACGTATAATCGACCAGCGCGCCCGAATAGGTCAGGTACAGACGGTCTCCGCGAATCAATGCATACGGTCCTTCGTCTACAAACACATGATTGTTCTCCCAGCCGTATTCCGGCTTTGTGAGCACAACCGGGTCTGTCAGCAGCTTCCACGGCTCCTTCGGATTCAGCTTTGCTATATACAGCCATGCGCCGAGATCCTTCGGCAAAAACTGCCGCTGGGACCATACCACATAATAGTCTCCCTCCCACAGGAAACACGTCATATCGAGGGTGATCGTTTTGCCCATCTCACACAGATCACTCCCGTCTTTCTTTTTCACCCGCTTCGGCGCTGACCAGTCGCCGCGGCAGGCCGGACTGCCGCCCTCGCGCAGCTCCATCACATAGCTTTCCTCACAATAAAATTCTCCCGGCGTCGCCGCATGGAAAATATAAAGCCGCCCCTCAATCTCGTGGAACTCCGGAGCCCACAGAAGCCCTCCGATCCCCTCATACGTATGAGAATCGAGCAGCAGGATCTCCTCTGCGTCTGCGAGCCCTGCCAGGGTATCTGCCTCCCGGATATACAGCGTGTGGTTGTCGTCCGCATCGTTTGTTGCAATAAAATAGTATTTCCCGTTCCACCTCGCCACGCACGGGTCCGCGCGGTTGTACGCAATCGGGAATGGAAAATGCTCCTGATGCACCGTTCCGCGAAGCGGATAGCTCCCCGCCTTTGCGAAATCAACCCCGGATAGATCCCAGTCCACGCTCCTTTGCAGGCTTGTCCCGTCGCTGTAATGTACGGCTGCCCGCACCTTGCGCAGATCCGCAGGGGACGACGCACAGATCTTCTGCGGGACTGAGACAGAGACACTCTCAGGCGTCAGCAGCTTTCGCTTCAGATAGACAGCCTCCTCCTCCGAGATCTCTATCACGTTCCCCGGCACACAGCCTTCTATGGTACTGCAAGCTCTCTCGGATGCCTGCTCTGCGGACGCTTTTCTTGCTGTATACTCCTCCAGTACCCGCTCTGCAAAAGTCTCACAGGCGATGCCTTCCCGCAGCGCCTGCTCTGTGGCTTCCCCGTCTTTTGTCTCCTCAAACACGATCAGATCGCGGGAGCTCCAGCGCAGGATCACCGGCTTCCCCGGTTCCTCTTCGCCGTCCCCCTCGATGCGGCGCGCCTGCACGCCAAAGGCACCGTCCGGTCTGCGGTACAGAACCGGATCCTTCAGGCTCTTTGGATTCAGACTGCCGTCCTCATTTTCCGTCGCCCGCGCAAACAAAACTCCGGAATTGTGGTTCAGCGCATAAAAATCTCCATCCCCCTCTTTCAGAGCGAGATGCACACTGTACGCAAGCCGCTCCTCATAGTAGAGCGACGGATCTGGCTTTCTTGTATAACACATCACATAGTAGTTCATTTTGTTCCTCCTGTGTCCTGATCCAGATAAACCGGAATCAAACTTTCAGACGCCCGCTGATAAAGGAAGCGAGCAATGAAAGACTTCCTATCCATTCAGATTTCCTGGCACTCCTCTTCCAGTATGAACGCTCCAAAGCTCGCAGCTCCCTCGCCCAGAAATTCAAAGTACAGCGCCTGCACCCCGTCCGGAATCCGGATATCTGCCCCGTACTCCGTCCAGATATTGGAATACTCTACCGGGATTTCTCCAAGTGACGGTCCGTCCCAGGATGTTTTTACGTGAAAGCTTCCCCGGCAGTACCCGCGTACACGAATCGAGACATGCTTCACCTGCCGGCAATCAAAATATTTGAACCCTGCCGTCGCGCCATCCCGCATATTCGCGATGTAGCCGGGATTTTCATCTCCATCCCCGCCATCCTGCGTGATCTTCGGGAACCGGTTGTCCATCCAGAGCGCCGCATCTCCTGTGTAGAGCGCCTCTGTCCTGCAGAACAGGTTGCAGGCGAGATACGCCGGATATTCCCCGCTCCCGCGAAGAGGTCCGCCGTTTCCGCCGCAGGAGGTCATCTCTGCCTGAGGAATCGATCCGTCCTCCAGGAACCGGATCGGCTCCATACAGCCCTGCCGGCAGAAATTGATGCCTTCCGTGTGACGGTGGTAGAAAATGTACCACTGCCCCGCGATTTCCACAATGCTTCCGTGATTATTGGCACCGTAGTACATCGGCTTCTTTGCCGGCTTGTAGGTGTCAATGTGCAGATCTGTGTTACTCACAATCACGCCGCCATAGACAAAGCCTCCCATCGGCGTTTTGCTCGTCGCATAGCAGAGCTCATGACACACAATCGAAGAATAGATAAAATAATAGGTATCTCCGCGCTTTCGGATAGACGGCGCCTCAAAAAACTCATGCCCTTCAAATCCGCTTCCCTTACTGTACGGTTCGCTCGGCGCAATGATGACCGGAGCCTCCTCCACGGTCAGCATATCCGGCCCAAGCACCGTTCCCATCGCCCCGCTTCTGGAGCGGTCTCCCCGCATGCAAAACCCCGTGTACAGGTATGTGCGGTCCCCCTCTCTTAAAACGCCGGGGTCAAACTGCGGTTCATCCCCTTCCCGTTCTCCAAGAAGTGTTCCATCCGGATAGTGGACATATCCGTAAAACTCATACGCGCCTGCAGGCGTATCACACACCGCAACCGATACGACCGACACCTTATCCAGCACATAGTACAGATAATACCGGCCATCCGGCCCGACTGCGACATCCGGCGCATACAGACACATGCGGCCGTCCGGATTCAGCGGATCCTGTGTCTTTTTATAAATGACGCCCTCGTAGCGCCAGTCAGACAGATCCTCCTCCGGCGCAGACCAGCACACATAATCATTCAGGCAATAGGCACAGCCACGAAACTGGTCGTGAGAGCCGTACACATACACTCTCCCGTCAAACACATACGGTTCCCCGTCCGGTATGTACTCCCAGGATGGGAGGTACGGGTTAAATGCCTGCTTTTTCTTCTCAGCCATAATTAATCTTCTCCTTCTGCGGGCACCTCGACCCGCATCGTCACTCTGCGCAGCCCCGGATTGAGGTCGCGCTCTGCGGACAAATCAAACAGCGGCCTTCCGTCCACCGCAAAATGTACTCTGCGGATTCCGTCACACCGGATCATGTGATCAATGGCATCCTCTGCATGATAAGCAATCATCAGATTGCCAAAGTCATCTTCAAAGAATGAATTATGTCCCGGCCCGTATTCTCCTGCCACGGAGTAGAACGACAATACCGGAAATCCGCTCTTCTTCCAATTTTTCACATCCAGCAGATCCGCATCCTCCTGCGCTGTCAGCAGTCCGAGCACATAAGTATAGCGGTTCGCAGAACCTCCCGAATATGCCAGATACACGGTTCCTTCGCTGACAAAGCTGTGCGGTCCTTCATTATTAATTGTTCCGCTCACATTTTCCCAGCCCAGCAGCGGACGTGACAGCAGCACCGGTTCACTCTTCAACTGCCACGGTGTCTCTTCCTCTATCTCCGCAATGTAAAGCATCGAACCTGTGTCATCCGGCGTCCCGATATGCCTGCGGTACGACCAGACCACATACGAGCGCTTCCCGGCTCTCAGATAGGTCATATCCAGCGTGATCCCGTCCGTGGAAAGCCAGCTTCCATCCTGTCTCCGGATGCGGACAGGGCGCTCCCAGTCCGTGGGATTCAAAATATCTCCGTCCTCTCTGAGCCTCATCACGTAGCACTGCGGTCCCCAGACCTTGCCGCCCACCGCAAACAGAATGTACAGCGCTCCCCCGATTACGTGAAACTCAGGCGCCCAGAACGTCTGCCAGAATTCCCCCGTCTCGTCTCTTCCAAGGATCAGGTGCTCCTCAGTCTGCGGTTCAAAAAGACCTGCCGGCGTCTCTGCCCTGCGCACATACAGCCCGACGTCATCCGTATTGTCGTTCGTCGCGATAAAGTACCAGCTCCCCTTCCACGAAAACAGGACGGGATCTCCGTACCCGCGGGCAACCGGGAAGGAATACTCCTCATTTTGCACCGTCCCGCTGATTTTATAAGACCCTGCCTTGTCAAAATCAATGGACTCCATCTCCCACAGCACCTGCTTCTTCGCGGTAGAGCCGTCTGAGTAAACGGCAAGCGCAGATACCTCAGAAAGCTCCTGAGCAGAGGAAACTGTGACGCATTCCGGCACGCGCACCTCCGTATTGTAGACCTTATCCCAGTACTGCACAAGCCGGTCACAGAGGTTTGCGCTGATCTCCACGCTTCCGCCTGCAATTGCACCCTTCGGAAGCTGAGCCGCCCCGATATACTTCGCTATGGCTGCACCCTCGGAACGCCCGGATGCCGCAGTCTGCTCTGTCATGGCCTCCCCCTCCGGAAGCTTGTCTGCCGCAGCCATGGCCTCCAGTTCCAGGCTATGACGGTCTGCCAGGCCCTGCAGCTCAAACTCCATGAAATCCTCCGTAGTCCAGAACAATACCTTGCCCTGACATCCGCTGTCTTCACTTCCATCCTCGTTGACACGCTCCGCCGTGATCCCGTACCTGCCGCCCGGCAGTTCGAACACTTCCGGATGCTTCAGGCCCTTCGGGACAATCGTATCCTTCTCACTGATCAGCCCTGGCGCAAACAGAATTCCATAATTGTCATGCAGTGCCTGATAGCACTTTCCATCCCGGCTGTACGCCAGGTGGATGCTGCGCGCCAGCCCGTCCGGGTATTCCTCCGGCAAAACTTCTCTGGTGTACAGCAAAAGCTTCCCCTTTTCTCTCTGATATCTCATTGCACATATCTCCTTATCTTTTCTGCAAAGCGTTCCGCCGTTCCTGCACGCTGCGTCCTATCCCACAGTCATGCCGCTCAGGCCGCCCGCTTTATTCACAAGTTTTTTCCTCTTACACGGTTTTCCACAGTTCCATCTTCCGCAGCCCGCTTTATCCACACGGTATCCCTTCCGATTCACACACCGCCGCCCAGAACTACATCCAGCACCTGGGCCTGTACGCGAGAGAGAAAATCATTCGGATGGTTCAGCAGATTCCCTGTCAGATCAAGATAGCACTTCTTTTCCTCCAGCCTGCGCTGCACAGCCTGCACATCTGCAACTGCAACTCCCTCTCCGCCGAGTCGCTGCAGGCTTTGGCTATATTCTCCCTGGTGGGATGTGAAAAACAGAGGTGGCGTCGGTACCTCCTGATTGGGCAGTGTCGTCGCAATCAGCACAAATTCCACTTCCGGGCATCCTTTCCGGATCTCTTCCATCAGGCGCTGTGTCTTCTCCCGATACACATCCCCGCCGCACCGGTCATTCATCCCGAATCCGAGGATGACGAGATCCGGAGCATACGAAGCCGCGCGGTCTGCCGCATGCGCAATCGCCCACTCCGTATCCACACCGCCCACCGAGGTATTGATCCACTCGATCCGCCCCTTTGAGCGTGCCTGCAGGCTGTCCCGCACAAGCTCCGGCCAGATCGGCTGTCCCGGCTGCTGCCCGTACATCCCGCTGCAGTCATATCCACAGGAAATACTATCCCCGTACACGACAACCCGCACTGTCTCATCGCGCCTCAGCTTTCCGGCAAACCGCGGCAAACGATCCATCTGGGAATGCACCCTGTCCCAGCACTCTTTCGTCCGGTACGTCACAGCTACCTGCCAGCGCGTCACAAACTCCGGATGACTGATCGCAGACAGATTCAGATATCCTCCATCTGACAGCTCCACCGGTCCAAAACCAGGCCCGCCCAAAGTTTCACGAAGCGCAGCCTGCGCTGTTTCCAGGTCCGGATGCCGGAATGTCTCCCAGCCCGTGTGCGGAATCCTGCTGTTTTCCGTCAGCACCAGCATACCATCCTTCAGCTCATAGTCCGTCCTGTCATAAATCACGGTTCCATCATAGCTCTCTACACTCAGAATTTCCTCCGGCACAAAAGCAAACGGCGCGCTGCATGTTTCTCCGTCTGTGATCATGGCAAATGTCTCACGGTATATGATCCCGCCAAGCCACACCGGTCTCATTCTCTCACGGCGAAGCGCGTCTGCCTCCTCCGCCCCTGCCGCAAACCGCTCTGTCATCTGCTCCACAAGGAAATCGCGCAATCCGCTCCTGCTCTCCTCGCCAGACACAGCACCTTCGGAGGTGAACACCATCTCACACGGGTGATTACACGTATAGGATTTCCACTCCGGCAGTCTGCTGCCATCCGCATCCGTCCCGTTTGGATCGCCGGTCCGGATAAAATTACACCAGTAATTGCACATCTGCCGCGCCAGATCGTAGTGACGCCCTACAAATGGCCTCCAGCATTTTGCCAGTGTCTCAAAGAAAAACCACAGATCAACCGAGTGGAAGGTCCCCGGCGCATCCCACCCGGGAATATCCGCATCGAACCGGTAATAATAGCAATTCTGCGGCTCCTTCTGCTGTTCTTCCTGCAAAAAGAGACTCTTAACGGTACACTCAATCCCGTTGACTGCCGCGTATCCGTCCGCTGACTTTGCCAGTGCTTCCGGCTGTGCCAGAAATACATCCGCCTTTTCTCCAAACAGTTCGCGCGCACATACCGCCAGTTCTTCCTCTGATTCCGCCCGGATCAGCCCCGGGAACTCATCCGCCGTATTCCCGGCCATCACCGGCACCGCCGCATGTTTTCCCTGCCAGAAAAGCACCAGCGGATCGCCAAAGCAGAACCGATGGTCCTCCACCGTTCCCATCCGCGGATGCTCCTTCGCATACTCCGCATAGCGATCCCGGATAAACAGAGCGTCCAGCTCTCTTGCCTCCTTAAGGTTCTTCACACCAAGGAACCGGAAAAAATCTTCCCCATTTTTCTGCGCTCCGGAAAGCGGCTGCGGCGTGCCAAACCCGGACTTCTCATACGGGTTCCGGATCATTCCGCTCATCACAATCGCCCTCTGGAACAACCCAAAGTTGTCCGGACACGTCATCTGCAGCATTACACTTGCGCCGCCTGCGGACTGCCCCGCAATCGTAATGTTCCCCGGATCTCCGCCAAACGCGGCGATATTACGGATGACCCACTTCAGGCCCGCCTGCTGGTCCAGGCAGCCGAAATTCGCCGGGGCCTCCGGCTGCTGTGCCGTCAGTTCCGGATGTGCCAGAAACCCAAATATATTCACCCGGTAATTGACCGTCACGACCACGACCCCGCGCCGGGCAATCCGCTCTCCGTCAAATTCCATCTCCGCCGGATAGCCCCACTGAAATGCCCCTCCGAAAAACCATACGAGCACCGGCTGCTTCTCACCGGCATTCTTCGCCCCTGTCCAGACATTCAGATAGAGGCAATCCTCCGCCATCGCAATATCCGGGTCCACATGCCACTCACGGCAGTAGATATCGGTTCCAAGTCCCGGAGTATCCTGCACGGAAATCGGTGCAAACCGGTATGCCTCCCGCACACCCTCCCAGTCTGCGGCAGGCTGCGGCGCTCTCCACCGGTTTTCCCCCACCGGAGGCGCAGCAAACGGAATCCCCTTAAATGCTGTGATTCTGGGGTCCCCGGCCTCCATTCCTCGCACCCATCCATTCTCTGTCTTTACTTCTCTCAACATCGCTTCTTCCCCTCCTTATTCTTCTGCTGATATAGCCTTCGGCAGATTACTTGCCAGCCGCCTAAAATGCTTTGCCAGCTTCAGTTCCGAATTGCTCTTTCATACGAGTATCCGCGGTCCGGCTTCCGCTCTGCGCGGATGCATTCAAAATAGACTACGCCAAATTCCTGCAGCCGGAATGTGACCTCCACGCCCGCATCCCCGGCCTCTGCCGTGCAGGAAGCGGTCATTGGAACCGCTGCCTCCTTTAACAGCGCTAACTGCTCTTCGGAAAGTGACGCAGGCTCTCCGAGGTCGTGCCAAAGCTTCAGGGGATTGCACGTCTCCTCATCGACCGTTTTCGTCAGCACGCAGTACCGCCCTCCGATACAGGGAAGACAAATCGAAACATCCAGCTCCCTGCCCGTCCGTTCCCTGTTCTGGTTCCACGCAACACCGCAGAATGTGCCGTCCTTCTTCTGCATGATCACACAGTCCTCGTCCCGGTAGACACAGACACAGCCCTTCTCCTTCAGCTTCTTGAAGAAAACAAAGGTCCAGAACGTCGGCTTCGGAATACCCCCATTGGCTACCAGACCAAAGCCTCCGTGGAAGGGAGTAAACGGAACTCCCTGTTCCTCAAACACATCACCGAACGTCCAGTAAGAGTACGTCTCATTGTCATCTCCAAGTCTGGAAAGCTGCTGGGCGATATAGGCCGCATTTTGGTTTGTGTCATGGGTCGGGCAGTTCGGAATGTAAGAAGTATTAAACTCTGTAATATGAATCGGCAGCCCGCGATATTCCGGATAGCGGTCGATGATCTCCCGCGTCGTGTGCAGGTTCGCAAAGCCGTCCTCCGGCTCTGACAGATTCACATATCCATAGTGCCCCACATGCTCTGGAACATCTGTCGTATAGTGGTGCCTTGTCACAAAGTCCAGCGGAAGCTTCTGCGCATGGCAGTATTCCATAAATGCCGAAATCCAGATCTCATCCGTTCCCCCGCAGACCGCCGGCCCGCCGACCCGGAACCGTTCATCCACGGACTTCACCGCCTTAAACGTCTCTGTAAACAGCCGGAAATACTCCTGCATATCCGCATTTTCCCAGAATCCGCACAGATTCGGTTCATTCCACACCTCTACCGGCCAGGTCACAACCTCGCTGCGCCCGTACCGCTCACACAAATGCACCAGAAGTGCCTTGACCATATCCGTCCAGCGCGCATAATCCTTCGGAGGCGTTACGTTGCCCTTCCAGTAGAAGACAGTCTGGCGGCCGCTCGCCATTTTTTCCGGCATAAAGCCAAGCTCCAGAAACGGAGCCAGCCCCAGCTCGCGGTAGCTGTCCATCACGCGGTCCAGATACGTGAAATTGTATTCCGCCGTCCCGTCCTCCGCCTCCTGATAAATTGCCATATCATCGCAAAACAGGCCGTGCCCCCGGATGTGGGAAAACCCGATATACTCCTGCACCAGCTTCAGCTGTTCCAGATATTCCTTCGTAAGCGCAAGCCCCATCCTTCCTGTTCCGATGCAGTCATCGGCCGCATTGTGAAACGGTATGCGATTCTCTGCATTGACTACAATTCTTTTCTGCATGTTCCTCCTCCTTTGATATTGGTGTACTGCCTCTGCATACCTCACACGGTACTTCAGCCCCCATTTCCTCCCGCAGGGTCTGCTCCTTCTCACTCCAGGTAAAGGTCCGGATCGTGTACGCGCCAGCCTCGTACCCATAACCATCCCCATCGTCCTCGTACAGCCGGAGTGTGGCATCTTTTCCCGCGTACACGCGGAATGTGATCTGCCTCGGACTTGCGGTGCTCTCCGCCGCCTCCTGGACCGGCAGAATGCTTCCTGCCCGCACAAACAACGGGATCCGCCCGATCGGCGCATCTGCCTCTATCCACTGGCCTCCCTGGTAAACTGTCCCGGTCCAGTAATCAAACCAGTCATCCGCCTCCGGCAGATAGACCCGCCGGACCGCTGGCAGTCCAAGGTGCTGCCCGCCGCGCCCATAATACATCGGCTCCGTCACCGGACAGACCATAAGGCTGTCTCCAAAAAGATACTGGTCTTTGCAACCCAGCGCCTCCGGCTCCCTGGGATACCGGAATGCAAGCATACGGATCATTGAGCCATCTTCCAGCCACACACGGCCCGCAGTCGAGTAAATATACGGCATCAATTCATAGCGCAGGCGGTTTGCCCGCAAAATGGCCTGGTAAAACCGCCCGTCTCCGCCCTGAAACGCCCATGGTTCTCTGCGGCAGTCTGTTCCATGTCCACGGAATATAGGAAGAAAAGCTCCCCACTGATACCACCTTGTGTACAGCTCCAGATACCCCGGATCCTCCGTTGTATTATCATAATCTCCATCCCAATACCAGAAATCACCCTGTTTCACAAAGAAAGCGCCGATATCTGCCGTCCAGTACGGAAGCCCGCTCGCACAAAAACTGAGTCCCGCCGCGATCTGCTTGCGAAGCGTCTCCCACTTTGCCTCCGTATCCCCGGACCACAGCACTGTCCCGTAGCGCTGCTGCCCCGTATACGCACTTCGCGTCAGGTTAAAAACTCTCTTTTCCCGTACTCCGGATGCGCACTGCTCAACCGCAAACCGATCTTTTTCCCTCACTCCGGATGCGCACTGCTCAACCGCAAACCGATCTTTTTCCCTCACTTCAGATGCGGACCGCTCAGCCGCAGGACAATCCTTTTCTGCGCAGGCTGCCATCCTCCTGGCATCCTGTCCCCGCTGCCCCTCGTAGAGCGCACGGGCATGGTACAGAGGAAATGCATTCATCGCCCGGGCGGGCAGATGATCACCTGCTGCAGCAATATACTCCTCGTACATCTTTCCCGGCTCCACACGCTCCCGGTGATTCCACTCCGGCGTAAACGGCTCACTGGAATCACACCACCACGCATCGATCCCATGACAGTACAGTCCCCGGTTTACCTGTTCCCAGTAGAGCTGGCGGCCTTCCTCCGTCAGCGCATCGTACACGTCGCACGCGGGAAGCAGCGCCCCGGCCTCCCGCATTTCCCGGGCATTCTCGCACTTCGGATCCATATTCGGCCATATGGATATCATAAAGTGTACATTCATCTCATGCAGGTTTCCGGTCATCGCATCCGGCTCCGGAAAGCGCACCGTGTCAAAGGATTTCTGCCCCCACATGCCATCCTCCCACGACATCCAGTCCAGAATGATCCCATCCAGCCCGATTTTGCGCGCACGGAACTCAGCCGCCACACGACAGACCTCTTCCTGCGTCTCGTACCGCTCCTGCGACTGCAGATAGCCGAACGCCCACTTCGGCAGCATCGCCGCCTTCCCGGTCAGATGACGGTATTCCCGCACCACGCCGTCCATACCGGAGCCATTCATAAAATAAAAATCCATCTCTTCATCCGCTTCCGTATACAGATACGAGCCATATACGGTATCGCAGAAAATCATCGGGCTGTACGTGTCCACCAAAATACCATAGCCAAGGCTCGACACCAGCATCGGGACTGCAATCTTGCGGTTTGCCTGATGCACATAAACCGTCTGACCACGCAGATTCAATAGCCCCTCTTCCTGCTGGCCTAATCCGTAAAGTGCCTCCCCCTCCTGCCAGTTCAGATGCAGGCGCGTGTGGTACAGCTCCCCATCCGGAGTGCGAACCGCATCCCTGACCACCTTCTTTACACCGTCCGGTGTCTCGACTTCCTCAATCTTCCCGGCTGTCTCCAGACGATAGGACTGAAAACGCTCCAGTATTCTGCTTTCGTGCTCCCGCTCCTTCAAGAGCAGCCTGCAGTCTGATCCTTCTCCTGAATAATACGAGAAAGCTCCCTCCGCAGAATTGATCCGGATACAGAGTTCCGGCAGTACAACCACAATTTCTTTTTTTCCAACCTGGTAGTCCCATCCCGCATAATCGCCTTCCGCCAGGACTCCCTCTTTTTTCCGTTCGGAAAAATGATTTCTCTCCGTATAAGTAATCCGCACCGTCCGCTCTGACAGCATCTGCAGGCGGTGCATTCCCCTTTTCGAATACAGGATCAGAGAATTTCCGATCCGCCGTACCATTTCAATCCGGCTGCTTTTTTTCTTTCTCGCTTCTAACATGATACACCTTCCTCCTGCAAAAATCCAGCCTTACACCTAGGATTGTTGTTATTCACGCCATCTCCATACACACACGTCAAGGCCGCCGCATTAAGAGTTTTCCTCTGCTCTTAATGCGGCAGCCCTTCATCATCTCCAAGAACTGCTGTTTTGGTCAGCTCCTATGGTTCCAACGCTCCGCGTCGATGCCGCTTACTCAGCTGCCTGTCTTGCCTCGATCACCGGCTGATACTTCGCCGTATCAAACTCTACCAGCTGCTCCCAGCCAAGTCCGTTCAGTGTCTCACACATCTCATCCCAGAGTGATTCAAACTCTGCGTCATCTGCCGCAAAGATTGCTCTCCAGGAGGTATCCTTAATCAGATCGCCGCACTGGCTCCGGATCAGAGCCGTATCGGTATCGTCAATTGCCAGAGAAAGGTT
Source organism: Lachnospiraceae bacterium UBA7160 (assembly GCA_002491565.1). Classification (GTDB taxonomy): domain Bacteria; phylum Bacillota; class Clostridia; order Lachnospirales; family Lachnospiraceae; genus Choladousia. The sequence goes on along the minus strand of DKWE01000055.1, from coordinate 3,569 downwards.
CACGCTTGGAACCGGTGTAAGCTGGCCGTTTGCCTTCAGATATTCTACCTCATTGGCTGCGCCAAATTTCTCGCTCCACTCCTTGTTGGTCGCTGTATTGTTTGCCTCAAGGAACGATGCCCAGTAGTCGCTGCTCACGGTCTCGCCTGTCACCGGGTTCATCTCGATGCCTGCTACCAGCCACTGGTTTACCTGGTTGTTTCCGTCATTCCAGGAACCGCCGCCCAGCTCCTCCGGAACCTGAAGATCACTGGAGAAACGAATCATACCGTCCGCGGTCAGTGTGTATGTGCCATCTTCATTTACCGTATAAATAAAGCCTTCCTGTCCGATGTGCTGCATGGTCAGGCCTTCCGGTGAACACAGCCAGTCAAAGAACTCCAGAATGCGGAGCTTCTCATCCTCTGATACGTTGGAACCGATGCCCCATACACGGCCATCGCCGTAATACGTATCCGATGCCTGGAAGAAATTCATATCGCCTACCGGGATACCGCGGTAATTCTCACGCGCTTCTCCCTTCTCCGGAGAATTCCAGAAGCCATACTGCCAGTTATACCAGAACAGATGCACTCTCTTCTGTCTCATCTTGTCACATGCCGCATTCCAGTCCTGTGTCGCAGAGTCCGGATCCACCAGACCCATCTGGTTTGCCTTGTACAGGAAGTTCAACATCTTGTAGTATGCGCCTTCCTTATCTGTCAGCGGAACGATGGAATTGTCAACACCGATCATAACGGAACCGTTGACTTCCTGGCCGTACCACTTCGTAATCTGGTTTACATTCTCGATACTGGTGTTGTCCCAGTCCGGCCACAGGCTCAGCGCATAAGCCTTGTCGCCTGCCTCATTCGTCGGATGCGCATCCTGAATCTGCTTCAGCACGTTCAGCAGATCATCCAGATTTGCCATGTCCGGAGCGCCAATCTCAGTGTAATAATCCCATGCAAGTCTCGGCATCGTATAAACAGTGTCCGCCTTATACTCTGTCGGGCCATTGGAGTTCATCTCCGCCGGAATCGCATACGTTCCGGTATTCCCAAGAATCTCATTCAGAGCCGTATTGAAGAGATTGATCTGCTCCTCGTACTTCATGATATTCGGGTAGTTTGGCAGATCTGCGGAAATATCCATGATCAGTCCGACGTCCACACAATCCTGCATGTCTGCATTGTCCAGAATGATGATGTCTCCGAGGTCACCGGACGCACATCTCGTCTGATACAGGGACGCGGCATCGCCCGACACCTGCGGTGCGATAATATTCAGCTCAATATTGAACCGGTCCTTAATCTCCTTCGCATACCATCCGGTCTGGATGCCCTGGAAGTTCGCCGCAACGTCATACACCTCCAGGGTCAGCAGCTCATCGTGATTTACCTCCGGAGCTGTCCCCTCTGCGGAAACTACCAACCCCCCCAGTGCGCTTGTTGACGCCACTGCGGCTGCCATCGCCATGGATAACCATTGTCTCTTTTTCATACGTTATGTCCTCCTTAAATTTTTTGTACCTATTCAGCACCCGCGCTCTCTCGCGGGATAGGGACTGCTGAACCGTTACATTTTTATATAGAATGGATTCCGCCGGAACCTCCATCCCGAGATTCCCTCCCATTACTATCACTGTCTGCTTCAGCCCTTCACTGCTCCGACCATGATTCCCTTCACGAAATACTTCTGGAAAATCGGGTACACCAGCATGATCGGGACAACGACGATGATCGTGACCGTCATACGCACACTCGTGGCCGTCTGCGCCGTCGCAGCCGCTGCTGCCAGAGAGCTGCCGCCGCTGGAGCTGTTCGCAAGCGCCTTTAAGGAGCTTGCCTGATTCAGATACTGGTACAAGATAAACTGCAGCGGATAAAGCTTTGTGTTCGTCATCAACAGCAGGGTATCCTGGAATGCGTTCCACTGATTGACCGCTGAGAAGATCGCGACGGTTGCCATGATCGGCTTGATGACCGGGATCATGATTCTGGTAAACACCATCATGGTCCCTGCTCCGTCAATTTCCGCTGCCTCCTGCAGTTCTCTCGGCACCGACTCCACGAAGGTCTTCGTCAGAATCACATTGAACGGAGAGACAATCGCCGGGAGAATATAGCCCCAGAAGTTGTTCGTCAGATGCAGGTTCATCATCGTCAGATACCACGGGATAATACCCGCGTTGAAGTACATCGTTGCAACCATCATGCGGTACCACAGCTTCCGGTGCCAGACATCCTGCGTGAACATAAATCCAAGGAACGCGGATGCGCCCACCGTACAGATGGTTCCGATCACCGTTCTTGCGACGGAAATGAACGTCGCCTGAAACAGACCGTCGATCTGAAGGGCGCTGACGTAATTCTTAAAGTGAATACCCTGCGGCCAGAAGAGAATGACGCCTCTTGCGCTCAGATCGTTCGCGCTGATGGTATTGATAAATATGTAATAAAACGGATAGACACAGACCAGCGCGCACAGGGAGAAAATCACATAGCAGCAAACTCCCACCATCCGGTCTCCAAAGCTTTCTTTCATTTTGTGTTTTGTCTTCATAGCGTCCTCCCTCCGTCAGATAAAGCTCTCGCCGCGGATCAGCTTTGAGGCCTTGTTCGCCCCGACCAGAAGCACAACGCTGACGACACTCTTCAGCATACTGATCGCAACCGATACGGAATAGCTTCCGCTGCCCATCGCCGTGTTGTAAACGTAGAGATCAAGCACCTGGATGTATTCCTTGTTGAATGCATTCTGGAACACGTAATACTGCTCCATACCATTGTTCAGGAAGTTCGCGATATTGATCATCAGGAGCACAAAGTATGTCGGAAGCAAACTCGGTATTGTGATATGGCGGATCAGCTGCATCCGGTTGGCGCCGTCTACCTTGGCCGCCTGATACAACTCATCATCAATACCATTGATCGCTGCGATATACATAATCGCCGCCCAGCCCAGATTCTTCCAGGTCAGCCACAGCCACTGGGTCAGCCAGACATGCTTTGAGGACTGTAAAAACAGGATCGGTTCTTCAATGAGACCGAGATTGGTCAGGAGTGTATTCATCATGCCGGTGCTGTTGAACATGCTAAATGCGAGGGAATATACAAGTACCCAGCTCACGAAGTTCGGCAGCGTCGTCACCGTCTGGACAAACTTCCGAAACGGCACACAGCGGATCTCATTTAAAAATACGGCAAAAAGCATTGGCAGCCAGGAGGTGCCAAGCGTCAGCGCACTCATCGCAAACGTATTCTTGAGCACCTGGACAATCTGCTTGACCTTGACCGGATTTTCCACCAGCGACTTGAACCACTTCAGCCCGACAAATTCCGCCTGGGAAAATGGCTTTGGCGGACGATAATCGTAAAACGCATACAGCCAGCCATACAGCGGGTAGTAGGAAAATACCGCTACCAGAATGATGAACGGCAGGATGTACAGGAACAACCGAAAGGATTTGATTTGCTTTTTCGTCCACTTTGCCTTCAAAACAGTTCCCTCCCATGCTTGGATTTTTCGTTTAAGTTTAACGTTTTTCCTCTTTCAGTTTTATGATAACCCAAAAGTCGAATAATCTA
>DKWE01000025.1 GCA_002491565.1 Lachnospiraceae bacterium UBA7160 | reverse complement strand
CGGGTTCGAGTCCCGTCTGTCGCTTTTTTTGTGCTCTGAAATTGTTATATTGTACGTAAACTGCCGAAAATGGCGCCTCCTGCGCAGAAAGAGATTCCTGTGCAATCTGCAGAATATATTTTGCAGCAGTCTGTTACTTTCTGCTTGCACCCATCCCCTATCCGCGTTAAAATAGAAGAGCGTTGAATACGCATTGCATAACAGGAGGATAATCTATGGTAGAAAGCATCCTATCCGCAGACGCGGCGATCCTGCTCTGGATTCAGGACAACCTGCGCGCTGACTGGCTCACCCCCATCATGACGACGATTACCCGTCTTGGCGGTCTTGGCCTCATCTGGATTCTGATCAGCCTTATGCTGCTTTGCATTCCAAAGACAAGATGGGCGGGCGTTGCCGGCCTGGCTGGCCTGACATGTTCCCTGCTGCTGAACAATATGATTCTGAAGAATCTGGCGGCGAGGACCCGCCCTTACGAAGTGATTGAGGGTCTGCAGCTCATAGGAAAGCGGGCGACCGACTTTTCCTTTCCGTCCGGGCATACCGGCAGCTCCTTTGCCGCGGCTGTGGCGATCTGCCGCACGCAGAAGGGGAGCAGGGGATATCGGCTGCTGCTTGTATTTGCGGCACTGATGGGATTTACACGGCTCTATATCGGGATCCATTATCCGACCGATGTGATCTGCGGGGCTCTGACCGGGACCGTATGCGGGCTTTTTGCCGCGTGGCTGGTCTCCCGCTGCCGCGCATCTATCATGTCCGGGAAAAGTATCTGATCGGCTGCACTTCACAGACTCGGTGTGTGTCGGCAGCTGGTATTTCGGAATGGGAAATCTGGCGGACATGATACCTGACTTCCGGCAGTGACAGCACTGCTCCAATCTTAGCAGGTGAAAGGTGGTGGTTTTTATGAAGAAACGAAGGCATACGCATAAGGTATCTGACGTTCCCGGCCCTTGGCCTGACATAAAAACCATACAACTGAATAAGGAGACTTGCTATGTTAGAGATCGAGAAGATGAGAGAGTGGATCGAGCAGAAGCAGTATGCTGCGCTGCGCTGCGCGATGCTGGAAATGAACGAAGCAGATATCGCGGCGGCGTTGGAGGAGCTGGAGCTCCCTGCTTCTGAACTGATTAAGATATTCCGGCTGCTTCCGAAGTCGATTGCCGCGGATGTATTTTCCTTTTTAACGATTGAGCTGGAGCAGACCATTATTACCTCGCTGACGGATCGTGAGGCTGCGGGGATTATTGAGAATCTGTATGCGGATGACGCGGCGGATCTGATGGAGGAGATGCCTGCCAATGTGGTGAAGCGGCTTCTGGCGCAGACAACGCCTGAGACGCGGCGGGACATCAATCATCTGCTGCAGTATCCGGAGGACTCAGCAGGAAGCATCATGACCGTCGAGTTCGTCGATCTGAAGGAAAACCAGACTGTGGCGGACGCCATTGAGCGTATCCGTAAGATCGGGCTCGATAAGGAGACAATCAATACGTGCTATGTCACGGACCAGTCGCGGAGACTGTGCGGTACGATCTCGCTGCGGATGCTGCTGCTGAGCGCGCCGTCTGACCGGATTGGCGATCGGATGGAGGAGAATGTCATCCGGGTCAGCACCCTGATGGACCAGGAGGAAGTCGCTCATCAGTTCCAGAAATACGACTTTGACGCAATGCCGGTTGTCGACAGTGAAAACCGCCTGGTCGGAATTATTACGGTTGATGATATTATGGATATCATCGAGCAGGAGGCTACAGAGGATATCGAAATGATGGCGGCAATCACGCCGACCGACAAGCCCTATATGAGAACCTCTGTGCTGGAGACCTGGAAGAAGCGTATCCCATGGCTACTTTTGCTGATGATCTCCGCGACCTTCACCGGGAAAATTATACTCGCCTATGAGGATGCGCTTGCGGCCTATGCGGTGCTGACCGCGTATATCCCAATGTTTATGGATACAGGTGGAAATGCGGGCGGACAGGCATCCGTCACGATCATCCGAAGCCTTTCGCTTGGAGAGGTGGAGTTTAGAGATATGCTCCGCGTCATGTGGAAGGAATTGCGGGTAGCGGTGCTGTGCGGTGTGACACTGGCTGTGGTGAATTTCGGAAAGCTGCTGCTGCTGGACCGCGTGAGCATGCAGGTTGCGGCGATTGTGTGCCTTACCATGGTCGTGACTGTGATCGTGGCAAAGCTGGTCGGGTGCTCTCTGCCGATGCTTGCAAAGAAAATCGGGTTTGACCCTGCTGTTATGGCAAGCCCGTTCATTACGACGATTGTGGATGCGGTAGCGCTGGTGATTTACTTCCAGATTGCCACGCGGATGTTGGGAATTGTATGACAGAATCGTCCGGATACACAGGCATCCTTTACGTTCAGGCAGGCAAACAGAGAGATCCGGGGTGATACAATAAGATACTCTTGTGGCATGGGCTCTATGCCGCTGGAAAGGATTTGAAATTATGAATAAAGTGACCGTCGTCCGGCAGAACCATTGCGACCGGCAGATGGAGTTTTTGTTTTGCGGCATTTTTTCTGTATATATTGCGCTGCTTGTCATAGGAAATCAGAATCAGTACACCGGGATTGTGAACCGGATGGTACTAGTTTCCTACCTGATTGCTGTGTCCGGGTTTTTCTTTGTGCTGGGATACCGGTATACAGCGAAGCTGCAGTCAGATGGCACAGAGCAGAGGAAGAAATGGCTGCTATTGACGGCGGTTAAATATCTGTTGTTTTATGTTGTGCTGACGATGGGGTATGAGCTGGTTCTCCTGATTCCGGAGCGCGGTGTGTCGGAGACAGGGGTACTGCTGCAGCTTCTGACGTCTGATTTGCTGGCGCTGATGCTTTCTACCCCTGTGTCTGCGGTGTTTTTTACACTGGCACTGGTATGCTTCGTGGTTTTGGCTGCGGGGCGCACGGTGGACCGGCTTTTTGGACAGCCCCGGCTGCTCTTTGCGGTCAGTTTTGTGCTGCTGGCATCTGCGCTGCTTGCGGGCGGCAAAGATGCCTATTTGCTGACGGGTTCCCTGTTCGGCCAGGCACAGCTTCCTGCGGTGGGAGGTGTGCCGTATTTTGCGTTCTTTTTGCTGGGCGGATGGTTTGAAAAGAAGAAGCCGGGCTTTCGTACCGGACTTGCCGGAGCGGCGGCAGTCATCACGCTGGCGTCTGTGCTGCTCTATGGGACGCCGGCAAAGGCAGTCTGCCAGATCGCAATTGCCGCTTTCCCAGTGTATCTGATTTACCTGCTGGCGGAAGGAATCTACGACCTCTCTCTGCGGCTGGAGGGGCTGAAGACCCTGTGCGCGAGAGCAGAAGGTGCTCTTCTTGTGTTTGCCCTGCTTGCAATTGGACTTGGGCTGTATGGCCGTTTTGCAACAGCGGGTGTCCTCACCCTTGTCCTTCTTGCAATGGTCCTGCTGCTGATTTCGCATCTGGCAATTCCGGCAGGACAACTGGTGTACCATCTCTATGAGAGCGCTGATGACTGGCTCCGCTACCGGGTGAAGCACAAGATGGCGGCGTATTTTCTGCTGTATACAGCAGCTTTTGCCATCGTGCTGCTTCTGGTATTCGCGACCTTCTGGGTGCGCGGAAAGTCTCTGATTATCAAGGGAGACGGTCTGACGCAGTACTACCCAAAGGCGGTCTATTATTCCAGATATATCAAAGAGCTGTTCCGGAATCTGTTGTCGGGCAATTTCACATTGCCGATGTACGATTTTACGGTGGGTCTGGGGGGCGAGATTACTTACAGCCTGGAGCCGCTGTATTTTTTGAATGCGCTTTTTCCGGAGAAATATATCGAGTTTGTCTACAATCTACTGACGATTCTCCGGTTCTATCTGTCCGGGGTCAGTATGTCGATTCTGTGTCTCTATTTCAAAAAGGACTATTTCCCAACGTTTCTTGCCAGCGTAGTCTACGTCATCAGCGGATTTGCCATGTTCGGCGGAGTAAAGCATCCTATGTTTATGATTCCGATGATCCTGCTTCCGTTGCTGATTCTTGCGATTGAGGAGATTTTGCGCCAGAAGCGGTGGTATCTCTGCACGATATTGGTTGCGGTGTCTCTGCTGAGCAATTATTACTATTTGTATATGAATACAATCGCTATGGGCGTTTACTTTCTGGTCCGCTTCTTCTGCCAGAAAGATTCCGGAAAACGGACGGTGAAGCATTTTTTTGGGCGGGGACTGGTGATCAGCGGCAGTTACCTTCTCGGTGTTGCAATGTCCTGCATCGTACTGGTGACGACATTTGGACTGTATGTCAGTTCCGGGCGCGGCGGGGCCAGCGTGATCAAGACGCCGTCCCTGTTCTATTACCGTCCCGATTGGCTTGTGGACTGCTTTATGACCTTTATCACCGCAAAGAATGCTCCGGGAGAGTGGCTGCGGCTGGGCTATCTGCCGATTGCCCTGATTGCGGTGGTCGTGCTTTTTGCCAGAAGAGGCAAGAGAGAATTAAAGCTTTTGTCCGGCCTCTGCGTTGTCTTTATGGCGCTTCCTCTGTTCGGCTACCTGTTCAGCGGCTTCAGCTCTGTCATCAACCGGTGGTGCTACATGGTTTCTCTGGTGGTGGCTTATCTGGTGGCGGATCAGTATGAAGCGATGCTATCCCTGAAAAAGCATGAGCGAAGGATGATTCTTGGCCTGATGGCGGTCTATGCCTATCTGGCGTTTTTTGGAACTCACAAGAATAGTATCTATACACAGATTGCGGCACTTTCGCTGCCGCTTGTGTATCTGGTGGTGCTCGCTTGCCAGAAGCATCAGATATGGATTCGGGAAACCATGAAACGGTTCCTGTTGCTGCTGCTGACCTTTGTGCTCGTCTGGTATGCGGGGTTTTCGCTGTATCAGATCGGCGGGGAGGCGGATTATTACGCGGATTACGGGGAAACGGAGCGGAGTCTTCTGGATACGCCGCTGGCAGCGCTGGGTGAGCTTTCTGACGACAGCTTTTACCGTGCCGCGGCGCTGAAGCTGGACTATCATACGATTAATACGCCGACAATTCTGGGCTATAACAGCATCACCATGTTCAGCAGTACCTTAAACAGCAGCATGATGGAGTTTCTGGAACTGAATGGCTGTACCTCTTACAGTCTGACCCAGATGATGGGCTTCAGCAATCGTACCTTCCTGAATGCGCTGGCTTCTGTGAAATATCTTGGCAGCTATGACAGGACGGAGCGGTCGATGGCATATGGTTATGAGCCGGTATTGCACACAGAGGCGAATGATGCTGCAGCGACGATTTATGAGAACTCGTATGCGCTGCCGCTTGGCTATACGTATGACCGTGCGCTGACCAGAGAGGAGCTGGAGGCGTATGGAGTGCTGGAACGCCAGGAAGTATTGATGCAGAGCGCCATTCTGGAGGACGAAGCGCTTGTCAAAGAATATACATCGGGTGAGGCGCCGCAGACAACCCTGCAGTCGATTCCAATTACCGGAGTGAAGGAGAACGGTGCACAGCTTACGGAACATGCACTGATTGCCGGAGAAGGCGAGAAAGGAAACAAGACCCAGGGCAAGTATCGTGTCACCCTGCAGGTAGACGCGAAGCCGGATGCGGAGCTGTACGTTGTTCTGAAGGATGCGTATCTGGAGGGAGATATGTCAGAGATGGAGCTGGATCTGACATTGACGACGGAGGGAAACAGCATCAGCTATGCGTTTAAGCCGGAGGATAACCGCTACCGCACGGGGCAGAAGGATTACGTGTTTCATCTTGGATATCACAAGGAGACGGTATCCAGCCTTACTATTACGATGAAGCGGGAGGGTGTGATTCATTTTGACAGCCTTGCGGTATGCTGCCAGCCGATGGAGCCGGTGAAGACTTATACCGAGGCAAGGAAAGAGCATGTTCTGGAGCAGGTGACAATCGGAACAAACTCGGTATCCGGAACTATTTCTCTCCCGGAAGACCGTCTTCTAGTCCTTAGTATTCCATACCAGAGAGGCTGGACTGCGTATGTCGACGGGAAGGAGACGGAGCTGTATCAGGCGAATGTGATGTATATGGCGCTGGATCTCGAGAAGGGGGAGCATAGCATTGAGCTCCGGTTTGAGATTCCGGGGGTCCGGCAGGCTCTGGCTGTGATGGCCGGGGCGACGGTACTGTTCCTTGTGCTGTGTCTTGTCACCTGGCTTTGGAGGAAGAAAAAGCGGAGCCTATAATACCTTGTGTGATGCGCACAGACTGCGTGTTCGATGCAGCGCACAGAAGCATCAAGGTTATAGTATGACAGCATTTAACAAGATGGCATTCGTATAGAAAGTAGTTATGGAATTAAATTTCTGTAGTCAGGAGAGAAAAAACGTGCTATATTCAATCATTATCCCGTGCTACCGCTCGTCGCAGACCATCGGCAAGGTGGTGGAGCTGACGATGCAGGAATTGGACAGGCTCGGGAGACATACGTATGAATTTGTTCTGGTGGATGACTGTTCGCCGGACGGGGGCGGGACGATGGCGGCTCTGATGGGACTGGTGCAAAAGTACCCTTGTGTCCGGGCTGTGGAGCTTGCCAAAAATGCAGGCCAGCATAATGCAGTGATGGCCGGGCTGAATTATGCAAAGGGTGATGTGCTGATCGCGATGGATGATGATATGCAAACGCACCCTTCGCAGCTGCAGTTTCTTCTGGACAAATTCGACGAAGGCTATGATATTGTTTACGGATATTATCCGGACAAGCAGCACAGTGGTTTCCGGAATTTCGGGAGCCGTGTCAACGATCTGTCGGCGAGGCTGCTGCTTGGCAAACCTAAAAACATGAAAACGTCAAGCTTTTGGGTGATTCGCCGCTTTGTGCGGGACTACGCAGTGGAGTATAAAAGTGCCTATACGCACCTGCAGGGGCTGTTTTTGCGGACGACGCGCAATATCTGCTCTGTGCCGATCCAACATTTTAAGCGGGAGGTCGGAAAGTCAAATTATACATTCGGGAAGCTTCTGAAGCTCTGGTCGAATATCCTTGGCTACTCAATTGTTCCGCTTCGGCTTGCGACCTGGACGGGCTTTTTCTTTGCACTGGGGGGGCTGATAGGGGCTTTAGCTGTTGTAATTCTGAAGCTTGTGCGGCCGGAGACTTACATAGGATGGCCGTCTATGATGGCTGCAATCTGTTTTTTTTCCGGGATCAATTTACTGTTTATGGGCGTCATCGGCGAGTATATCGGACGCATTTTCCTGGGGATGAGCAGGAATCCGCAGTTCGTGGTGCGCGGTGTGCACCAGCAGGATGCGGGAGAGCAAAATGAGGAAGCGGATGAGAGACGGAATATAGAAGAGAAGAGAACCAAAAGGCAGTGATTTACGGTTCAGAAAGGGGCGAAAAGTATGAAACGGCTAATGATTATGGGCGCCGGGATTTATCAGGTGCCGCTGATAAAGAAAGCAAAGGAAATGGGGATCTGGACCATTGTCGTCAGTATTCCTGGCAATTATCCGGGCTTTGCGCTGGCAGACCAGGTGATTTACGAGAACACGGTCGATTATGAGAAGGTGCTGGAAGTTGCAAGGCGGGAGCACGTGGATGGGATTGTGACAGCAGGGACAGATGTGGCGGTCATCACAATCGGTAAAGTATGCGATGCACTCGGACTGACGGGCCTGAGCTTTGAAGCCGCCTGTATTGCTTCGAACAAGATCCGCATGAAAGAGAAATTTGAGGAGTATGGGGTGCGTACTGCCAGATTCCGCAGAGTATCATTTGAGGAGGAAAGCTGGGAAACGATCAGGGATCTGTCGCTGCCCCTGATGTTCAAGGCGGTGGATTCTTCGGGAAGCCGCGGTATCATCCGGGTGAATCAGCCGGAGGAGTTTGCGTCCGCGCGCGAGCTGGTGCGGGCGGCATCCCACGCAGATGCGTATATTGTCGAGGAATTTGTCGAGGGAGAAGAGTTCGGCGCACAGGCGTTTGTCTACCATGGAAAGGTGCAGTTCATTCTGCCGCATGGAGATTATGTATTCCAGGGAGATACGGGTGTGCCGGTCGGTCATTTTGCGCCATATCAGCTGAAGCCGGAGGCGCTGGAGGATGCGAAACGGCAGCTGGAGGGAGCAATCCGGGCGATGGGATTGGATAATTGTGCGATTAATGCAGATTTCATCCGGAAGAATGACAAGACCTATGTGCTGGAAATCGGCGGGCGTTCAGGCGCAACATGCCTGGCAGAGCTGGTGTCGATTTACTACGGCTACGACTATTATGAGAAGCTGATCCTTGCGGCGCTTGGGGAAGAGGTCGATTTTCCGCAGGCACAGGCAGTTCCGAATGCGAGCATGCTGCTGCGCAGTGACCGGGACGGCATTATCCGGGAGATGGTCAATGAGAATGAGCCGGATCCGGATATCTGTGAAATCCAGTTCGATTACCAGGTGGGAGAGGAAGTGAAGAAGTTTCACGTGGGCCCGCACCGGATCGGGCATGTGGTGACGAAGGGTGAGACACTGGAGCGGGCAGTTGACAAGCTTCAGGAGGCGCTCAGAAAGATTCGGATCGAGGTTGCCTAGCGCAGACAGGCGGTGTGCAGGGAGCTGAGAACAGAATGTACAGCGCACCAGGAGCATACAGAAGGTATCAGATTAAGATTAAAGGACAATAGCAGGAGGATGAAAAATGAGAGCAGGAAAACTTGCGGCTGCAGTTCTGGGACTGGCACTGATGGTTACGGGAATAAACGGAAGTGTGCGGGCGGAGGAGCCGGAAACTGCAGCCTTGACAGAGCTTCAGGAGGATGGAGCAGCTTCCATGGATACGGCATCCGTGAATGAGATGGAGCAGGCGGAGACAGAGACGGAAGAAATGACAGCACTTCCGAATGGCAAGCAGGTCTACAATCTGCTTCTGATCGGCACAGACCGCCGTGACGGCGGGTGGAACGGGAACTCCGATGTCATGATCGTCGCGTCGATCAATGAGGAGCGCCAGAGGGTTGTGATGACCTCATTCATGCGGGATCTGTACGCGAACATCCCGGGCTACGGAGAGCATAAGTTGAACTATGCTTTTGCAGCAGGCGGAGCGGATACCCTGATTGCGACGCTGAAGGACAACTTTGGACTGGATATCGATAACTACGCGATTGTGGATTTTCATGAGATGGCGGAGATTGTCGACATGTTTGGCGGCGTCCAGATAGGGGTTACAGACGCAGAAGTCAAGGTGATGAACCAGTATCTTTCGAGTATGGGCGTCTCAGAATACGCGCTGCCGTGCGGCGGGGAATACCAGCTGAACGGCTATCAGGCAGTCTCCTATATGCGGATCCGCTATGTCGGAAATAATGATTACCAGAGGACACAGCGGCAGAGAGACGTCCTCTCAGCAATCTTCGAGTCCGTACAGGATCTTTCATCAGAGGAGCTGCTAAAGCTTGCGGCCGGCGTGACAGAGAAAGTAGAACATGATCTGAGCCTGGTCCGCATGATGAAGCTGATGGCGCTGGTGCCGCAGCTTACCGGCTATGAGCTGGATGAGAGCCGTGTTCCTTATGACGGATACTTCACCTCCAGAGGGGAAATGCTGGTGCCGGATTACGCCGAGACGATCCCGCGGATTCATGAGGCAATCTACGGGGCGGGGGACGCAGACGGGCAGGAGTGAAAGAAAGCATATAATATTACTTTTTTCTGCCAGCCTTCAGCAGCCGCAGAATCTCCCGCATACGCGGTAAAAAATACCGTAGAAGAACCGGCGATGCGGCGAGGGCGGCAAGAAAGCGGCCGACGAACGGCACGCGAAAGGCGAGCATCGTCGCGCAGCAGAGCAGAAAATATGCGCACGAGGTGAGCAGCGTTTTCTTTAACGGAATGATCTGCTCACCAGTCAGCCGTTTCTCCATAATTGCCTGTATCACAAGCAGGACCAGATAGGAGAACGCGGTCGTGTAGGCGGCTGCGCGGTAGCCGAACAGGCGGATGCCCGCGTAATTCAGCAGGACGTTCAGCAGCATGACTGATACGGTGGAGCAGGCGACAAATTTTGTCTTTTTATGATAATTCTGGATCGCGGTATAGCTGTAACTGTAGAATCGGAACAGCGTGCCTGTGACCATCGGGGCGATGAGGTAAATAGCATCGCCATATTTTTTGCCTCCGAGGATCAGGATGATCTCAGGCGCAAAGAGCACAAGCGCCCAGGAGATCACGCCAAAGCCGTGCATCAGCACAGACCAGGAGCCCTGGATATCGCGTCCTTCCCCACGGGATAGCTTTTCGTACATCCATGGAAGCCATGCGTTCCAGACAGAATCCTCCAGAATCCAGATGATGTAGGAGACGGTCGTTGCCAGCTGGAAGATGGAGCCGGGGATGCTGCCTGTCATGTATGTGACCATGATCCGGTCTGCCTGGTTCATGATCTGGATGGAGAGCACCTCCGGGATCAGCGGAAGGCTGAAGGAAAGCGCGTACCGCCAGTAGGAGCGGGAGATGAGCTGCTTTCCCTGAACCAGCATCAGAATGGCTACGGTAAAGCCGCCGAGAATCATGGGAATGTAGTAGCCGGCAATGCGCAGAGTGACAAGAGCGTCCGCATGTCCGCTTCGCCTGCCAAGCACGACAAGCAGTACGGAGAGCAGGGTCGCTGGGATCACGGTCGCGATGGTTAAGGTAGTGCTGGACCGGTAGCGCATCAGCTGTTTTTCGCGCCGCTGCATGTAGAAGATGCTCGTGTGCGCGTAGGTATAGAGAAATGCGATCAGCAGCATGAAATCATCCATCGCAAACAATGGCCCAACCGTATCGCGGAACAGCCAGAAGACTACAAAAAAGCAGGTGATCGACAGGTACGAGAGCGTCTGGACGCTGGAGACGAAAGCAGGGAATTTTTCCCGGACGTCATATTTGGCGCGCTCGACGCTGCGCCAGAGGCAGAGCGACATCACCGGCGCGAAAATCTGCAGCCAGGACTCAAAGATTTTGAAGGCGTTGAACTGCTCCTGGGACATCAGCCGTGTGAAGACAGGTGTCATCAGGAAGGTGATGCCGCGCACCAGAAGCTGGCAGGCAATGTAGAAGATGCCTGCCTTGAACGCACGCTGGTTCAGAGATGTGCTTTTTGGCGCAGTTTCGGACATGCGCTCACTTCCTTTCTACGTTGCAGACGAAGCAGCGGAGCTTTCCGTTTGGATCGGGCGGGATAACATCGCGCCAGTCAATCCGGATGCGGAACTCGTTATCGTAAATATCGTGCAGCCGCTGCCGGAAGAATTGTTCAATTGCTTCCGGAGTGTTTGTGTGGTCGGCAGGGTCGCGGACCAGCTCGACGCGCAAATCGTGGTAGGATTCCTGAATGAAGCGGAACTGGGCGACACCAGTGATATCGTTTGTGATTTTACGAAGCTCAAGGACAGAAGTTTCCTCTCCGTTCTCGTGGAGGACGAGGTCATTCATCCGACCGCTGATTTTGGTGATATAGCGCACGCCGTCTTTTACGTAGGAGGAGGCGAGGTCGCCGATGTCGTAATTGATCAGCGGAAAATCAGTCTTGAAAAGAGGGGTGATGATGACACGCCCTTCGTCTGCGAGCTGCCCATCCGGATCGTACACATTCACCACATGCGTATCGTTGCAGATATCGTAGTAGGAATTTCCGGGCCGCCGGATGATGCAGCTGCCGGTCTCGTCGCTTCCATAGGCATCCACAAGGCCGGGACCGAATGATTTTTCCAGAATTTTTACGGTCATGTCATCGACCATCTCGCTGACCGGTATGTACCAGTTCGGGTGATGTATGGAAAGGTGGTGCTCCTGCGCATACAGAGCAATCCGGACGATACAGTTCTTGCGCAGGCAGATCAGGTCCGGCTTATAGTCGTTGATCTCCTGAATCACCTGCTTCATCTCATCGCCGGTGCAGCGCTTCTCGGAGAGCTTGCGGCGCTGGAGGATGCCGAAGCGCTGGAGAATCGAGTCCTGCTGCTTTACTTCCTTGCGGTAGCTGGACTCGAAGGTGAGCATTTTCCCGAAGACCGGATTGTAGCCAAAGGTCATCAGTACACGGATCCAGTTGGCGTTCGTGCAGGCGTGCTCGCGCTGCGACTGATAGAGGACGAGCGGAACGCCGGTGGAACCACTGGTGCTGGTCTTATCCCAGCTGTCGCGCTCCTTCGGGTGGGTGTCGTAGAGCTCCTTCATCCAGGCACGCAGCTCCGGCTTCGTCAGAACCGGAAATTTGACGAGATCTTCGCTGGTGCGGAAGTCATCGGGCGTCAGATGGCAGGCGTCGAAGCGTGCCCGGTAGAAAGGAATCTCAAAGGCACGGTGCATCAGGCGCTGAATGTTGCGGTTCTGCTTCTGCTTGACCGCATGGCGGTCTTCCGGAAATTTGCGGTCCAGGGCGAGAAGATAGCCCAGGGTGGATACGTTGGTCAGATGTTTCTGTATTGAAAAACTCATAGTTTTTGCTCCTTTATTCCCACGGGCAGCGAGCCAGGCAGCCATGCTTTACTCCAATCGAAACGGAACAGAGTTTTGCCACGAGGATCGAATCGTAGTTGTTTAGCACTTACTAACAAAATCTGCGCAAAATGGCAAAATTTTGGTTCCGGTTTATCCGGATTCGGGAAACACGGATTAAATCAGCGTTTGCCGAATAGAAAAAGTATAGCAGACTTTTGTATATATGGCAATTCGCAGTTGAAATGGATTCAGGCGTAAATCGCTCGCAATTCTTTCGAAAAAATTCAGAATTTGGAGGGTATAAAAAGAAAGGAAGATATGGTAGAATGTGTTCCATGTTAAGATTCAAGAAGTAATGAAAAATCTTTTCAAAGCAGACAAGTGGGTCTGGGCAGGCTGCCGGTCAGTTCGCTGCCGCGGGACGTAGTCAGTTGCCGTTCCTGCATCGCGAAGTGCAGGAGTGTTCGTAGTCAGAAGTACGATGGACAGTAACCTTGTTAAGCAGATTGAATGGAATACAGGAGGAGCGATTAGAGCGTGATTGAGAGAAAGGCATTGCCGGCGCCGGAGGAGGCGCCGGAGGAGGAACTGCTTCCGTCAGAGGAAGAAAAAAGGAAAGGCCGGGATTTGTGGACGAGTATTAAGGCAGTGCGCAAACGGTTCGAGAAGCCGAAGCTCGTACCGGAGGAATACTGGCTGCCGGAGCACATTGATCCCCTGAAACGGCTGGAGCCGGACCCGGCGAGAGGTCTGACGCAGGCGGAGGTGGCGGACCGTATCTCGCGCGGAGCGGTGAATCATGCGGTGGAGCCTGCCTCGAAGTCGAAAAAAGAGATCATCTGCAGCAATGTTTTCACGTATTTCAATCTGATTTTTTTCGTGATTGCTGTGCTGCTGATTGCGGTCGGTTCCTTTCGCGATCTGACGTTTCTGCCTGTGATTCTGGCGAATACGGGGATCGGTATTTTCCAGGAGCTGCGCTCGAAGAAGGTGCTGGATGATCTGACGATTTTGAACGCGCCGAAAAATACAGTGCTCCGTGACGGCGTCAAACAGGTGATCCCGGCGGAGGAGCTGGTGCTGGATGATATTATTATTTTGTCTGCGGGCAATCAGATCCCGGCGGATGCAGTTGTGGAAGAAGGGGAAGTCCTGGTCAATGAGTCTCTGATTACCGGTGAGGCAGATCAGATTCAGAAGCAGCGCGGAAGTGAGCTGCTCTCTGGAAGCTTTGTCGTTTCCGGCTCCTGTCATGCGAGGATCGATAAGGTTGGGGCGGATTCCTATGTGTCGAAGCTGACGCTGGAGGCGAAAGCGATGAACGGCGGTGAGGTCTCAGAGATGATCCGTGCGCTGAACCGTCTGGTTAAAATTGTGGGATTTATTATTCTTCCGATCGGGATTATTCTGTTCGGACAGCAGCATTTTATTAATGAGGCGTCGGTGCGCGACAGTGTGACCGCGACAGTGGCGGCGGTCATTGGCATGATACCGGAAGGTCTGTACCTGCTGGCAAGCGTCGCGCTTGCGGTCAGCGTGATGCGCCTTGCGATGCAGAAGGTGCTCGTACACAATATGAAATGTATCGAGACACTGGCGCGGGTCGATGTGCTCTGTGTCGATAAGACCGGGACAATCACCGATAATACAATGACAGTCAAAAAGGTGCTGCCTCTGCGCGCGTGCAGACAGCAGGCAGACGGGGACAGCGAGGCAGCCGCAGCGGCGGAGGAGCAGAAGGATGTAAGCACGGCAGAGCAGCAATATGCACAGTCCGGAGCAGGAGTGCCTGGCAGCGTAGCAGCTGCAGCAGTGTCAGGAGCAGAAATGTCTGGCAAAGCGGCTGCCGGGGCATCGCAAGGAGCAAAGGCAGCTGGCGGGGTTGCTTCCAGAGAACAGCCAGAAGCGGAACTCTTGGATGGTGAGGACGAAGTATTTACTCCGGAGGAAGAGACAGAGCTGGAACTGCTTTTCGGAGATTTTGCGGCTGCGATGGCGACGGACAATATCACCATGAAGGCGATCAAGGAGTATTTCCAGAAGCGGAGCGGTCGCAGGCCGGAGAAAGTGTTCTCATTTTCCTCCGCAACCAAGTACAGCGGAGCAGTGTTCACAGACGCGGCGTACGTGCTTGGCGCGCCGGAATTTATCTTAAGAGAACGCTATGCGGACTACGCACCGATGATCGAGCGGTATGGACGTAAGGGCTACCGTGTGCTGGTATTTGCGCGTTATGAAGGCACGCTGGACGGAGGAGTGCTGACAGCGCCAGTCGCGCCGATGGGGATGCTGCTGCTTGCCAATCCGGTACGGGAAAAGGCAAAAGAGACTTTTACGTATTTCGCGGAGCAGGGCGTCGAAATCAAAGTTATTTCCGGTGACAATCCGGTCACGGTATCAGAGGTGGCCAAAGAGGCAGGGATCGCCAATGCGGAGCGCTATGTGGATGCCTCCACGTTCACGACAGAGGAAGCGCTGAAGGATGCAGCGGAGAGCTATACGGTGTTCGGACGGGTGACGCCGGATCAGAAGCGGCAGCTGGTCAGCGCGCTGAAAAACGCAGGCCATACCGTTGCGATGACGGGGGACGGCGTGAACGACGTACTCGCACTGAAGGATGCGGACTGCAGCATTGCGATGGCGTCCGGCAGCGATGCGGCATCTCAGGTGGCACAGCTCGTTCTATTGGAGTCGGACTTCTCAAAGATGCCGTCCGTAGTCGCGGAAGGCCGCCGGGTCGTCAACAACATCGAGAGAACTGCCAGTCTGTTCCTCGTGAAAAATATTTTCTCGCTGCTGCTGTCGATCTTTTCCATTGTACTGCTTGTCAACTACCCGCTGGAGCCGTCGCAGATCTCGCTGATCAGTATGTTTACCATCGGAGTTCCGGCTTTCATTATGTCGCTGGAGCGCAACACCGACCGGATCAGGGGACATTTCCTGAGCAACGTTTTATTTAAGGCGTTGCCTGGCGGTCTGACGGATTTTCTGGTCGTAAGTGCTCTGTACACCTTCTGCATGGAGTTCCATGTGAGCGAAAATGATGTCTCCACCTCCTGCACGATCATCCTTGCGATTGTCGGCCTGATGATTCTGTACAAGATTGCGTCCCCGATGACCCGATACCACTGGGTGCTGTGGTTTTCCATGGCAGCCGGGCTGCTGTACTGCATGACCTTTATCAGCAAAGTTTTCGCGATCTCGAGCATATCCAAGCAGTGCCTGATGCTTCTTCTTGTCTTCGCGGTAGTCACAGAGCCCACATTCCGCTATCTGAGCATCTGGATCAAGAAGCTCTCCGAGTTCTACGCTTCCCGGAAGCGCCGTCAGCACAGACGCAGGGCGGCCTGAATCGGGATTGCAGATAGTGTTTACAGTTACGTCTCAACCGGAACGCAGAACTGCAACACCGGAAGCGCTGCTACAGTTCAGCCAGCCATTATCCAGAGAAGTATGATCGGAGGGCTGCAGGCTCGTAAAGTGAGTCTTTACAAGTACAAGTACTTGCAGACGAACGATAAGAGCCTGCAGCCCTCCGGATGTACTTCGCGTCCGGGCAGCCAGAATAACAACACCGGAACCACTAACATTTTTTATACATATTTCAAACATTGGTATAGATTTATTTGTCAGGAACTGTTATAATCAGAGCGTCAGCACGTTTATCCGCTGACATACCAGGACGAATATGAGAGGAAAAGACTATGAAGCGTGTTCTTTTAAAATTAAGCGGCGAAGCGCTTGCCGGCCCGAATAAGACTGGCTTCGACGAGCCGACCGTAATGGCAGTCGCACAGCAGGTAAAGGTACTGGTTGACCAGGGTATTTCGGTCGGGATCGTCATCGGCGGCGGAAACTTCTGGCGCGGACGTTCGAGCAAGCGGATTGACCGGACCAAGGCAGATCAGATCGGTATGCTTGCCACTGTCATGAATTGTATTTATGTATCAGAAATTTTCCGTGCAGCGGGGATGGAGACGGCCGTCATGACGCCGTTTGCCTGCGGCGCGTTTACAGAGCTGTTTTCGAAGGACCGTGTGAATCAGTATTTCCAGAGAGGAGCGGTCGTATTTTTCGCGGGCGGCACCGGACACCCATATTTCTCGACCGACACAGCGACCGTGCTGCGGGCCATTGAGATTGAGGCAGAGGTGATACTGCTGGCGAAGAGTGTGGATGGTGTCTACGACAGTGATCCGAAGGACAATCCAGATGCGAAAAAGTATGAGGAAATTTCGATTCAGGAGGTCATCGACCGGCAGCTTCAGGTGGTCGATATGACCGCTTCGATTCTGTGCAAGGAGCAGAAAATGCCGATGCTTGTCTTCGGGCTGAATGAGGAGAACAGCATTGTCAATACCGTGAACGGCAGCTTCAGCGGTACACGTGTGACGGTATAGCGTTTCAGAAAGAAAAGGATATAGAGATCGCTCCTTATATGCAGCGCTGAGAAACAAAAGCAGTCTTGCATAAGCGGAGTTGAGAAGCGGTAAGCAGTTTCGTACCGGCAGAGCAGTTTCGCATAGACAGAGTTTGGGAACGGAAGACACAGGAATTGCCTGCGTGTCTTGTGGATAAAAGTATGATACCCGGGCTTTTTTGTGGACAGACCAGAAGCACCGGAGGAATAGAAGGAGGATAACAGAATGGATGCAAGGATTAAACCGTATGACGAAAAAATGACGAAGACGTACAACAATCTTTTAGGAGAGTTCGGGACGATTCGCGCAGGCCGCGCCAACCCGAATGTACTGAACAAGATCCGCGTGGATTACTATGGGACCCCGACCCCGCTGCAGCAGGTGGGCAATATCACTGTGCCGGAGCCGCGTATCCTGCAGATCCAGCCGTGGGAGACGAGCATGCTGAAGAAGATTGAGAAGGCGATTCAGACTTCCGACCTCGGCATCAACCCGACGAATGATGGGCGTCTGATCCGCCTGGTATTCCCGGAGCTGACTGAGGAGCGCAGAAAAGATCTGGTGAAAGATGTAAAGAAGAAAGGGGAAGCAGGCAAGGTGGCGATCCGGAACATCCGCCGTGATGCCAACGACTATCTGAAGAAGCTCGGAAAGACAGAGGTCTCCGAGGACGAGATCAAGGATCTGGAGAACGAGATTCAGAAGCTGACTGACAAGTATATCAAGGATGTCGACAAGGCCGTAGAGGAGAAGTCGAAGGAGATTCTTACGGTATAAGAGAAAGGGGAGTGTTGGCGGCTGCAGGCACTCCCTGTTTTTATGGGAGGAATTTTATGAACGTTCCGAATCACGTAGCAATTATCCTGGACGGAAACGGCCGGTGGGCAAAGAGCAAGGGAATGCCGCGCAATTACGGCCATGTGCGGGGAGCAAAAAATCTTGAAGTGATCTGCGAGGATGCGTGGAATCTTGGCATCAAGTATTTGACAGTTTATCTGTTTTCAACGGAGAACTGGAAACGGCCTTCGGACGAAGTGGATGCGTTGATGAAGCTTTTCCGCCGGTATACGAAGACCTGCGTAAAGACGGCGCGCGACAACAATATGAAAGTGCGTGTGCTCGGGGATCCGTCCGCGCTGGCGCCGGATCTGCAGGCGAGTCTCCGGGAGCTGGTGGAGACTTCAAAGGACAACACCGGGCTGAATTTTCAGATCGCCATCAATTATGGCAGCCGTGATGAGATTATCCGTGCGGTGAGAAAGGTAGCGGAGGATTGCATGGAGGGCAGGCGTTCGCCCGGGACGATCACAGAGGAGTTGTTTTCCGGTTATCTGGATACGGCGGAGGTGCCGGACCCGGACCTGCTGATTCGCACGAGCGGGGAACTGCGGCTTTCCAATTATCTGCTGTGGCAGCTTGCGTATACTGAATTTTATTTCACAGAAGTGCCCTGGCCTGCATTTAATAAGGAAGAGTTAATAAAAGCAATTGAAAAGTACAACGGACGCGCCCGGCGCTACGGAGGCGTCATAGAGTAATGACGGGAGCGCTTTTGCGCGCTGGATGAAGAGGGGGAGGAATCCACATGTTTCGTACAAGGCTGATGAGTGGAATTGTGCTGGTCGCGATTGCTCTGGCGGTTCTTATTTCCGGGGGACCGGTGCTGGCAGTGACATTGCTGCTCATTTCAGAGATCGGACTGTTTGAACTGTACCGCGCACTGAAACTGACGGATGAAAAGGTATTTGGGTCATCGCTTACGCTGGCCGGATATCTTGGGACGGCAGTATATTATGGAATAGTATTTTGCGGCTTTTGGGCATATACTATGGGTGGAGTGCTTGCAGTTTTGATTGCAATGATGACAGTCTATGTATTCACGTACCCGCGCTACCGCACGGAAGAGGTAGCGGAGGCATTTTTCGGGGTGGTCTATGTGGCAGTCATGCTGTCCTTCATCTACGAGCTGCGCTGCATGGAGCAGGGCAAGTACCTTGTCTGGCTGATTTTCCTCGGCTCCTGGGGGTGCGATACGTGCGCTTACTGTGTCGGCAAGCTATTCGGCAAGCATAAAATGACCCCGAGGCTGAGTCCTAAAAAATCAGTCGAAGGAGCGGTCGGAGGCGTCGTGGGTGCGGCGCTGCTCGGAGCGATCTATGGCTTTGCTATTTCCGGGGCAATGGGCAGCCGCGAGCACATTTTTCCTTTTGTCCTGATCTGTGCAGCCGCATCGCTGATTTCTATGATTGGCGATCTGGCGGCATCGGCTATCAAGCGGAACCATGACATTAAGGATTATGGAAAGCTGATTCCAGGTCACGGCGGCATTCTGGACCGCTTTGACAGCGTAATTTTTATTGCTCCTGTGATCTATTATCTGGCACAGGTGCTGGTGTAGGAAAGGAGCGAAGAAGATGAAGACAATAGCAATCCTTGGTTCGACGGGTTCTATCGGCACACAGACACTGGAGGTTGTCCGCACGAATGGCG
Source organism: Lachnospiraceae bacterium UBA7160 (assembly GCA_002491565.1). Taxonomy (GTDB): domain Bacteria; phylum Bacillota; class Clostridia; order Lachnospirales; family Lachnospiraceae; genus Choladousia. The sequence goes on along the minus strand of DKWE01000025.1, from coordinate 4,239 downwards.
ACATCCGTGTGGCAGCGCTTTCTGCAGGGAAAAATATTGCGCTTTTAGAGCGGCAGATCCGGGAGTTTCACCCTCGTCTTGCCGCAGTTGCATCGGAGGAGGACGCGAAAGCGCTTCGGACGGCAACGGCAGATCTGGAGGTGGAAATCCTTTTTGGAGAAGAAGGGCGGGAGGCGGTCGCGACCTGTGAGGAGGCAGAGATCCTTGTGACAGCGATTGTCGGGATGATCGGAATTCTTCCGACGATGAAGGCAATTGAGGCGGGAAAGGATATTGCTCTCGCGAATAAAGAAACATTGGTGACAGCAGGTCATCTGATTATGCCGCTTGCAAAGCAGCACGGTGTGCGGATTTTACCGGTAGACAGCGAGCACAGCGCGATTTTTCAGGCGCTGAACGGTGAAAATGGCAGGAAAATCGATAAAATTCTCCTGACGGCATCAGGGGGACCGTTCCGGGGGCGGACATTTCAGGAGCTGGAACGAGTGCAGGTGGAGGATGCGTTGCGCCATCCCAACTGGTCTATGGGACGGAAAATCACGATCGATTCTGCTTCCATGGTGAATAAGGGCCTGGAAGTTATGGAAGCGAAATGGCTGTTCGGGACAGAACTGGACCAGATACAGGTTTTGATTCAACCGCAGAGTGTGATTCATTCCATGGTGCAGTTTGTGGACGGTGCGGTGATTGCGCAGCTCGGGACACCGGATATGAAGCTGCCGATTCAGTACGCGCTGTATTATCCGGAACGAAGGTTCCTGCCTGGCGCGCGTCTGGATTTTGAGGCGCTCGGAAGCATTACCTTTGAGAATCCGGATCCGGAGACTTTTCTCGGCCTCGCATATGCGCTGGAAGCGGCACGCGAGGGCGGTTCCGTTCCGACGGTATTCAATGCGGCGAATGAGCGTGCCGTCAGCAAATTTTTAAAGAAAGAGATTGGATTTACCGATATTTACCGGATCATACGCGCCTGTATGGATGCGCACCGGAAAATCACACACCCGGACATCCGGCAGATTCTGGAGACAGAACAGAGTGTCTACGATTATATTGAGAGCAGGTGGTAGAGAATGAGCATTTTGATTGCACTTTTGGTGTTCAGTGTGATTATAATTGTACATGAGTTCGGTCACTTCTTCCTTGCCAAAGTGAATGGAATCACAGTCACGGAGTTCTCTCTTGGCATGGGCCCGCGCCTTCTGAGCTTTGAGGCAGGCGGCACGCGCTACTCCTGGAAGCTGCTTCCATTTGGCGGCTCCTGCATGATGCTCGGAGAGGACGGAGAGGACGAGGGAGAGGGTACCTTTGGCTCGAAATCGGTCTGGGCGAGGATTTCAGTCATTGCAGCGGGGCCGGTTTTCAATTTCCTGCTCGCGTTTGTGATGGCGGTATTTATTGTCGGAGCAATTGGCTATGATGCGCCGGTGCTTCTGACTGTTTACGAGGATACGCCGGCCGAGGAGGCTGGCCTGCAGGCAGGCGACCGGATTGTGTCGATGAATGGCAAGAAGATCCGGTTCTGGAGACAGGTGCAGAATTATTCCATGTTCCATCCGGGAAGAGAGACGGTGTTCCGGTATGAGAGGGATGGCCAGCTTTATGAGGCAACGGTTCAGCCAGAACTCTCTGACGGGCGGTATCTGTACGGGATTGGCGGGAATGTGAATTACCGCGAGAAAACAAATCCGGTGGAGACGCTCAAGTACAGCGTGTATGAGGTGGGCTACTGGATAGAGACAACAGTTTCCAGTCTGGGACTGCTGATGAAGGGCGGCGTGAAGCTGGACGATATGTCCGGACCGGTTGGTGTGGTCAGCGCGATCGGGGAGACCTATGAGGAGAGCCGCAAGGACGGCGCGCTGTACGTCTGGCTGAATCTTCTGAATATGGCGATTCTGCTGTCGGCGAACCTGGGGGTTATGAACCTGTTGCCAATTCCGGCACTGGACGGCGGCAGGCTGGTTTTTTTGATTTTAGAGGCGGTGCGCCGAAAACGGATTGAGCCGGAGCTGGAGGCGAAGATTCACTTTGCGGGACTGATGGCGCTGATGATCCTGATGGTGGTCGTGATGTTTAATGATGTGAGAAAAATAATCATGTAAAATGTATTTGACAAACATTATGAGTCGTGCTATAGTGGTTCTATGAATATCGTATACAAATTCATTTTTGTAAAAGGCATGCTTGACATTTGCGGAGAAGTGTATTATTATGAATGAAGACACGAACATAGGTTCGAAAGGAGACGGCTATGGTACAGGAAGAAAAGTTGAAAGCGCTGGATGCTGCGCTGGCGCAGATAGAGAAGCAGTTCGGCAAGGGCTCTGTGATGAAGCTGGGAGATTCCGGAGCCAATATGAATATTGAGACGATTCCGACGGGCTCCTTAAGCCTTGATATTGCACTGGGGCTTGGCGGTATTCCGAGAGGACGTGTGATTGAGATTTACGGTCCGGAATCGAGTGGTAAGACGACCGTGGCATTACATATGGTAGCGGAGGTACAGAAGCGCGGCGGGATTGCCGGATTTATTGATGCAGAGCATGCACTGGATCCGGTCTACGCGAAGAACATTGGCGTAGACATTGACAATCTTTACATTTCCCAGCCAGACAATGGAGAGCAGGCACTGGAGATCACCGAGACGATGGTGCGATCCGGCGCAGTGGATATTATTATTGTGGACTCTGTGGCAGCGCTGGTGCCGAAGGCAGAGATCGACGGCGACATGGGAGACAGTCATGTCGGCCTGCAGGCGCGCCTGATGTCGCAGGCGCTCCGCAAGCTGACTGGTATCATCAGCAAGTCGAATTGCGTGGTGATCTTTATCAACCAGCTCCGTGAAAAGGTCGGCGTGATGTTTGGTAATCCGGAGACGACGACCGGCGGCCGCGCTCTCAAGTTTTATTCCTCGATTCGTCTCGATGTAAGGAGAATTGAGTCTCTGAAGCAGAGCGGAGAAGTGATCGGGAATCGCACGCGCATCAAGGTTGTGAAGAATAAGATTGCGCCGCCGTTTAAGGAAGCAGAGTTTGACATCATGTTCGGCAAGGGGATTTCCCGCGAGGGTGATATCCTGGACCTTGCTGCGAACAGCAATGTGATCAACAAGAGCGGTGCATGGTACGCGTATGAGGGTGCGAAGATCGGACAGGGCCGTGAGAATGCGAAGACGTATCTGCGCGAGCATCCGGAAGTCATGCAGGAGGTAGACCGCCGGGTACGAGAGCATTATGGCCTGGTTCCTGGCGGAGAAAAGGCGGAAGCTGCGCCAGAGGAGACACCTGCGCCGGAAAAGGGCAAAGGCAAGCCGGGCAGACCACTGAAGCCTGTGACTGGGAGCAGACAGGATGCAGCGGCAGCGGAGCCGGTTCCGGAAGCACACACTCCGAGGTCAGAGGAGCCGGGATTTGAACAGTCGGAGCTGGATATTGAGATGAGCATGGAAATGGATGACGATGATGCTGCAGATCAGGAGTCTTGAAAGGCTGTCCTCGGATAGATATCTGGTGACGCTGGAGGATGACAGTTTCTTTCCATTATATGAGAAAGAGCTTGCAGGATACGGTATTGAGGAAGGCGGTATGCTGGCGGAGGCATCCTATCAGGAGATCCTCTGCGAGCTGCTTCCAAGGCGTGCCCGGCATAAGGCGATGTATCTGCTCCAGTCCATGGACCGGACAGAGTACCAGCTGCGCAGAAAGCTGCAGGAGTGCAGTTACCCGGAGGAAGTCATCGAGGATGCGGTGCAGTACGTGAAGGGATTCCATTACATTGATGATGTGCGTTACGCAAGAAATTATGTCGAGTTCCGCAAGGAGAGAAAGAGCCTGAAGCAGCTGGAGCAGGAGCTGTACCAGAAAGGGGTGTCCCGCGAGGATTTTGAAGAGGCTGTCTCTGAACTGGAGGTGCCGGAGGAAGAAGAACAGATCCTCGCCTGGATAGAGAAGAAGCAGTTTCACCCGGAAACGGCAGATCAAAAGGAGACAGACCGGTTCCTTCGGTTTCTGTTGCGGAAGGGGTATCGCATATCTTCCATAAAGCAGGCATTTCAAAAACTATAGAAGTATGACAACTCAATTGGTCACTGTCAGGAGGAGTTTGTCTGGGGTGGGGCGGAATTGTACCGTAAAAGCTGATAAAAATTTGAAAACAGGAGCACATTTGCTTGACACATTATCCAAAATAGTATAGAATTGTAGTGTTGTTTACGAACAATGAAAACTAAATAAGGAGGTG
>DKWE01000077.1 GCA_002491565.1 Lachnospiraceae bacterium UBA7160 | reverse complement strand
CGACAGATTGGGAAAGTATTAATAATATTATTCGGGATTTGTCAATCGTTTGTGTAAAAAGTGCATAAAAATCTTGAAGCGGCAGCGGAGACTTGTGGCGATTCCGTTCTGCATTGCTCCCGGACAGAAAACAGTCAGTTTCTGTCTGCCATAAAATATTTCCAGATTTTGTCCATGAAATACTAAATTCTGCATAAAGTGTATGGTAAGGTATAGGAAATCTGGAAAAGGAGTGGATGAGGTATGGGTAAGGAGACGGCTCTGCCGAAGAACATACGTCAGATAGGGGAGATACAGGGAGAGGAGAAGGTTTGCATTGAGGACTATGTGATGACATGCATTCACAAGAAGGAGCCGCAGGAAAAGGAAGGATATCTGGGGATCTTTTTCGGTGAACGGCAGCAGGCGGAGGATGGCTTGTATGTATTTATCCGCGGGATTCTGGAGATCCAGGCAGGCTGGACGGCAGACGAACTGAAAGCAAAGCTGGAGGAGCAGCGGCAGAAATACTTTCCGGATTGGCAGATGCAGGGCTGCTGCGTACTTGGGCAGTATCGTGCAGAGCGAATGCGGGAGCTGGAAGGACAGCTGCCGGATGCAGTACAATTTATTTACCATCTGCAGGAACAGGAAGAGAATCTGTACCGCACTGCAGACGGAAAGTACAAAAAGCTGAAGGGGTATTTCATTTTCTATGAACAGAACCGAAGGATGCAGCAGTATCTTGCCGATGAATTTAAGGAGAACAGTGTTGAAAAAGAAAGCCTTCCGGATAAGGCAATCAAGAGCTTCCGGGAAAAGGTGAGCAGCAAGGGAGAGAAAAAGACAGCCAGTATGCTTCGGCTTGCAAGTTCCTTCTTTGTCGTTACTGTGCTGGTGATTGGCGCGATTGTTGTGACGCGGGTGGATGATATCAGGAAGGTGCGGACAGCGGCAGAGAAGGGAATCGATGCAAAGCAGGAGGAGACAGCAGGAGATATCTACATGAGTCCGATACAGGGAGGAAATAAAACTGCGTCAGGCGGGTTGACTGCTGCCGGAGCTTCCGGTACGGCACAGCCGGACGGAGCAGTGCAGGCGAACAGTACGGCTCAGTTGGACGGAGCAATGCAGGCGAACAGTACGGCTCAGTTGGACGGAGCAATGCAGGCGAACGGTACGGCACAGCCGGACGGAGCGGTGCAGGCGAACAGTACGGCTCAGTTGGACGGGGCGGTGCAGGCGAACGGTACGGCACAGCCGGACGGGGCGGTGCAGGCGAACGGTACGGCTCAGTTTGACGGGGCGGTGCAGGCGAATGGTACGGCACAGTTGGATGGGGCGGTGCAGGCGAACGGTACGGCCCAGGAAAGTGGTACAGCGCAGGCGGACGGAGATGTGCAGGCAAACGGTACAGAGCAGGCAGACGGAACCGTGCAGGCAAACGGTACAGAGCAGGCGAATGGCGCGGCGCAGCCGGATGTAAATGGTGCAGCGCAACCAGACGGAGCAGAGGAGGCAAATGGAGCAACACAGGCGAGCGGCATGGCGCAGGCAGATAGCTCATCGGCCGGGGAGGACGGCTCCGCAGGTTTGGATTCCGGAAAGCTTCCTTCAGACAGCAAAAGTATACCGGCTGAAGATGATGCCTCTGCAGTATCTTCTAGGAGAACGCAGGCTTCTTATACCATTCGTGTAGGAGATACGCTTGCAGATATCTGCAGCCGGTATTACGGAAGCCTGGATAAGCTTGATGCGCTCTGCCAGGCAAACGGAATCACGGATGCAGATTTGATTATGCCAGGACAGAAAATCGTCCTTCCGTGAAGCGCGTTCTTCCAAGACACTGTAGTCTGGCGGTATACGTAATAAAATGCATTGACTCACACGGACGAGAGACTGAGGTTACAGGTGAGTCAATGTATTTTTGGTTCGGGCGTACTTTCCCAGGCAGTGGATGGCTGAATTGTGATACTGCAGAGTTGTCCAGCGAATCATTTTCGGTTTTTCAGTTGCGTTTCGGGACTGATTTTGTTATAGTACGTAAGAAGCGATAGGTTTGTCAGAATATGAATGAGACAATACACTAGCGCGGTAGCGCGACAGGCAAAGTATAATATAGATTACCGAGGCGAAGAATGGAAAAAAACAGCAGAAAGAATAAGAATGAGGCCCTTCTTGACAGGTTCAGCTTTCTGAAGCTTGTGGATGACCTGGATATGGAAGAGGACGACGGCGCAGATTCTGCATCGCGTGCAGGCACAGGAAGGACTTCCGGTAAAGATTCTGCGCGGCAAGGAGGCACAGGAAGGACTTCCGGCACAGATTCTGCATCGCGTGCAGGCACAGGGAGGACTTCTGGTGTGACTTTTGCACCGCGTGCAGGCACAGAGAGAGCTTCCAGTGCGGCTTCTGCATTACATGCAGGGACAGAGAAAACTTCCGGTGCAGCTTCTGATTTGCAGGCAGGCACAGCGAAGACTTCCGGTGCGATTTCCGGCACGCGGGATTCTTCAGGAAGGGCTTCCAGCCAGGAGTATGTCTCACAGGAAGCAGCGGCAGGAGGTTCTGAAGCAGGCGCTGCCCCGCGGGCAGGGGGCGCAGAGGTGAGGCGGGGCCCCAGCCTGACGGGGATTCCGGGAATCAATGCAAACACCTCAAAAAGCATGGAAAAGCCCCCGGAGATGGAGAAAAATGACGACTGGACGGATGAGGATGCAGGTGGCGTGGAGACGGAAGAATACGCGTTTGGAGATGCCGGCTCCGGATCCCGGCAGCGCCGGAGATTTTTTGTACACAGGCCGCTGACCCGCAAACGCCTGCTGCTGTATCGCCGTCTGGCTGCTGCAGGGACTGTGGTGCTGCTCATTGTGCTGTTCGCGCTCTACAATGAGCTGCATACGTTTAAAAATTATGCAGTCACGCAGAGCTATGAAAGCGGCGCGGCTTCCGGCACGCAGTATAGAGCGGCGGGGAAGCGGCTGTACCGCTATAATGCGGATGGGATTACCTGCATTACGCAGAAAAATGAGGCAGAATGGAATGTGACCTACAGCATGGAGACTCCGATTGCTGATGTGTGCGGTACCACAATGGCGGTGGCCGAACAGCAGGGCACGCAGGTCTATATCGTTGGGGAGGATGGGCTGCTCGGCAATTTTGAGACGCGGCTGCCGATTCTGAAGGCGCGTGTCTCGCGCAAGGGAATGGTGGCGCTGGTGCTGCAGGACGAGGATGTGACCTGGGTGAATCTTTACCAGGCCGATGGTACGGTTGTCGCAAGTGATAAGACTACGATCAACGATACGGGCTATCCGCTCGATGTGGCTATTTCTCCGAATGGGCAGAAGCTGATGGTTTCTTATCTTAGTGTGGAGGAGGGAGTTGTAAAAAGCCGTGTGGTCTTTTATCATTTTGGTTCCGCCGGACAGAGTAAGGAGAAACATATCGTCAGCAGTGCGGAATATGAGAGCAGGGTCATTCCACAGGTATACTTTACGGACAACTCCAGGGCGGTAGCGGTTTCGGATGGCGGCTTTTATGTGTTCCGGGGAAATGACGAGCCGGAGGAAAGTACTTCTGTCTCGTTCCAGCAGGAAATCATCAGTACCTTCCATGATGACGACCGGATCGGCTTTTTATTTACAAACACAGAGGACACCGGCGAAGCATACCGGATGGAACTGTTTGACTATTCCGGAAAGCGAAAGGCATCCAGAAAGGTAGATGCGGTGTTTGATGATATTCAGATGCAGAACGGTCAGATTTTGATGCACAGAGATAAAGGACTCAGTGTTTTCACGGGTTCAGGACGGCTTCGCTTCCAGACAGACTATGAGAAAGAAGTAAAGAATCTGTTCTATTTCGGAGAATTCCGGAAGTATCTGATTGTCACGGGGGACAGCCTGGATAAAATACGGATCAGCGGATAGACTGTGATGGTATAGGAGGGATTATGAATCATATAAATCTGTTGGAGTGGATAATCATTGCAGTGATACTGCTGCTGGCATTTTCCGGTTTCCGGAAGGGCTTTGTGAAAAAGCTGGCTTCCATTGCGTCGCTGGTGCTTTCTGTTGTGCTGGTGTCCGCGTGTCTGCCGTATATTACAGATATTCTGAGAAGCAGTACGCCCGTGTATACGTATATTGAGGGACAATGCGGGAATCTGATAGATGGATTGGTGGAAGAAAGCCTGCAATCTTCCGGGAGAACGGGTACTTCTCTGTCTCAGGCAAATGAGGGGCAGAGTCTTACAAGGATCGACCAGACGGAGCTTATCGAGAATCTGCCGTTCCCGGAGGCACTGAAGGATCTGCTGCTGGACTATAATAATGAGGAGGGCTACCGGGGCCTGAATGTATCAGGCTTTCAGGAGTATCTCGCCAGCTTTATTGCGACCTGTATTCTGAATATCATCGCATTCCTTCTCACTGTCCTGATTGTACAGCTGGTGCTCTGGGCAGTGATTTCCGCGCTGAACATCGTATCATACATTCCGGTGCTCCGCACGGTAAACCGCATAGCAGGTCTGCTGCTTGGCTTGCTGGAGGCCTGCTTTTTGCTTTGGGTGTTCTTCCTTGTACTCTCGATGCTTTCCGGTACTCCGGCAGGTCTGTATCTCATGAATCAGGTCGAGCAGAGCGAACTGCTCAGCCTTCTCTACGAGTCGAATCCCTTCCTGCCCGCAGTGCTGCATGCGGAGACGATTTTCCGGGTGTAGTTACAGTTTTCCAGCCATCCTTCACACCGGAGAAGCTCTGGAACCTGCAGGCGAACGGTAAGAGCTTGCAGAACCTGGGGACATACTTCTCGTCCGGGTTGTCTGAACTGTAACTCGGGTGTAAATTTAAATTTTTCCGAAAGGCAACTTTATGCTTGACAAGTATTTATTCCAGTGGTACACTTGACCACAACAAAGGAACAAACCGATGAGAAAGAGTAGTAAGCTTCACTGAGAAGTCACAGAGAGCTGCAGGTGGTGGGATTGCAGCATGGATCAGGTTGCTGAATGGACTTTCGAGGGTGGTCTGAAAGGAATGAGACTGGCGGCTGTCAAAGATGCAGTGCAGGGTATTATCTGCGATGATCTGGATGGCAGAAGGATTCTGGCAGGGAGCCAGGGAGCTGGAGGATTCCGAGTAGGATGCGCCGGGAACCGAACCCGTTATCAATCAGGAGTGTATGATAGTACATGCGAGAGTGGACGACGAGTCAAGATGAGTGGTACCGCGATAATAAGAAATTATTACCGTCTCAGATAAATATCTGGGACGGTTTCTTTTTTTCCGCAGCGATGAGCCAGACTGTCCTGTCTGCATGGATTGCCGGCAGTAGCTGCGCGGATCAAAGGTTACAGTGGACGCGTGAACTGTAATGATTAAAGATACTCTTTGCTTACCGGACCAGAAGGAACCGCTGATTCCGGCTAAAGCACAGACGGTTGCTCCTTTGGATAGCAGAAAGACCCGGGGAAATGTGCACGATGTGCAAAGAACCACGTGACTTTGTGGAAAACACAGACAAGTATAGTTCAGGAAAAGGAGAGTAAAACTATGAAAAAGAATCTTATGACAACCGTAACCGTATCCATGATGACAGCAGCAATGCTTACCGGCACCGCGATGGCGGCAGATTACAAGGTGGGTATCATCCAGTTCGTGGATGACGCATCCCTGAACCAGATCGAGGAAAATATCGAGGCGCAGCTTACAAAGCGCTCCGAGGAGGGCGAGGACAACTTCATTTTTGAAGGGTATGTGTACAATGGGCAGGCGGACGGCACCGTGCTGAATCAGATTGCGACGCAGCTCATTGATGACGGCGTGGATGTGATCGTTCCGATTGCGACTCCGGCGGCGCAGATTGTACAGGCGGCGACGGAGGATGATCCGATTCCTGTCGTATTCTCTGCGGTATCGGATCCGGTCGGCGCGGGCCTGGTGGAGTCGATGGAGGCTCCGGGCGCGAATATTACTGGCACAAGCGATGCACTGAATACAAATGCCATTTTTGACCTGATGTTCCTTGCAAATCCGGATATCAAATCAGTAGGATTGCTGTACAGCCAGTCTGAGGATGCGTCAAAGCAGCCGATCGAGGATGCTAAGGCATATCTGGAGGAAAAGGGTGTAGAGTATGTGGAAAAGACCGGCACAAATACAACCGAGGTAACGCAGGCAGCGGACGCATTGATTGCAGCGGGCGTGGAGGCCGTATTTACACCGACCGATAATACGATCATGACGGCTGAGATGGCGATTTATGAGAAATTTATCGATGCAGGCATTCCGCACTACACAGGGGCTGATTCTTTCGCACTGAATGGCGCCTTCTGCGGCTATGGCGTGGATTACGCAAATCTTGGAATTGCGACGGCAGATATGATCGTAGAGATCCTGCAGGGCGCAGATCCGGCAGCCACTGGAGTCAGGACCTTTGACAATGGTATCGCAACGGTCAACACGGAGACAGCGGAAGCACTTGGGATCGACTACAGCAGCTTTGCAGAGAAATGCACCGCAGTTGTAGAGACCGTGACCGCAGAAGAATTTGAATAAACAGCGTGGACAGTAACTATACAGCTGTCTCCATACAATCCATGTTTTAGAAGGAGTTTTACACCCATGAGTTCGTTGCTTTCTCTCCCTGTTGCAATCAGTGCGTTTGAGCTTGGCTTTATCTACGCGCTCGTTGCGCTTGCTCTGTTTCTGAGCTATTCGATTTTGAATATCGCGGACCTCTCAACAGATGGCTGCTTTACCCTTGGCTGTGCAGTTGGCGCGCAGGTGGCCATCATGGGGCATCCGGTTCTTGCGCTGTTTGTTGCGATGGCGGCGGGTGTCTGCTCCGGCTATGTGATGTCGTTTCTGCAGACAAAGCTTGGAGTGGAGTCCATCCTCGCCGGCATCATTGTAAATACGGGCCTGTACACAGTCAATCTCGCGGTGATGGGCTTTTCTTCGAACCTTTCGCTGTTTAAGTGTGAGACGATCTATAGTCTGACGAAGGATTGGTTCGGGCCGGACTGGTATAAGCTTGTCGTTTCCGCTGCCATTGTCGTTGTGGTCTGCATGTTCCTGAAATGGTTTCTCGGCACACGGCTTGGCCTGTCGATCCGGGCGACCGGCGACAATGAGGATATGGTAAGAGCGTCCAGTATCAATCCGGGATTCACGATTACCGTCGGGCTGTGTGTATCCGGCGCGATGACGGCGCTCTCCGGCTGCCTGATCGGGCAGTATCAGAAATCCTGCGACATCAATCTCGGCACGGGCATGGTGACGATCGCGCTCGCAAGCCTGATTATCGGAGAGACACTGGTGGGCAAGCGCACGGTGACACGTCGGATGATCGGCGCAGTTCTGGGAAGCTGCATTTACCGGTTTGTGATTGCAATTGCGCTGCGGCTGCACATGCCGACGGAGTGTCTGAAGCTGGTATCCGCCGTCATCGTGGCGATCGCGATTGCTGCTCCGTATCTGAAGGACCGCGCGGTATTCCAGAAGAGGAAGCTGGCGGCGGCATCTGCTGCGAAGGGAGGCCGGAAATCATGCTGAAGCTGACCAATGTCAGGAAGGTATTTAATCAGGGAACAGTCAATGAGAAGCTGGCGCTGGACGGCGTCAATCTGACTGTGGAAGACGGCGATTTTGCGACGATTGTCGGGAGTAACGGGGCGGGAAAATCAACGCTGTTTAATTGCATCGGCGGAAGCTTTCTCGTAGATGAGGGCAGCATTTTTCTTGATAACCGGGATATTACGTTTGTGCCGGAATACCGGCGGGCCGTAGAGATCGGGCGGCTGTTCCAGGACCCGATGAAGGGAACTGCGCCGCATATGACGATCGAGGAGAATCTGGCGCTCGCATATCTTCGCGCCGACAAGAAAAAATCAGTCTTTTCGCGCATCAGCAAAGAGGAACGGACTCTTTTCCGGGAGCGGCTCGCCCTGCTGGAAATGGGACTTGAGGACCGGATGAAGCAGCCAGTCGGCTTGCTTTCCGGCGGGCAGCGTCAGGCGCTGACCCTTTTGATGGCGACGCTTGTCCCGCCGAAGATCCTGCTGCTCGATGAGCATACGGCGGCGCTGGACCCGGCGACGGCAGATAAAGTGATCGCGCTGACCAAACGGATCGTGGAGGAGAATCACCTCGCCTGCCTGATGATTACGCATAACATGCATTCCGCTCTGGAAATGGGCAACCGTACGCTGATGATGGATGCAGGGCGTATCGTTCTGGATATTCGCGGGGAGGAGCGCGCTGGCATGACCGTAGACGGTCTGCTGGAGAAATTCAGTGCAGGAGCAGGAAAGAAGCTTGATAATGACCGGATCCTGTTTTCGAAGGTGGAAGGATAAAGGAGAACGGGCGGATACGGTAGCAGCAAAGAATTTTCCTGCGTATTTGAGAATAGAGGCAGAAATAGAGGCAGAAGCGGTTGTTCTGTTACAGGAGCGGCTGCCTCTGCTTTTTAATTACAAATTGTGATGCGTATCTGGCAGAAAGCATTTTTCAGACACGCTCTAGAGAGGGGTTGACAGGATGAGGGAGAAAAAAAGAATTCTGATTGTAGAGGATGATACGGATATTAATCGCCTGATCGCGGCAATCCTGGGGCGCCAGGGCTACGAAACGGTTTCCGCTTTTTCCGGAACGGAGGCGCTGCTACGTCTGGAACAGGAAGAATTCCGGATGGTAATCCTCGATCTGATGCTTCCGGGAATGGACGGAGAGCTGCTGCTTGCACATATGCGGGGAAAAATGCAGAAGGGGATCCCGGTGCTGGTCCTTTCGGCCAGGGCGTCGCTTGCGGATAAGGTGCAGCTCCTCATGTCGGGAGCAGACGATTATATGACGAAACCATTTGAGCCGGAGGAACTGGCGGCGCGTGTGTATTCCTGCCTGAGAAGGGCAAACAGCGCAGAAAATTCACCGTCCGCAAAACGGGAGTACTGCCACAAAAATCTCATTTTGTATCCGGATTCAAGGCGTGTTACGGTGAAGGGACAGGAGCTGACACTGACCCCGCATGAGTATGAAATCCTTTTGCTGCTGGTACAGTCTCCCGAAAAGGTATATTCCAGAGAAACACTGTATGAGCAGGTATGGAAGGGCGGCTATTACGGGGAGGACAACACGGTAAATGTCCATGTGAGCAATCTGCGGAAGAAAATCGCGGCGGTAGACGCGGAGGAGGAGTATATCAAAACCGTATGGGGAATCGGATTCAAAATGGCGTAGAGAGTATGAGCTACGATGTTCTTTATGATTTCTTTAAATTTTCTTGAAGACTTATTTATAGGAGTTTCGGTATACTTGCTCCATGATACAGCTGAACGCACAGAAAAATCAAGAATATCGAAAGGAAAAGAACATGGAAGCATATGTGGCGGAAACAAGAGAACTGACGAAGCATTACGGCAGTTTCTGCGCCCTGAAGCAGGTAACGGTCTCGATCAGGCGTGGAGAAATTTATGGCCTGGTAGGGGATAATGGCGCAGGAAAATCGACCCTTCTGAAGCTGCTGGCAGGACAGCTCTTTCCGGATAGCGGTGAGGTGAGGCTGTTCGGAAAGCATGAGAAGAGGGAACTGGAGGCGATGCGGTCCCGCACCGGCGCGTTGATTGAGAATCCCGGCTTTTATGCCGATATGTCTGTTGAGAAAAATCTGGAATACTATCGGATCCAGAAGGGAATTCCAGGAAAACAGACAGTAGAGGAGGTCTTAGAGCTGACAGGGCTTACCCAGTACCGGAAGAAGACAGGGAAAACTCTTTCACTTGGAATGAAGCAGCGCCTGGGTCTTGCGATTGCGCTCATTGGTGTGCCGGAATTCCTGCTTTTGGATGAGCCAATCAACGGTCTTGACCCGAGCGGGATTATTGAGATGAGAAATCTTCTTCTGAAGCTGAGCAGAGAGAAGAATATCACGATTCTGATTTCCAGCCATATTTTAAGCGAGCTGGAGCACATTGCCACGGTCTACGGCTTTTTGCAGAATGGTTGCCTGCTGGAGCAGATTACAGCGGAGAAACTTCGCAAAAAGTGTTCGGATTATATCGAAATCCAGGTGTCGGATCCGGAACGCTACACAGTGCTTTTGGAGCAGAAAAGAAAGAATACCGAATATCAGGTACTGCCGGATGGGAAAATTCACATTCTGAATGCCGGAGGAAATACGGAGGAATTCAGTGAACTGGCAGGGAATGCCGGTGTCAGGATTCTGGGCCTTGCGAAGTACCGGAAATCACTGGAGGATTACTATATGGAGCTGAAGAAGGGAGGCGCAAAGAGATGCTGAATTATATGAAAAGTGAGTGCTACCGGACGATTTGCGGAAAAAGCTTTTACAGAGCAGCAACGGCACTTTGCGGATTCATTTTGGGAGTGAATGTGCTTCTGGCGCTTGCCGGGAAGTATCTTCCGGACTTTCAGTATGGCACCTTCCGGTTTTCATTAAATATGTATACTGGCAGCCTCCTGAATATTGTTATTCTTGGAGCAGTAGTGCCTGCATGTCTGTTTTGGGATGATCGGAAAAACGGCGTGATGAAAAATGCTATATCCTACGGAATTGCGAGAGAAAAGATATTTCTCGGGAAATGTATTGTAGCATTTGCATTTACGTTTCTGCTTTTGTGCGTGGGACTTGCGCTGTATGTTGGAAGTGCCTGGCTTTTGCTTCCAAATCCGGAATGGGAGCCGGTAAGGCAGATGCTGATGGGGACACTCTGTGCTCTTCCCGCGGCGACAGCCTCTCTTATATCCGGTATCCTGCTTGGGTGCGTGGTTCAAAAGGATATGACTGCAGTTCTCGTGTGGGTCAGCATCTATTATTTGATCCCGATTGCATTCTTTTTCATTGGAATGAAACTGGAGTGGTTTGCACGCATCTTCCGGTGGATGCCCTACAGCTTTCTGAATATGGAGGTGGGGGCGTACCTGCACAGGTACGATTGTATCTGGGATCAGGCGGGCGGCATCGCCAGGTGTATTGCTGCAGGCATCGTGGGAATTGTTATATTTATTGCCGTAGGGCTCCTGACATTTCGCAGGAAAGAGATGTAGAGGAAGCATAAATTGCCCTTATAGCAAAAACTTTCCTTCACATTTCTGTGGTATTGTCTGTACAGTATGAAATGCATAGAAGATTCTGTAAGAAGGATTTGCAGAGATAAGCTCTGCAAAGGAGGTGCGCGGATGGAAGTCGTAGTAATCGTTGTGCTGCTGGCCCTGGTGGTCTGGCTTGGGCTGCGCTTTTATACTCTGTACCGCTCGATCGAAAAGGCCGAAAAAGAACTGCGGGAAATTTCCGCAGAATTATTTGAAAACAGAGCGGTGAAGCTTCACACACCGGATGGCAGACTGGAGCGGCTTCTGGACGCGGTAAATGACAATCTGGATGTGATCCGCCGGGAACGGGTTGCCGGTCAGAAACATGAGAAAAAGCTGAAGGAACAGATCGAAAATATCAGCCATGACCTGAGGACGCCGCTTACCTCGCTGCGCGGATATCTGAAGATGATGGATCCAGGGGGGCTGAGTGAAGAGAACCGGGAATTTCTGCAAACCGCCATCCAAAAAACATACACGATGCAGAGTCTTACGGAGCAGTTTTATCAGCTGTCCCGTGTGACATCCGGCGACTTTGCGCTGAAGCTGGAGGCAGTGGATGCCTCCAGAGTTTTAAAAGAGACTTGTCTGGAAAATTATTCGTTGCTGGAAAAAGCAGGACTCGCAGTTGCGTTTCCTGCTTTTGACGCGCCTGTCATTGTAAAGGGAAACCAGGATGCTTTGAGCCGTATTTTTGCAAACCTGATCCAGAACAGCCTCCGATACGCACAGAGCCGGCTTGCCATTTGCCTGATACAAAAACCGGAGGAGGAAACAGTTTGCTTTTTGTTTGCGAACGACATTTCCAAAGACCAGGAAATTCCGGAACCGGAGCGTCTGTTCGAGCGCTTCTACATGCAGGAGAGTTCCAGGACACATGATGGAACAGGGCTTGGACTGACTATCAGCAAAACGCTGGCGGAGCATATGGGCGGAACTATGCGGGCGGAATATTCCGGCAGTGAGGCGGAGCGGCTCCTTACCGTTACAGTGCAGTTGCATTGTGCGTCACAGCTGTGACTATTACAGTGCGATTGTATTGTGCGTCACGGCTATGACTATTACAGTGTGATTGTGTGCGCGTCACAGCTATGACCATTACAGTGCGATTGTATTGTGCGTCACGGCTATGACTGTTACAGTGTGATTGTATTGTGTATCACGGCTTTGACTTTGCATCGCATTTGTGTGGAGCAGACAAGCGGAAAAGTCCCAGTTTTTTCAAAGTTAAAACACAGAATCCACACATTCATTTCGTAGAATACGTCCCAGCCTATCAAATTTGGTTTGGCCGTCAAGGGTGATTAGACGGACCGCAAATGTAATGTTTCTCATTCACAGGGACATTATGCGGAGAAGGACTTTTGACACGGTAATCGAAGCTTTGCAGAAAAAATGCGAGGAGGAATCATATGAACAGAAAAAATAGAATGCGCTGGATACTGCGTGGAACGGCGGCAGCCTGGTGTGCGGCAGGATGCCTTGGGATGGCGCAGGAGACAGAAGCTCAGAGGACGGAAGTACTGGAAACAGAAATCGCAGGGAAAGGCGAAACTATACTGGAGAGCGGGAAAACTGCGGCAGAGGAACATGAGACAGAAATTATTATATCAGATGATGGCATTCTGGTAGACGGGGAAGCAGCCTCAGAGGACACGGAAGCGGCAGTCTATGTCGGAGCAGAAATCATATATTATAAGGAAGGACAAGATGAGACATATGGGGCCGGTTCCAAAAAAGAGGAGCATTCGGAGAAAGATGCAGCGCGGCATACGGTAATCACCATCACAAAGCCCGGCACCTACCGGGTCAGCGGGACACTTGCGGCGGGACAGATCGCCGTCGATCTTGGAGAAGATGCAAAAGAGGACGAGGCAGCCGTTGTAAACCTGATTCTGGACAATGCAGATATTACCTGTGAAGTGGCTCCGGCAATCATTGTTTACCATGTATATGAATGTGGCAGCGATGATACGGAGGAGGCAACAAAGGATGTGGATGTCACAGATACGGCAGGATTTCATCTGATTCTGGCGGATGGCAGTACGAATACTGTAAATGGTTCCCATGTCGCAAAAATATATAAAGAGGGAACGACTGCAGAGGATATTGAGAACGGGGAAGCAAAAAAGGCACACAAGTATGATGCTGCAATCGAGTCCAATATGTCATTCAGTATCGATGCACAGGCCGAGGGCAGCGGGCAGCTGACCGTAAATGCGGACAATGAAGGAATTGAGACAAAGCTTCATATGACAATCAACGGTGGAACCATCGTTGTCAATGCAAACGATGATTCCATCAACGCGAGTGAGGATGGGGTGTCAGTTATTACAATCAACGGCGGGACAATTTTCTGCGACTCCGGCTATGGGGATGGCGATGAGGGCGATGGAATCGACAGTAACGGCTGGATTGTGATTAACGATGGAAAAATTACAGCGTGTGCAAACGCGCGCAGCCAGGATTCTGGGTTGGATTCGGACTGCGGCGTGTATATCAATGGAGGAACTGTGCTGGCGAGCGGCCATATGTATGATGAGATATCTGCAGACTCCGCGCAGCGGTTTATGGTGCTCGGATTTCAGGAGGAGGTAGAGGAAGGTCAGATCATCGTGCTGGAAGATACAGACGGAGCTGTGAGATCTGCATTCTGTGCGGCAAATGATTATTCTATCGCAGTGTACAGCACACCGGAATTAGTAGACGGAGATTACCGTCTGTATCTGGCGGACTCGGTCGAAGGGGATTTGAGTGGTGGGATTTATACTAATATTACAGATTGCGCCGGTAAGGTGCAGCTGTCCTATACTGGAACCCAGGTCGGCGGTATGGGGTTTGGAGGGCCACAGGGAGGAAGAGAGCCAGGGGGAATGCCGGATGGCGAAAGACCAGAGGGAATCCCGAATGGTGAAAAACCAGAGGGGATGCCGGATGGTGAAAAACCAGAGGGGATGCCGGATGGCGAGAGACCAGAGGGCGTGCCGGATGGTGAAAAACCAGAGGGGATGCCAGAGGGCGAAAAACCGGAAGAGATGCCGGAGATAAGTCAGGATGGCGGCTTCGATGTGACAGCGGAACCAAATGTAGTCTTTTCCGTTTCCGGGTTACAAAACTTCTTTGGAAGGATTGCGGCAGCAGAAAACATCTGAGCAATTATCGCAGGCTGTTCCACAGTGACTCCTGAAACCTTCCATCCACAGGCTTCAAAAACAGTTCAAAAAATTTAAAAAAGTAGTTGACAAAACAGGAAATGCAGACTATAATAAAGACAACAAAAAACAAACGAGAGAAAATATAAAGAATAAGGAGGACAGTCCAATGGGAACTTAATCTTTAAAAATCATTCAAATTCAAGTGTTTAAGAAGGCGAATGAAAAATGAAATTTAAGAAAGAGAGGTACGGACCACCGAAAAATTAAACTTCCTGTTTTTGTAAAACACAGAAACAGAAAAAAATAATCAAAAAGATCAAAAGATCAAAAGATC
>DKWE01000072.1 GCA_002491565.1 Lachnospiraceae bacterium UBA7160 | reverse complement strand
GATATCAGAATTTGCTGTTCAACAGTGTTCTGTCCGGTTAATGCAGTGGTGAAGGGCATCCCCCTCATGCAGCAGGTCCTGTGCGCTTTCCGGCACAACGACTGCATACGTTCCATCCGCGTAATCATACTTTCCTTTTAGGGATTTCAATATTTCATTCAATGCCGGATAGCGCTCCAGGATTTTCTTCTCCTCCTCTTCATTTTTCTGTCTTTCCCGCAGCCGCACCATATCATCATGACGTTTCTGAAGGTCTGCTGCCCGGTAGACGATTTCATCCTGTGTGCTGACCCCGCCCAGCTCTGCCATGCGCAGGTAATCCCGCCATATGAAAAGGACACTGGAACCGGATGTCTCCGCCATCTTCTTCTGCTGCTTCACCACATAATTCATAACCTGGAGCGGGCTCATGCGGTCTGCGATAAATGTGATATCCTCCGGTCTTATATTCTCCCGGACAAACCAGGAAACCACCTCATCCGCAATGGTCTTTCCGTTCTCCTTTTCATACAGAAGCCACTTCAAAAAGGAAGCACCACCCTGATTTCTCCAGAGACGTTTTAACTGGTTCCGGTCAATGCCCAGGCACTGGTGCAGCCTGCCGCTTTTCCCGAACTCAAACAGGCAGGAACTATGCATCAGATCAATAGCCAGCGTCACTAGTCCCGCTTTTGCCGCCTTTTCCAGTACCGGCTCTTCTTTCACAGACAACAGAATTTCCTCCGGCGAAGCGTATTTCTGTGCACGCACCATCTCCAGCAGACCTGTCTTTTTCAACTCTTTCCTTACAAGATCCGGGAGCGTCCTCCTGTAAACAGCTCCCCGCCTTGAACAGTTGTCCGGCCTGTCGTAATACGGTGAAATATATGACGTCGGCTTCGTCTCGATCCAGTGCATTTTTCGGTCCTTATATTCTCCATAATAGAATGCCTGTGCTGTCCCGTCCTTCCATAAGATCAGCCTGCGCCCCTCCCAGAAACTAAGCTCCGGAGTGTCAAAAGCACCTTTCCGGTAAACTGCATATGTATCGAATTGCCGTGCCGCCACTCCGCCTTCCATCCGCTGTACTAGATGGGCCGTATAGTGCCTTGTGATGATCCCTGCACACTTTCCAACCGACTTGTAGATTACCGGATGCCTGCAGCTTTTGCAGATCCCTTTCCCGTTATATCTCGGTCTATATAGAATCTGCTCCTTCCCGCACCTGCTGCAGCATCCTGTCGTTTTCCCTCCTTTCCGGTACTCGTAAAACATAAAATGTTCCCTGACTGTATCCTTTGCAAGCCACCGTTTCCAGTCTTTCGGTAGCCCTGGTATTTTCTCCATCACTGCATCCCACCGGTCCGTCGTTCTTTTTATTGCCGCCTCCCGTTGTTTCTTCCGGATCTGCATCTGCCATTCTTCCAGCCGTTCCAATCTGTCCAAGCCAAGATAATCCAGTACAGCCCTTTGCTCCTCTGGTGCCATGTAAAGCTTTGTATCCCAGAAGCCCCGGATACCCGCCAGATTATCAATTCTGGAAGCACGCCATTTCTTGTTCTCTGTGTCAAAGGTGGCAAACTCCGGTTCCGACCTGTCAAAGAAGATTCGGTGTGCCGGCTCCATTTTTCCGCCGCGTATCCATTTTTTTAAATAGACGTCGATCAGCAGGATGTTATTTTCCACTGCCGCACGGAAATAGTAATCCATATCATAAGCTTTTCCGGTGCCTGTACCCTCTGTTATCCGCTGGCTGCTTAACGCATTGGCCAGCATTTCCTCCGTCAGTTCCAGCACCGGAAGCTCCAGTAATCCCTTTTTCTTCATGCCGCCCTCCTTTTGGCGCAGTTCCCCGCAGCATCATAGATGACATCCGGGAAATACCTTTTCCCATCAATCACAAATAATGCCGCCTCCTGTATCTTCTTACTGTCCGGGAACTCTCTCGCCAGTGCAAGGATGTCCCCTGTCTTTCCCGCTGCCCGTGGATTCTTTCCCCTGACAACCGCAAACCCGTTGCGCACTTCTCCTGTTTCCTGCTGAACCAGAGTATGGCACTTCCGCCCGGGATGACGTACCATATAGGCAAGCGCATGGAGCAGCAGTTCCTCCATCGGAAGCTTCTTTACCAGTGTCATCCTGGTGCATGAAATCTTGCTGTCTACGGCATCCTCGTCCAGATCCCCTTCCGCCTTCACCGCATAGTAGACGGAATTCCGCCAGTTTCCGTAATAGGAAAGGCAGTCGAGGGGATTTTCCGCGCAATGGAACCCATTCTGCGTACAGTTAGCCTTCTCCGTCACGTTGATCCGGTCCTCATAAAATTGGTAGCCGCGGCAGGTCAGATCACTGTTAAAACCTTTATATGCGATCATAGCCTCTCCTTATCCTGCCAGATCAAACAGCGACAGCTGGCCGGATGTTTCTGATTTCCTGGTCTTCCTGGTGCCTGCCATCTCTGCCGTGGCCTTTCTGGCATCAGAGGAAGACCCTGACTTGTCAACGCCATCTTCTGACCTTCTGCTCTTCTTTCCGGTTCCTTCATCTCCCTCATCGATTTCCTTTTCAGGCCCTCTGTCCCCTTCATTACTTTTCCTACTGGTTTCCTTTTCTGTCTTATCCGCTTTCTTTTTCGCCTTTCCAGCAGATTTTTTTGTACCGGAAACAGCAGTTTTTACGCCGCCTTCCCTGCGCTCCCACTCCTCACGGATTCTTTCTTTTTCCTCCTTCTCCTTCTTCTTCACCGCTTCCTCATCATCGCTCCGGTAATACTCTTCCGCCCACGGGAACACCTCGTTCTGCGTCAGGGCAATCCCGGTATTGGCAGCCACGCGGTCCAGCCCCTTTTGCTTTGCCTGCTCTGTGGCTATCTCATATGCCTTTCCCAAAATAAAATCCAGACAGTGCTGGAGGGATTTATGCCCTTTTAACACCATTTCCCCCAGCCGCCGCTCCGTCCGCATCCCCTGGTTTTCCAGAATCGGAAGGATTGCAGACATAAGCCTTTTCTGCCCCTGCTTTACCTGTTCTTCATACTGCTGGTACTGCTTTTTCTGCTGCTCTGTGATCTGGTATGCACGGCATATTCTTTTCTGTACCTGTTTGTGCCCTGCTTCAAATCCAAGGCTGTCCATTTCAAGCTGGAGCTGCGCATTCAGCTCCCGGTTCATCTGCTCCTCCACACGTGTCTGCGCGATCTGGTGAAGAAGCTCCTGAAGCGGGCCGTCCACATCCACCAGCTTCACAGGGATGACAGATACTTGTTTTTCTTCGCCCGCTGGTGAAGCCTTCCCTTCTTCTGCTTCTGACGTTTTTTCCTTATCACGATCATTCATACCTGGTGTTTCCGGATGCTCCGTCTCGGAACGATCAGCCTCTGATGCTTCCGGTTCCCTTACGCCGCTCCAGCGCACATCATCCGGGAAGCCCTCAAACGCTTTTTCCGTCTTCTCCTCCTGCACAAATTTGGGCATCCGGCCCGCCAGATGCTTCAGATACTCCTGCATCGCCTGGCTGACGCCACCTGTCTTCGCATTTTCTCCTGCCTCCTGCGAAGGAGTATTATCATCACCCTTGCCAGATTCCTTTGCTGAATTTTCCCGCTCACTGCCATTACCAGCCGATTTCGTGCTGCTATTCGCATCACCACCACGGTCAGCCTGTGCAGATTCACAATCCTGCGGCACTACTCCGGCTTTATCCCCAAAGCAGGTTTGGGAACTCTTTTGTTCCCCTCCACCGTTTTCATCCGCATCTTTTTCCTCTTCCTGGCTATCATTGCCGTCTTCCTGATCTTCCTCCTTTTCCCTGGCGCTGTCCTCATCCTGCCTCTGCGCTTCCATCTTCTGAATGATCCGGTATAGATACTTCCAGATTTTCAAAAGCGCCTGATTGACCGCGAGGAACCGTCCGCTTTTCCCTTCTGAATCACAGCCGGCCTCTATGACCGGCATCAGCTCCTGAAATGTCTCCAAAAGCTCCCCTTCAGCATTGTCCCAGTTGTTGATCCTGCCGGAAAGCGCATCCTGGGCGCACAGGTTTACTAAAATGGAAACATTTTTATGCCCGCATTCATGCCCCAGGATTCCTGCCAGGCTGATATTCTTCTGCACCAAAGTCAGAAAGCTCTCTGTTACGCTATTTCCATAATTCACTGCAACCTGCCTGCCATCGCACCAACCCATGTGCGGTTCTTTCGGAGCACAGAAGAGCTGTACACGCTCAATTCTTCCGTCTGTTAGCTCCCGTGCAATAGAACCCATCAATTTCACATAAGAAGGCGTTCTAAACACCTCCCATGCGCGGACTGCTTCCATCTCTTTCCGAAGCCTCGCCCGGAGCGTGCTGTCTGCCATTTTTCCCATTCGTTTCCTCCTTTCCTTATTCCGGTGAACAGCGAACGGTGCCTGTTGCTGATCGATGCACTATTCGCCCAGATGCGGCAGAATATAGGTATCCATCAGCACCTTCCGGTCCTCCGGCAGAAGCGCTGCCTTACTGATCACCGTGTTCTTTACCGACTTCAAAAGATTCCCGGTTGTCATATAGCCCCATACCCAGTTTTCCAGCTCCCGGTAGCCGCAGGTGCCTCCCTGTATGTCCTCACGCTCCAGATGCTCCCGGATTTTCAAAATGGTAGCAGCCATAAACGGCAGGATATCCCAGTCATCAAACCCGGTGCGCTCCACAACCCGCTGCATCATAACTTCCGCAGACAGGTCATCCCGGTGCTGCACCAGTGCCATTCTGGAGATCACGGACTCATTGAACAAATGGCAGCCGGCATAATTTAAGTTGGTCGTCATAATTACGATCGTATCCGGATTGCGCACAAGCCGTTCCCCGTTGATCAGGTCCGTGCTGGCTCCGTCATCAAACAGGGAGTTCAGCCGTACCAGCGTCCCCGGCTTTTCGATCGCAGAGGGCTCCTGTATCTCAAGGACGCAGGGCTCCCGGCAAGCCTTTACGATCTCCGATTCCTTCAGCAGAAAATCCTTTTCCGATTTTGCCTGCTCATAGCCGCTTTGATAGACCGCCGCAAGGAGCTTCCAAAATACATCTTCCTGGGAAATCCCATCCTGATTGCTTCCGCTCACCATAGAAAGCGCACTCGCCGGATCCATCATCATATTTTCAAAATTCGGAAATTCCGGCAGTTCCTTTTT
>DKWE01000068.1:12245-18801 GCA_002491565.1 Lachnospiraceae bacterium UBA7160 | reverse complement strand
GACAATCTTTATATTTCTCAGCCGGATAATGGTGAGCAGGCTCTGGAGATTGCCGAAACGATGGTTCGTTCCGGTGCCATTGATATTGTTGTTATTGACTCGGTTGCTGCACTTGTTCCAAAGGCGGAGATTGATGGCGAGATGGGAGATGCTCATGTCGGATTGCAGGCTCGTCTGATGTCTCAGGCATTGCGTAAATTAACTGCTGTGATCAGTAAGTCCAATTGTGTTGTGATCTTCATTAATCAGCTGCGAGAAAAGGTGGGTGTCATGTTCGGCAGCCCGGAAACAACTACAGGCGGCCGGGCGCTGAAGTTCTATTCTTCTGTGCGGATGGATATTCGCCGTGTCGAATCCCTGAAGATGAATGGTGAGGTTGTCGGTAACCGTACCCGTGTCAAAGTTGTTAAAAATAAGATTGCTCCGCCGTTTAAAGAGGCTGAGTTTGATATTATGTTTGGTAAGGGGATTTCCAGAGAAGGAGATATTCTGGATCTTGCTGCGAATGTGGATATTATCGTCAAGAGCGGTGCATGGTATTCTTATAATGGTGTAAAGATTGGACAGGGACGTGAAAATGCAAAAACCTATCTGAGAGATCATCCGGAGATTATGGAAGAGGTTGCTGCAAAGGTTCGGGCACATTATGGTCTGGGCAGCCAGGTTGAAGAAACTGTTCAGGATGGCGGCAATGTGGAAGCTGAAACGATACCTTCAACAGAGAATGAATAAGTAAAAAACCCTGCTGATTTTCCTGAATGGAAAAAAGTCAGCGGGGTTTTTGAAATATTAAGGGGAAAAACATGTTTATATCGTATACTGAAAAATCGGGAAAGTCCAAGATAAAAGTAACTTTAGCAAATGGCGACCATTTTATTATTTCAGAGAAGGACTGGCTTTCTTTTGGTGTAAAAGCAGGCGAGGATATGGCGGATGCACTCCTTGAAAAGCTTTACAGAGAATATCTCATGCCAAAGGCCAGGCTTCGGGCCTTGAACCTTTTAAAAGTACGGGACAGAACTCATAAAGAGCTGATTCAGCGTTTAAAGCAGGATGGTTATCCGGAGGAGATCGTTCGACAGACGATAGAATATGTGGACGGTTATCATTACGTGGATGATGCTCGTTTCGCGAAAAATTATATTGAATACAGAGGTCATCGGAAAAGCCGCAGAGAACTTGAGTATGAGCTGGCATTGAAAGGGATTGATATGTATCATCTGGCAGAACTGGAAGAGGAGATGAAACTGCCGGATGATAAGGAGACAATTCGGGAAATTCTGAAAAAGCGATGGGGCGAGGACCCGTCGCCGGATATAAAGGAAAAAGAGCGGATGATGCGCTACCTGGGAAGACGGGGATTTCATGGCGGAGATATACTCTCTGCTTATCGGAATTTGGGCATTTAAGACAATTTTTTACAGAATATTTAGTCAATATGTCAGTAGAATCATGAAATCCACTTGACATCATTATAAAAAAAGTATAGAATTTAAGTGTTGTATTTGTACAATGAAAACTAAATAAGGAGGTGCTCCTGTGACTAGTATAGTGCCGGTCATCATTGCTGTTATCATTACTCTGATTATCGCAATACCGGTTACCAGTCTTGTCGCGATCAATTACCATAAAGGTGTGGTAGAGGCAAAGCTTGGTAGTGCGGATGAAAAGGCGAGGCAGATCATTGATGATGCACTCAAAGTTGCAGAGACAAAGAAGCGTGAAGCACTTCTGGAAGCGAAGGAAGAATCTTTGAAGACGAAAAATGAGTTGGAAAGAGAGACAAGAGAACGCCGGACAGAATTGCAGCGCTATGAGAAGCGAGTATTGTCCAAAGAAGAGAGTGTGGACAAGAAAGCGGATGCTCTGGAGCGGAGAGAAACAGGGATCACAGCAAAGGAAGAAGAGTTAAAGAAAAAGGGCGCAGAAGTCGAAAAGCTTCGCGGTCAAAGACTCCAGGAACTGGAAAGAATCTCAGGACTTACCTCTGAACAAGCAAAAGAATATCTTTTAAAAACTGTTGAAGATGAAGTAAAACTTGACACTGCGAAGCTCTACAAAGAGCTTGAGAGCAGAGCAAAAGAAGAAGCGAACAAAAAAGCAAAGGAGTACGTGGTTACGGCGATTCAGAAATGTGCTGCCGATCACGTAGCAGAGACCACAATCTCTGTCGTACAGCTTCCGAACGATGAGATGAAAGGCAGAATCATCGGCCGGGAGGGAAGAAATATCCGGACACTTGAAACGCTGACCGGTGTGGATCTGATTATTGATGATACGCCGGAGGCAGTTATTTTGTCTGCTTTTGATCCGATCAGACGAGAAGTGGCGAGAATTGCCCTTGAGAAGCTGATTGTTGATGGACGTATCCATCCGGCCAGGATCGAAGAGATGGTTGAGAAAGCACAGAAAGAAGTCGAGACAATCATCCGGGAGGAAGGCGAGGCGGCGACACTGGAAGTCGGCGTTCACGGGATTCATCCGGAGTTGGTGCGTCTGCTTGGGCGGATGAAATTCCGTACAAGCTATGGCCAGAATGCGCTGAAGCATTCTATTGAGGTGGCACAGCTCTCAGGGCTGCTTGCCGGTGAAGTAGGTGTTGATGTGCGTGTGGCAAAGCGTGCTGGATTGTTGCATGATATTGGGAAATCCATCGACCATGAGATTGAAGGCTCCCACATTCAGATTGGCGCAGACCTCTGCAGAAAGTACAAAGAATCTGCAGTTGTTGTCAATGCGGTGGAGGCGCATCATGGCGATGTAGAGGCTGAATCACTGATTGCCTGCATCGTACAGGCTGCGGATACGATTTCCGCTGCCCGTCCGGGAGCGAGACGTGAGACCCTCGAGACATATACAAATCGATTAAAACAGTTAGAAGATATTACGAACACCTTTAAGGGTGTTGAGAAATCATTTGCTATTCAGGCAGGTAGGGAGATTCGTGTGATGGTTGTTCCGGATCAGGTCAATGATACGGACATGGTACTGCTGGCACGCGACATAGCAAAACAGATCGAGGCGGAATTGGAGTATCCGGGTCAGATCAAGATTAGTGTGATTCGCGAGAGCCGAGTGGTAGACTATGCGAAATAAAGCACAGAGGTAGGAAAGCAGCCCGTGGAGGGCTGCTTTCCTTTTAAGTAGATTTGCAAAAAAATTAAGAATTCCTGTCGTGACAAATGCCACGGATGCGTTTATACTAGGGGAAGGTTAGGAATTTTCCAAATGTATGGGAGACGGTTGTATGGCTAAGATGAAAGACAAAAGATGGGCGGTCTGGATGGCAGGACTTGTGCTTGCGGCAGGAGTTGCGGCAGAGACAGCGCCAGGGTCTTTGGTGCGGGCGGAAGAATTTCCAGTCTATTCGGAGGATGCGTCGGTTATTGATGAGGATTCGGCTGCGGCGGAGACAGAGAGCAGTACGAAGATCGAAGGCACCTATTCGGTCTTGTCGGACTGGGTGCTGGTTGATGCACAGAGCACCGAAGCAGAAAAGGTATACAAGCAGTCTGGCTATGAGGCGGCTGAGAATACCTCGACCCTTACCTGCAGCTACCTCGATACCAGCTATACGGTATTTGAGTATGAGCAGCTGCGCGACATGCTGACCAACAATTTACTCTACAGCAATGTCGATGCGCAGATCAGTACCAGCGCGGTTTACACGGATGCGAAGGATTACCTTTATATTCTCACTGCGGATGACAGCACGAAGGAGTACCGGGATATTCACTACTATGTAGTCGGAGACCTGAGGTGCTTCTGCATCGAAGTGCGGGAATATCGTGCGGAGGCAGAGCAGATGAGTGCGGCGAACCAGAAGACCCCGGAGGAAGTGGGGCTTAAGACGGCGCAGCAGTTTGTCTGGGACGGAGAAGAATAAAGGATAACAAAGCAGAGGGATACCCATTTGCCTGTTTCACAGGTGTCACAATTATTATGCCCTATGCGGCAAAGAGAATGGAGGATCAACCTATGGATATCATTTGTATGGGAGAGATGCTGATTGACTTTACACCGGGAAAAGAGGAGCGCAGTTTTATCTGCAATCCAGGAGGAGCACCGGCTAACGCATGTATCGCGATTGCGCGGAATGGTCTAAAGACCGGCTTCCTTGGCAGGCTTGGCAATGATGATTTCGGTAAGCTGCTGAAGTCTACACTGGAGCAGAATCATGTGGAAGTTCTTTGCCCGGAGCTGACGGATGAGGCAGTGACGACGCTGGCATTTGTAACACTGTATGAGGGCGGGGAGCGTTCCTTTACCTTTGTGCGTAAGCCAGGCGCAGATATCCTGCTGGATACGAGCGATATCAATGAAGAGATGATCCAGAATACGAAGATTTTACATGCAGGCTCTTTCGGCATGTCCGCAGACCCGAGCCGTGAGGCACATTTCCATGCGATGAAGCTGGCGAAAAAGCTTGGCAAGATTGTCAGCTACGATGTCAATTACCGCAATATGATCTGGAGTTTTGAGGATGCAAAGGCAGTGGTTGATAAAGTACTTCCATACGTAGATCTGCTGAAGATCTCTGATGAGGAGCTGGATTTTGTCGGCGGTGAGGCAAATATTCCGAATGTGATGAAGGAGAATCAGATCAGTGTTGTGATTGAAACACTTGGCTCTAAGGGCGCGAAGTTCTTCTTCAACGGCGAGGAAGAGACAGTAGAAGGCCATAAGGTGAAAGCGGTTGATGCGACTGGAGCAGGTGATGCGTTCTGGGGCGGCTTCCTCTCAAAGCTTTTGATGAGCGGTGTGAGCAGCACAGCGGATCTGAATACGGACCTGATCCGTGATGCGCTGGCATATGGCAATGCGTCGGGCGGCTTATGTGTGCAGAAGATGGGCGGTATCCCGGCGCTTCCGACCAAGGAAGAAATTCAGAATTTCCTGAAATAGAGGAAGCTTGCTGGCAGGTCTGGCGCGAAATGGCGATTTTTCTGATTCCGGCTTATCCGGATAAGAAGCGAATAGGAATCAGTTGACAGTGAAAGGCTCCGTTTGGGGCCTTTCCAGCATAGTAGTACCTGCTTTGTATAGCAGGAATGTTTAGACAGAAAGGCAGAGACAGTTATGTATAAAGAGAAGCTGGACGCATATCTTGACAGCAAGGTCGATGAGATGCTGGAGGATTTGAAAGAGCTGGTGCGCATTGACAGCCAGCGTGGTGAGCCAAAGGAAGGAATGCCGTATGGGGAAGGGCCGGCGCGCGCAGTTGCGGCGGCAGAAGCTCTGATGAAAAAGTATGGGCTGGCTGTGACTAATTATGACAATTATGTGGTAGCGGGAGACTTCAGCGAGCAGGAAAAAGCGCTGGATATCCTGGCGCATCTCGATGTCGTGCCGGTGACGGAGGACTGGACGGTGACGCAGCCGTTTGAGCCGAAGGTTGTGGACGGAAAGATCTATGGAAGAGGCACCTCAGACGATAAGGGGCCGGCTCTTGCGGCTCTGTATGCGATCCGCGCAATCAAAGAGCTTGGAATTCCGATGAAGAAGAGTGTACGGCTGATCCTCGGGTCCGATGAGGAGTGTGGATCGAGCGATCTTGCATACTATTATGCGAAAGAACAGGAGGCGCCGTATACGTTTACACCGGATGCGGATTTCCCGCTGATCAATATTGAAAAGGGGAGCTTTCACGGGATTTTTACAGCGGACTTCCCGGCGGAAGAGGCAGCTGCGCGTGTGCTGAGCTTCCAGAGCGGCACGAAGGTGAATGTGGTACCGGCCCGCGCGGCGCTGACCGTTGCAGGAGTGACAAAGGATAGCCTTGAGTTTGCCGTGCAGGAGACAGAAAAAGAGACGGGAGTATCGTTCAGCGTAGAGGAACAGCCTGATGGGGTCTGGAAAATAGAAGCGCGCGGGGTGGCTGCGCATGCATCGGTACCGTTTGAGGGAAAAAATGCGATGACGGCCACGCTCCGCCTGATCCAGCAGCTGCCGCTTGCGCCGACCAGAGGCCAGATTGCCCTTGAAGGACTTGCGAAGCTGTTTCCATTCGAAGATACCTGTGGGAAGATGGCAGGCATCTTTCGGGAGGAAGAAAAGTCAGGCGCATTGACACTGTGCTTCAGCATGATGGATTATACGCCGGAGCATCTGCATGCAGTCTTTGATTCCCGTCTGCCGATCGGCTGCAATGATGAAAATACGAAGCTGCCGGTGATGCGTGCAGTAGAAGCATATGGGATCACGATGGAAGACGTTGAGCTGAACCCGCCGCACTGTGTGCCAGGCGATTCCTGGTTTGTCCGCACGCTTCTGGACAGTTATGAGCGCTATTTTGGCGTTAAGGGCGAGCCGCTCTCGACCGGAGGAGGCACCTATGTGCATCATCTTGAGCGCGGCGTCGCGTT
Source organism: Lachnospiraceae bacterium UBA7160 (assembly GCA_002491565.1). Classification (GTDB taxonomy): domain Bacteria; phylum Bacillota; class Clostridia; order Lachnospirales; family Lachnospiraceae; genus Choladousia. The sequence goes on along the minus strand of DKWE01000068.1, from coordinate 12,436 downwards.
TGGCTGTGCCGTGGAGGGCGTCGATACGCACATGCATGGCGATGACGAATTCATGGTGATCGACCAGCTTCTGACCAGCGCCAAGATTTTTGCGGACGCGATTGTAAAGATCTGCAACGCAGACTAGATTGCGTTTGAAAACTTATTTCTACCATTTGCACGCCCCGCTTTGCGTGATATTTCTGCCAAAT
>DKWE01000068.1:0-11969 GCA_002491565.1 Lachnospiraceae bacterium UBA7160 | reverse complement strand
AATTCAGTTGACGTAGCCCGCTACGCCGCCTTCATTTGGCAGAAATCTCCCGCAAAGCGGGGCGCATATCTGGCAGAAAGCATTTTTCAAACACGCTCTAGAAGTTAGTCCGTTGCTCGCGGTAGTTGAGCAATCGATTCCCAGGACGTACTTCTCGACCGGGTTGTCAACTGGAACGATCTTCCGCTTCATTAGTTCTCAGCAATTACCCGGACTTTCAGACTGCGCCCGGAGAACAATGACCTTCCTTCCCTGGAAAAACGCTGCTTGTACTTTGGATAGCAGGAACAGTCAGCAAAACGGAAGGGAAAGGAACGTATGAATTTACTTACTCTGCCAGCCGGATTCCGGAGATATCAGACCCGATCATCATCGAGTAATTTGTGTAATACACCACAAATCCAGGCTTCGCTCCGTTGGGCTTTTTCACATGCTTTTTCTCGACATAATCAATCTCTACCTTTTCCGACTCCCGGTTTTTTGAGTAATGTGCGGCAAGGCGTGCCGCCTCCTCAAATGTACGGTCCGGCAGTTCCTCCCCGCGTGCTTTTACGATCACATGAGAGCCGGGCGCGCCCTTCGCATGGAACCACCAGTCGCTTCCCGATGCGATTTTAAAGGTCAGCTCGTCATTCTGATAATTGTTCTTTCCGACATACATGTCATAGCCGTCTGAAGATACATAGTGATAAGGCCGGGAGGTAATCTTCACCTTTTTTCCGGTATACTTGCGGCGGATATATCCGGCATCCGTCAGCTCTTCGCGCACCTGCACCAGATCCTCCTCAGAAAGTGCAAGATCCATAAACGTGCAGATGGATTCCAGCTGTTCGATCTCGGAACGCGTCTCCTTCAGCTGCTCTGTCAGTGCTTCATAAGTACGCTTCAGCTTGTTATACTTTGTAAAATAGCGCTGTGCGTTTTCCTGAGCGGAAAGGGTCGCATCCAGCGGAATCATAAGCATCTCATTTGTGTAGTAATTCAGCGCCTCATATTGCTTTGCGCCAGGCTCAATGCCATAGCCATAAGCATGGAGGAGTTCTCCGTAGACCTTAAACTGCTCGCGCTTTTCCGTGTCTGCCATCTGACGGGACTGCAGCTCGTACTTTTTGCGGCACCGGTCCAGAGCGGTCACTGCGATGTGGCGCAGGTCTGAAGACTTCTGGCGGATCCGGGTTACGGTGCTCTTTTTCGCATAATACTGTTCCAGTATCTCCGAGATGGAATCGCGGTACTCCACCGTCAGGTCCTGGTACATGGAAAGAGACAGCGAGGAAAATTCCACCGGATTGCCGTGGGCATCACTGACCATCAGCGGTGTGAAATGTCTCTGGCGCACATCCTCCATCATCAGGTCAAACAGGTGGTACAGATGGATCTGTTCCAGTTCCGGGATCGTGCTTGCGCTCCGGTCGGATTCCAGAGATGCGCGGAAGCAAAGCTCCTCCGCCATAACAGGGCTGATGCCAGTATAGGAGGAATACAGCGCCTTCGAAAGCTTCATCGGTTTTGAAAACACCGCCTGACGGAATTCCTCCTCACTGGTGGCGAGCGGGTCACATTTTACCTGTGTCTGTGCGATAAAATAAGGGCGTCCGGGCAGCACTTCGCGCACGGAGCTTGTCTGTGCGGAGACATGCTTGATGCTGTCCAGAATGGTGCCGTCCTCCTCGCAGAAAATCAGATTGCTGTGCTTTCCCATCAGTTCCAGGATCAGGTCTTTGTGGCAGAGGTCGCCCATCTCATTATAATGCTCAATCTCAAAATGAAGAATGCGTTCCAGACCCGGCTGCCAGATGCGGGTAATCCGCCCGCCGCCGATGTGCTTGCGCAGCAGCATACAAAATGCCGGCGCAGTTACCGGCGAGGGTTTATTCGAGGCAGTCAGATAGATCAGAGGAAGACTTGCGCTCGCACACAGCAGAAGCCTCGCCTGCCCCTTTGCTCCTTTGCACGTCAGCAGAATCTCATCCGCCTCCGGCTGGGCAATCTTACTGATCCTCGCATTCAACAACGTTTCCTGCAGCTCCGCTGCTATATTTGCAACAACCATTCCATCTAAAGCCATAGAAATTCCTCCTCATAACATACCGAACAGTAACCTATATCAGTTACTGTTCACGGCCATGCTGGCCGCGAACAATAACCTATATCATACCAGAACTGCCAGGAAAAAACAATTGCCATTGACTGATAGTACCCAATCGTTTATAATAAATTAACACATAGAATGCTAGAGCGTGTTTGAAAAATCATTCCTACTATCTGCACGCCCCGCTTTGCGTGATAGTTCTGCTAAATTCAGTTGACGTGGCACGCTGTGCCGCCTTCATTTGGCAGAAATTTCCCACAAATTGTGACGCACATCTGGCAGAAAGCATTTTTCAAACGCGCTCTAGTACAGGCAGGAAGGACAGCAGCATGATTAAAAGCATGACAGGCTTTGGCAGATGTGAGAATCACCAGGGCAGCAGAAAATTTATAGTTGAGATGAAGGCGGTGAATCATCGCTATTTTGATGTAAATATCAAAATGCCCAAGAAGCTGAGCTATTTTGAAGCGGCAATCCGCAATGTATTAAAACAATATGTCGAGCGCGGCAAACTGGATGTGTTCATATCCTACGAGGATGATGCGAAAGAGACAGCAGCGCTGAATTACAATGAAGCGCTGGCCGCAGAATATCTCCGGCAGTTCCGGCAGATGGCGCAGACCTTTGGTCTGAAGGATGACATCAGTGTCTCTGTGCTTGGCCGATGCCCGGAGGTTTTCACCATGGAGGAGCAGGACATTGACGAGGAAGAGATCTGGGCAGAGCTGAAGACTGCCGTCGAAGGGGCCTGCCGGCAGTTCGTCGCGGCTCGTGAGCGCGAAGGCGAAGCGTTGCAGACAGATTTACTTGACAAATTGGAGCGAATGAACGAAAATGTAACTCTGATCGAGACGCGCTATCCGCAGATCGTAGCAGAGTACCGGAAGAGGCTCGAAGAGAAGGTGCACGAGCTGCTTGCCGATGTCCAGATCGATGAGGCGCGGATTGCGTCTGAGGTGATCATTTTTTCAGACCGGATCTGTACGGACGAAGAGACCGTCCGCCTGAAAAGCCACATCGCGACGATGGCGGATACGCTGAAGCGCGGCGGGAGCGTCGGGCGCAAGCTTGATTTTATCGCGCAGGAGATGAACCGTGAAGCCAACACGATTCTTTCAAAGGCGAACGATCTTCAGACCTCCAATGTTGCAATTGATCTGAAGACTGAGATTGAGAAGATCCGGGAGCAAATCCAGAACATAGAGTAGAGGCGGCAGAGTATGGCAGTATTAGTAAATATCGGATTTGGCAATCTGATCAATGCACAGAAGCTGATAGCGGTGGTCAATCCGGACGCGGCACCGGTGAAGCGTCTGGTGCAGAATGCGCGGGATCAGCAGCGGGTGATTGATGCCACACAGGGCAGGCGTACAAAAGCGGTGCTCATTATGGAAACGGAGCAGGTCGTGCTGTCAGCGGTTCAGCCGGACACGATTGCACGGCGTCTTACGGCAAACCAGGAACCATGGCCGGGAGGGAAAGGAGAGGAACATGAATAGAAAGGGAATTCTTGTGATAGTATCCGGTTTTTCCGGCGTTGGGAAGGGGACGCTGGTCAAGCGCCTGACCCAGAAATATGACCAGTACGCGCTGTCGATCTCCGCGACGACGCGGAATCCGCGCGAGGGCGAGGAGGACGGCAGAGAGTACTTTTTCCGGACCCGCGAGGAATTTGGGCGGCTGATCCGGGAGGACCGGCTGGTCGAATATGCGTGCTATTGCGGCAATTACTATGGGACTCCGCGTGATTATGTGGAGGCACAGATGGAGCAGGGACGCGACATCATTCTGGAAATCGAGCTGCAGGGAGCGCTGAAGATCAAAGAACAGTATCCGGACGCGCTGCTGCTGTTTGTGATGCCGCCGGATGCTCAGACACTGCTCACAAGACTGCGAGGGCGCGGCACAGAGACCGAGGAAGAGATCCGGACGCGCATTCACCGCGCGGTGGAGGAATCTGAGGGTGTGGAGCAGTACGACTATATGGTAGTGAATGATGACCTGGAGCGGGCTGTGGACGAGGTACACGGTCTGGTCGAGGCTCAGCATAGGAAAATAAGCCGTCATCTGGACTTTATCAGCCAGATCCGGCAGGAAGTAAAGGCATATGCGAAAGGAGAATAAACTTATGTTACATCCGTCTTACACTGATTTAATGAAGGTAGTCAACAGCGGCGTGGAGGAGGGCGAGACGCCAGTCGTCAACAGCCGCTACTCGATCGTCATGGCGACGGCGAAGCGGGCGCGCCAGATTATCGCGCGGCAGTCTGGTCCGGGGAAGGACAATATGGACATTCCGGTCATTTCCAAGCCGCTTTCAAAGGCAGTTGACGAGCTGTACAAGGGAGAAATCAAGGTACTTCCGGAGAAACAGGAGAGTGTTGAAGTAGAATAAAAGGAGGCGCAGAACGCTTGAAGGAAGTGAAGCAGTTCAGTAAGAGCTACATTTTTATATCGGCGCTTTATGTGGTGCTTGGCGTCGTGCTTCTGGTCTGGCCGACAATGTCGGTGAAGATGATCTGCTATGGCATCGGCATTGCAATGATCGTGCTTGGCATTTCTTATGGGATCATGTATTTTGCAAAGGAGAATCCGACCGGATTTCTGCAGATGGACCTGGTGATCGGGATTGTCTGCCTGTCATTCGGTGTTTTTGTCCTGCTGAATCAGACCTTTCTTGGGTCGGTGCTGCCCTTTGCAATGGGGATTATCCTGCTCCTTGGAGCGGTGATCAAGATACAGGTCTCGATCAATATGAAGCGGCTGCACTTTCAGAAATGGTTTATCGTTCTGATCTGTGCAATTCTGATGTGTGTGTTCGGCATTGTGCTGCTGTGCAATCCGTTTGCGGAGGAACGCCACATGATCCTGTTTATCGGGGCAAGTCTTGTCGCGGACGGAGTGACGAATCTTGCAACAATGCTCTGTGTTCAGGTGCGTGTGCGGACGCTGAACCGTATGCAGCGCGCGAATCCGGAAGCCAGCATGGAGGAACTGCTCGAACAGCGGGACCGCATGAAACAGGCCGGAAAAAAGAACGGTCCGGCGCCGGTCGGACGGAAGGATGGCCTGCAGCACACAGGGGGATGGCAGGATCGGAAACCGCCTGCGGTTGTGGATGCTGAGATTGTGCCGAAACAGGATGAGGGGCAAAGATAACCTATGAAGATATTGTTTGTTTCGCTCGGGTGCGACAAGAATCTGGTTGATTCCGAGGAGATGCTCGGGCTTTTGCAAAAGCATGGATATACCTTTACGGATGATGAGACAGAGGCGGATGTGATCGTGATCAATACCTGCTGTTTCATCGGGGATGCGAAGGAAGAGAGTGTGAATACCATTCTTGAGCTGGCTGAGTACCGGAAGGCAGGCAGCTGCAAGGCGCTGATTGTGACTGGTTGTATGGCACAGCGGTATAAGCAGGAGATCCTCGATGAGATCAGTGAGGTAGATATGGTGCTTGGCACGACTGCCTACGAAAAGATTGTGGAGGCGGTGGATCAGGCGCTGGCAGGAAAACGCAGCGTGGAGGAACAGCCGCTCAGCTATCTGCCTCAGACCGATGCAGGTCGGGTGGTTACGACCGGGGGACATTATGCTTATCTGAAGATTGCAGAGGGCTGCAATAAGTGCTGTACGTATTGTATTATCCCGAAGCTGCGCGGGAGATACCGCAGCGTGCCGATGGAGCGTCTGGTCGCGGAGGCGGAGACGCTGGCAGCGCAGGGAGTGAAGGAGCTGATCCTGGTCGCGCAGGAGACAACAGTGTATGGCGTGGATCTGTATGGGGCGAAGTCCCTTCATGTGCTGCTTCAGAAGCTCTGCAGGATTAGTGGTCTGCGCTGGATCCGGATTCTGTACTGCTATCCGGAGGAAATTTATGATGAGCTGATTGAGACGATGCGGATGGAGGAGAAGATCTGCCATTATCTGGATCTTCCGATTCAGCATGCGTCGGATGAGATTCTGCGCCGGATGGGGCGCCGGACGACACAGGAGGATCTCCGGGCGATCATTGCGAAGCTGCGTGAGCGTATTCCGGATATTGTGCTGCGGACAACGCTGATCGCGGGTTTCCCGGGAGAGACACAGGAGCAGCACGAGGAGCTGATGGGCTTTATCGATGAGATGGAGTTTGACCGGCTCGGGGTATTCCCCTATTCCCAGGAGGAAGATACGGTGGCTGCATCTATGCCGGATCAGGTGGCGGAGGAGACGAAGCTTACCTGGCAGGCGGAGCTGATGGAGCTCCAGCAGGAAATTGCCTTTGACAAAGCCGAGGACCGGACGGGAAGCGTTGTCACCGCGATGGTGGAAGGCAAGGTGGCGGACGAAGACGCTTATGTGGCGCGCACTTACGGGGACGCGCCGAATGTGGATGGCCTGCTGTTTATCCAGACCGGGGAGGAGCTGCACTCAGGGGATTTTGTGCGCGTGCACATTACGGGAGCGGCGGAGTATGACCTCATCGGGGAACTGGAGGAGCAGGGACTGGATGGGAGGATCGAAAATGAATCTGCCGAATAAACTGACGGTGCTTCGCGTATGCCTGGTGCCGGTATTTGTTGTATTCATGCTATGGGACGTCTTGGGGGAAAACTCTAAGTGGCTCGCTGTGACTATTTTCATCGGAGCGAGCATCACAGACTGGCTGGATGGCTACCTCGCGCGGAAGAATAACCTGGTGACAGATTTCGGAAAGTTCATGGACCCGATTGCGGATAAGCTTCTGGTCTGCTCAGCGCTGATCTGTCTGGTAGAGAAAGGGGCGCTGGCAGCCTGGGTGGTAATTATCATCATTGGCAGAGAGTTTATTATCAGTGGCTTTCGGCTGGTGGCCTCGGATAAAGGCGTGGTCATTGCCGCAAGTTATTGGGGCAAGTTCAAGACGGTTTCACAGATGCTGCTGGTGATTCTGATGATTGTGGATCTCGGTGGTGTGTTTGACACAGTTGAACAAGTACTGCTGTGGGTAGCAGTCATTCTGACGGTGGTATCTCTTGTGGATTACCTATGGAAGAATCGTAGTGTGCTGGCGGGAGAAATGTAAGAATGAATATGGAAAAATGCCAGAAAGCGGCTGCGGAGCTCGTTTACGAGCTTGGCAGCCGTCATTTAACAGTGACGACGGTGGAGTCGTGTACCGGAGGCCTGATAGCGGCTGCCCTGACCTCCGTCCCGGGAAGTTCGGAGGTGTTCCGGAGAGGCTATGTGACGTATTGTGATGAGGCGAAGCACAGCATGGTGGGAGTTCGGAAGGAAACGCTTCAGACGTATACGGCGGTGAGCGCAGAGACGGCCAGGGAGATGGCAGAAGGAGGAGCGTGCGAGGCAGGCGCAGACTGCTGCCTGTCTGTGACGGGCTACGCAGGCCCTCCCTCCGGCGCCAGGGGCGAGGATGTCGGCCTGGTTTTTATCGGGTGTACGTTGTTTGGCTATACCGAGGTAAAACGGTTCCATTTTGATGGGGACCGGCAGGAGGTGCGCGGGAGCGCAGCTTTCGAGGCATTACAGCTGCTGGCCGGGAAGCTTGCGGGCAGCGCTGCCTATTCCGGCAACTGCCGCATTGCCATCAGCCAATGCAGCCAGATGAAAACCAGGCAGAGAAGTTAGCCTGGTTTATTACTGTCATGGTTCTGCTGTCGGCGGAATTGTTTGACCAGCATGCAGAGCTGGTCAATTTTTTGAATTTCCTGAGGAGACTTTCCGATTTTGAGTACCTCAATGATTGCGTCGATCTCAGAGGACTGGAAGGAAAGCTGGCCGGAAGAATTTTGGGAGGCTGCCATAAGAAACGGGAGCAGTTCCGATTGATTTTTCCCTTTCGCCTGTTCGGCGAAGGAGATGAGTGTCTGCAGCCTTGCCGGGTCAATTCCGGCAAGGGAAGGGTTCTGTGTCCAGGATTCATTTGCCATAAGAGAGCTCCTTTCCGTTGATTGGTTCATTGCTGTTCGGTGGGCAGGCGTCGTCTGTTGCCCTGGTCAGGTCTGTGTTCTCAGGCGCTGTGCCATTCCCAAAGCCGGGAAATCCTGAAAATGTCAGGTCGGAAGAGGTCTGAGCGAGCATCGAGTAAAGTTCCAGCATCTGAAACATCTGCAGCATCTGGTCGATCAGTGTCTGGTCGTCGCCCTCGCAATAATTGCGTATGTCTTCCAGAATTTCAGTCATGGAGGGGGCGGCGTCTTCACTGCCGCACGCCTGGACACAGCTGTCATGGCGCTGGTAGTAAGTCAGGATATTGCGCAGCTCCATCAGCTTGATGCAGACAGACAGGGACGCCTGGGTGTTTGTGGAAAAATAGGGAAGGGCAGCTTTGATCAGCTGAAGATGATGCTGGTTGGCTACCTGATCGATTGCAGTGAACATGACAGTGTCCATCCTTTGCAGGTTCCGGGCTTTCTTTATTTTTATGCGTAAGGGAGCAGAGTTTAGTACTTTGGAATAAAATAATATTGAGCAGCTGTTCTGCAGTTGCTGCCTGTAAGGGTACCAAACAGCTGCCAGAGTATCGAAAACCAAGGGAGGATACTGGATGGGAAGCCATATCGTGATAGATGGAAACGCGTTTTATGAAGTAGATGATGACTGTCTGGAACGGAAGAGAAAGGAGCTGCAGCGGGAAAAGAAAAGAGGCAATGCTGCCGCTTGGCGGTCAGATGGAGTGGAACGCAGGGAAGGTGCTCCGGTGCAGACTTCTGATAATGTCCAAAAATCTTGACCTATACGGCAGATCGTGGTATCTGCGGGTTGCAGTTCAGTCAGCCGCTATCCAGAGAAGTATGTCCAGAGGGTTGCCTGAGCTGTAACATCTGCGGATGCCGCGTGCAAAAGGGAGGCGGGGCTTATGCCCCGCCTCTTGCTGAGGTTTGCGAATTAGCATCCGCACCCGTTGCCGCAGCCAAGGAAGCCGCCATTGCCGCATCCGCCGCCGCAGAAGAGCAGCAGGAGGATAATCCAGCAGCAATTGTCACCGCCGCCAAATCCACCAAATCCGCCGCATCCGCATCCGTTGCCATTGCCGAAGCAGGACAGCAGAAGAATGATCCAGATCCAGTTGCATGCACAGTTGTTGCCGTTGTTTCCCGTATTCTCACATCCGCATCCACAGTTTGTTGCTGCTAAATCACTCATCTCGTTACCTCCGAGAAATTATTTACGATGTAATATATGTTGCGGTTTCCAGAAGTGTCACTGTTCAGATGAAATTATTTTGACCTGCCTCCAATATGACCTATAACCGTTCAAAAATCTGATACAGGTTCATAGTCCCATATCCCCATTCACGGTTCGGATAGTGATAGATACTGTTCTGGTCGACACCTCGCAGAAAGAGATTCCGGAGTTCACGCTGGAGAAGATAGCGGGTCTGGAAGCGCTGCAGCCCCCACTGCGCCAGCAGAGCTGCTCCGCCGGAGGCGAGCGCACAGGCTGCACTGGAACCGGTGAGGGCCCCGTAGGAGCCGCCGGGGCGCGGGCAGGTTACATCGACGCCGGGAGAAGCAAAGTTGGGTTTCAAAATCCCGTTTCTCGTATACCCGCGCCCGGAGCGCAGAAAAAGGCTTCCATTATACGCATTGTAGGCGCCGACTGTAATGACCGGTTCCGGACAGGAGGGAATGACAAGCGTCGTGTCCGGGTTCGGTGAGGCGAAACGGGTTTCCGGGGGAATCAGTCCGGTGATGGGAAGCCACATGTGAAAGGAGCCATTGACATAGCTCCGGTTTGTGACACGCAGCCGCCACATTCCGGGGGAAGGGTTTTCAAACCGGATAAAGAGCAGAAGCTGTCCGCTCTGCATTTCTAACGTGGAGTAGTAGACAGAGATTTTGGTGGCTTCCCGCAAAAATTCAAACGTTTGAAAAGACATTGGGCCGCTGTAGGATGGCAGGACGGTTTCTCCGAGAGGGGAAATGAACCCGACATCGAAGAGGTCTGAAGGCTCTGCCCAGAACTCAGCGACAAAGCCGCGCGTGCCCTCACTGACAAAGAGCTCCACATCGGTCGAATCATTGAGGCGGTCTAATTTGCCATAAAAATGATGTGCCATTCCGGCTTCGTTTCCGGTTCCTGCGATGGGATAAATGCCGGAGAGAAACTGTGCGGAGACGAGAACCTCTTCGAGTGGGGTAGTGCCAGTATGTCCGCCCTGGTTCGAGCCGAGGGAGCAGCAAATGACGAGCGGCATCTGCAGCTGCCGGGCAGAATCCAGCAGATACCGGATACCGAGCATGAGATCGTTTTCCTGGAAAGCCTGTGCTCCCTCCGGTATCTGGAAATAGTCGCGCAGATATTGCTTGGCCGGTTTGAGCCGGACCACGAGCAGATGGCTCTCCGGGGCAGCCCCGGTAAAGTTTGATTCCGGATCTGCACTTCCGCACGCGATACCAGCGACGGCGGTCCCGTGACCGCCTGGATTGAGTTCCTCTATCGCGGAGGCAATTTGGTTTTCTGCAATGGCATTTTGAGTTTCACTTGTCTCTGGCACCGGAATCCGGGAAGCCTCTGTATTGCCAAAGAGTGCCGCATTGATATCTGCCTCGCTGTAGGCAGATCCGTAGGACAGCCCGGGAGGAGGTGTACCAGTCTGGTCCGTTTGGTCCCAGATCCCGAGGATGCGCGTTGTGCCGTCCGGATTGCGAAAGGCAGCGTGCCGGTAATCGATGCCGGAGTCGAGAAATCCCACGAGGACACCGTTCCCCTTCAGATTGAGGAATGGCTGTGTCTGGAGCGTGGTGATGCCGGATGCTTCCAGACTGACCGTATTGATAAACGTAAATAGCTTGGGAACTCCTGCATAGCCGACCGTTTGAACAGAGGCAAGCTGATCGGAAAGCGGGGCATAGAGGATAGAGTACTGTTCATTTACAATCTGCTGTGTGTAGGGAACATCTGTAGAAGAAGGAAGAAACTGCCGGCGGACAATGATGTCCGAGTAATCCTCAGAGAGAATGGGAGAGGAAAGCTGTGAGGCAAAAATTGAAGAATGATCCATAAAAGCAGACCCGTGCGCTTTTTGGGCATTGTATGCGCGAGCGGCAGAGAGAAGAACAAAAAGAAACGAGCTGTACGAAGAATGTGGTGTCAGATACCTGGCTGTTTACAAACGAAAACAGTGCTCCCGGTATCGGACACCGCAGACAGCAAACACGCTCTAAAGCTGAATATTTTGTTTGATCGCGTTGAAGCTCTCACGGCTGATCACATGCTCCATTTTGCATGCGTCCTGTACGGCAACCTCCGGATCTACCCCAAGCTTCGTAAGCCACGCGGAGAGAAACTGGTGTCGTTCGTAAATCTCCTCGGCGATTGCACGCCCGGACGGAGTCAGCGTGATAAAACCGCTGTCCGAAACAACAATGTGCTTTTTTTCACGCAGATTCTTCATTGCAATGCTGACACTGGATTTCTTGAATCCGAGCTCGTTCGCGATGTCCACAGAACGGACGACCGGAAGACGATGACTCAGGATCAGAATGGTTTCAAGATAGTTTTCAGCGGATTCATTGACGTTCATGTGCCCACCCCCCTTTTTTCATGATGCGGAGCCGGACAGACGGCTCCTTTGTCCCGCGAGCAACGAGCCAGGTAGCCATGCTTGCGTAGATCAAATATCCCGCTGTTCTATATGCAAGCTTGGTACTCCGTTGCTTGCAGCGGGGCTTTGATTGCCAAAAGTGCCGGAGGATCAGATGCAGGCGTCCCCCGGCGATGCTTTATGGAAAAGTATAGCATATTTTGCGGGGGAGGTAAAGAAGGAAAGCGGGACATTTTTCCGGTTGTTTCATAGATTAGTAATAGTTCGGCCGCGCCGGCTGGATCATGATCGTATCTATGTGCAGTTTTGCAGTGCGCAGGGGGTAGTGTCAAGTAATCTATG
>DKWE01000084.1 GCA_002491565.1 Lachnospiraceae bacterium UBA7160 | reverse complement strand
ATACATACGGGAGGAATTACCGGATATTAATTGAGGACGGGGCCCAGACCGTCATGGTCGGACATATTGCACAGCCGGAGTGGGTGAAGAAAATCAATCCGGAGGCCGATGAGCGGACCGCATACCAGCCGGCAACACTCTCGGAAGAACTCCTGAAGGGGCTGCTCCGGGAACGGCTTGGATTCAACGGCCTGATTGTCAGTGATGCGACTACCATGCTGGGGTTTGCCACCGCAATGAAGCGGAAAGAGGCGATACCTGCCTGCATTATGCGCGGGCTGGATATGATTCTGTTTAACGAGAATTTTGAGGAAGATTACGCTTATATGCTGGAAGCCTATCAAAATGGAATTCTCACAGAGGAACGGCTGGAAGAAGCACTGGAGCGGATTCTGGGCTTAAAAGCCTCTTTGAAGCTGCATGAGAAAAAGAAAAACGGCACCTTGATTCCTGACGAAAGCGAATTGAAGACACTCCGATGTGCGGAGCATCTGAGATGGGCGGAGGAATGTGCGGACAGAGGGATTACTCTTGTGAAGGACACGGCGGGAATCCTGCCGCTGAAGCCGGAAAAGTACCGTCGGATTGCGCTTCTTTCCATGGAGAGTGAGGGACGTGCCGGAGATACCGGAGGCTGTGCAAAGGCATTGAAGCAGTTGCTGGAAGCGGAAGGATTTCTCGTGTCTGAACCGACAGGAAAAGAGCTGGATATGCTGTGGTCCCCAAACCCGCCGAGTATTGCCGGAATCCGGGAGAAATATGATTTATTCCTGTATTGTTTTAATCTGCAGGCCGTGTCGAACCAGACAACGGTGCGGTTAAACTGGAAGGCATATGAGAACTGTAATATGCCGTGGATGAATGAGGAGATCCCGACGATGGCAGTAAGCTTTGCCAATCCGTATCATTTGTATGATGCCCCTGAGATGCACACCTATATCAATGCATATTCACAGAATGAGTATACGCTGCGAAGTGTTGTAGAGAAACTGGTAGGAAGAAGCGAATTTAAAGGGATTAGTCCGGTCGATCCATTCTGCGGACTTCCGGAAGCGAGATTTTAAAAAACAGACAGGAGACTGGATATCATGAAGTTTAAAGGAGTTATTTTTGATTTGGATGGAGTGATCTGCTTTACGGATCAGTATCATTATCGCGCCTGGAAACAGATGGCAGATGGGATCGGGGTTTATTTTGATGAGGAGATTAATAACAGACTCAGAGGGGTAAGCCGGATGGCAAGCCTGGATATCATTTTAGAGAGGAGTGCGAAGCAGTACAGCGCAGCTGAGAAAGAAGCCCTGGCAGAGCAGAAGAATGACATCTACAGAGAACTTTTATTGCAGATGTCACCGAAGGATCTGTCCGCCGAGGTAAAGAGCACCCTGGAGGAATTGCGGAACCGCGGAGTCCGGTTGGCGATTGGGTCTTCCAGTAAGAATACCAAAATCATTTTAAAGCAGATCGGGCTGGAAGATTTTTTTGATGCGGTCAGTGACGGTACGAATATCACCCATTCGAAACCGCATCCGGAAGTATTTCTGAAGGCAGCGGATATGCTGCATTTACAGCCGTCAGAATGTATGGTAGTTGAAGATGCCCTGGCCGGAATTGATGCAGCTGTGGCAGGCGGATTTGGCAGTGCAGGAATTGGAGAAGCGGCGACTCACGATCAGGTAACATTCCCAATACAGAAAGTTTCAGATATTTTAACGTTATGAAAATAAATTTGCCACAGCCCCTTTTTACAAATATTTTTACCTTTGCGTGCTAAGGTTTGTTTCTTGTGGGGTTTACGCGGAGAGGCTATACTTTAGAACAGAAGTACAAAACGGGGGTGAGTCCTTATTTAAGGCGAACGAAGACATATGGAGGATGCACAATGTACAATTACCGTCTGGTAACTGGCATAACCGAAGCCGGTTCCGCTATCATCAAAATTATTCTGGAGATGCCATGGGAGGTATCCGGTTCTGAAATTGGCCCGGATTATTTCCATCTTTTCATCCGCAAAAGAGATGCAGGCTGCACCGAACCGCTTAAGGTGTCCAACTTCTTTACCGGCAAAGAAACGATCCATCAGGGAAATGTCGCAGTTACCTGTGCGTATATCTGTGATGAAACCGGCCGTGATCTGGCCGCTGTCAAGGGTGCCGATGGCTGTCAGGGCTTAGCACGAAGCAAGTTTGTAGCCCTCGTGCCGGAAGAAAGTATACTCCTGAAACGTGTTGAGGGAAATGTGCTTCGCTGCCGTTTCCTGGAGATGGATGTACGCGTCACCCTGCTTAAGACGATTTCCGGCGATCCGATGAAATCAGGACTGGTATGGGACGAGTTTGCAGATGAGTATGTACCACAGCTAAATGGCTGGAAGACCGTGATGGATGGCAGGGAGTGTGCGACTGCAGAACTGTTCACCAGGCGCTGGATCGGACCTCTCACCCCTTATGCAGAAAACAGGAGCGGTTCCCGGTTCCCATTTATCGTAGCCGATGTTTCCGAGGATATGACACTCTCTTACGGATACTATGATCCGAAGCCTGATACCAGAGTTCCGGTTGTTATCTGGCTGCACGGCGCAGGCGAAGGCGGGCTTGATCCGAAAATCCCGCAGGCTGCCAACATGATCAATAACTTAAGCATCCCGGATTATCAGGTATACTTTGGCGGCAAGGCTTATGTACTGGTACCACAGTGTCCGACTGTATGGATGGATGACGGTGTGGAGCAGCTCGGCAGATCCAACAAGAGTATTTATGTAAAACCTTTGAAGGCATGCATCGATGAGTTCATCGCAGCACACAGTGACACCGTTGATACGGATCGCATCTATATCAGCGGTATGTCCAACGGCGGCTACATGACCGTGCGTATGCTTATCGATTATCCGGAGTTCTTCGCAGCTGGTGTACCGGTTTGTGAGGCATTTTACAGCGAAAATATCGACGGGGAGGCTCTGACAGCTTTAGCCGGGATTCCGCTCTGGTTCGTACATAGTAAAAAGGATGAACTGGTACCGCCGTTCGAGACTGCGGTTCCAACCTATAAGCGTCTGAAAGCGGCCGGCGCACCAAATGTACATCTTACCTTCTACGATCAGCTCTTTAGGGATCCGAACAGGTTTCGTGATGAGTTTGGCCGCAAGATCAAAGGCTTCAGTCATGCGGTATGGAATTACGTACTGAACAATGAATGCAGAACCGAGTTCGACGGCACCCTCGTGATGGAAGACGGCGCTCCGGTAACCATTTGGGAGTGGGTAGGAATGCAGAGAAAACGAATGGTCGGAATCGGTTAATTGCTGAAATGGGAGAAGTGCAGGAGGTGGAATTATGACAAGTATTTGTTTTCCGGAATTTTTAACACGAGATCAGATTCACTTTGATCCGCCGGAGGTCACAGAGCGCAAGGTGGAAGCCCTTGTGGCTGCGTTGACTCTGGATGAAAAGCTGTCTTTGCTTGGCGGTTCCAGGGAACCCGAATGTAAGGGAAAGCTTGGGAATGCAGGCTACATGTGGGGTGTGCCGCGTCTCGGCATTCCTGAGATAGTGATGTATGACGGCCCGGCCGGCATTACCGGCATCGTGGATACGACAGGCCTGCCGCAGCCAAGCCTTCTGGGATGCACCTTTGATGATGAGATGGCGTATGCCTTTGGCAAAGTAGCAGCCACAGAGGCTCAGGCGTGTTCCGGCAACTTTGTTCTGGCTCCGCAGGTTGATGTAATCCGGTCTCCGCATTTTGGGCGCAATAAGGATATGAAGAGTGAGGACAGCTACGTGGCTTCCCGTATGGCCGTGGCGGAAGTCCGGGGCATGCAGGAAAACGGAGCGGTCGGCACCCTGAAGCATTATGCGGCGGCGAACTTAGCGGGGGAGAGCGCATCCTGCTATCCGCGCGCGGTGGTTGATGAGCAGACGCTGCATGAGGTGTACCTGCGCCCCTTCCGGTGGGCCATCCGCAAGGGCGGCGCAGGCTGCATCATGAATGCATATAACTATATCAACGAGGAATATATGTCGGCGAATCGCCACCTCAATGAGGATGTGCTTCGCGGCTGGTGGGGATTCCAGGGAGCAATGATGAGCGACTGGGGGTCCGTACACAAATTCACACTCAACAAGGGGATGGATATTGAGATGCCGTTCCCGGCCTACAATGACCGAAAGCACATATTCCGCCATTTGCGCAAGGGAGATTACAGCTTTGACGAGATCGATACGTCGGTGAGAAGGATTCTCCACAGCATGGCCGCAGCAGGACTGTTGTCGCTGGTGGAGCTGGATGATGACGGCAGGGCAAAGGTGGATGAGAATCATCCGCTGCCGATTCAGATGGCGTGGAGCTATGAGGAGGCGAAGCAGGCTGGTCTGCCGGAACGCAACGCAGCGATCTGCCGTGACATTCTGCGCGAAGGAATCGTGCTGATGAAAAACGATAACCATGCCCTGCCGCTTACTGCGAAGGACCTGGAGCATACCGTACTGTGTGGGCTCGGGGCAAAATACCCTGTGTGCGGTGAGGGACAGGAGCGGAGCTATGGTACTCTGTCGCGCATGATTCCAGTCGGTCAGGCATTGGAGGAGCTTACCGGCAAGCATGTGGAAGCCTATCCGGGCATCGATTATGTGGGCGATGTGATACCTGCATCCTGCCTGTATCAGGATGAGACGCGGAAGCTTCACGGACTGAAGCGTACCTGGGGAATCCTGGACGAGGACTGCAGGAAGGAAGAGATTCAGGAGGATGCCGGCGGTGCAGGCGCTGCATTCAACGGCTACATCGGACTGGATGAAGAGGGCGAGGAGGTCGACACGGGTCTCAGTGGTTACCATTACAATGCTCCGGACACGGCGCTGCCGGAAGGTGTATCTGCCGGTGATCCCTGTGGGGTGGACGAGGTTCTGAACTTTACCGTTGGAACAGAGGAAGATGGACATCCCTGCAAACACTGGCGCAACGGTCCGAACGGCACGGCTTTTACAGATGGCGTAGCCTTTACCTGGAATGGTGTGCTGGTTCCGGAAGAAAGCGGAGAGTACATTCTGCAGTTGCAATGTATTGGCGGGCAGAGTACGTTCCTGATACAGATCGACGGCGCATGGCAGGTGATCGGAAAGAATAAAATCCGGGAATGGGCACAGTGGCCGTGGGAGAGCATCGTGTGTACACCGGAGGGAATGGGAATTGTCTCTGCGAAGGTGACGCTGGAAGCGGGAAAAGCGTATCCGATTACCGTATTTGCAAGGCAGTGTGTGAAGGATAAGGATTTGCAGATCCGTGCCGCGTGGATGACGCCTGCCCGCAGGGAGAAGGATCGAAGAGAGGCTCTGGATGCGGTTCGCGGAGCAGACACCGTCATCTGGTTTGCACATGACAGCGTCCTTGAAAATGGCAATCTGCATGGGAAAACAGACAACGACTGCCGCCTTACGCTCGCCGATGAGCAGAAGGCGTTATTGCGGGAGGCGCTTTCCCATCGAAAGGCAGGAAGCAAATTTATCGTAGTGCTGCAGACTTCCAATGCAAGAGCCATCGGCGAGTGGGCAGATGATGCAGATGCGCTTATAAACACTTATATGCCGGGGCAGGAGGGTCCCCGTGTTCTGGCGGAAATTCTGATGGGGATTACCAATCCGTCAGGCAGATTGAACCAGAGCTGGCCGCGTCATCCGGAAGATACGCCTCTGACGGATACGCCGCTTCACCGCAGGAAGCGGGACACCGGATTTCTCAGAAACGGCGAAAAAACCGTTGAGATGAGCGAAGGAATTTTCACCGGATATCGCTGGCATGACCGCTATGGGGTGAAGCCGATGTACGCGTTCGGTCATGGCCTGAGCTATACTACCTTCGATTATAAGAATCTGAATGTGGCGGAGGAGGGAGATACCTTCACCGTTCGATGTGACGTAACCAATACCGGCGCTCTGGCAGGAGACGAAGTGGTTCAGCTCTATCTTGGAAAGGGTGACGTGCCGGAATTTATGCAGATGGCCGAGAAGCAGCTTGTGGGATACAGCAGGGTGAAACATATAAAGCCCGGCGAAACACGCCGCGTTGAGCTGACCATCGAACCGGAAATGCTCTGCTGCTGGAATGCGGCTGAGAAGCTTTCAGAGGGCCCGGATGGATCGCTTGGCAAGTGGGACCGCATCCTGGGGGAGCGGCGGATCTTCGTCGGAGCAGCCAGCGATGACATTCGTCTGGAGACTATAATCTGTGTGAAATAGAAGTAAGATACTTCATAACAGGAGGAGCATATGGAACAAATAAAACGATATGGAATGTTGGAAATCAGCATGCCCAGAACGGCCCAGGAAATGGATGTGATTCCTGAGGCAGTGTTTACTCTGAATGGGGAACGTGTGTCTGTCCGGGGATTCTCTGAAAATGAGAATCTCGGACGCGTCCGATTTATGCCGATGAAAGAGGGAATCTGGCAGTATGAGATGAAGTGGGGTACAGAGAAGAAAACGGGAAGCTTTGAATGCGTGGCAGCTGCCTGCCACGGTCCGGTTCGAACGGAGGACTGTCATTTTTGCTATGATGACGGGACACGGTACATTCCTGTGGGGACAACCTGCTATGCCTGGGTTCACCAGTTGCCGGAGGTGATTGAGGATACAATAAAAACGCTTGGAACAGCACCGTATAATAAAATACGGATGTGCATTTTCCCAAAAAGTATGCCATACAACCAGAATGACCCGGACTTTTATCCCTTCGAGAGAAGGGATAATGGCTGGGATGTGAGAAAGCCGGATCCGCGCTACTGGGATCATCTCGATCGCTGCCTTAAGGCATTGGAGGAGATGGAGATTGAGGCAGATATCATCCTCTTCCACCCGTATGACCGCTGGGGCTTTGCTGCCATGCTTTTGGAAGACAATCTGGTTTACCTGGATTACGCGGTTCGCAGGCTGGCGGCATACCATCATGTCTGGTGGGCGCTTTCCAACGAATACGAGGTAGTGTTTGAGAAAAAAATCGAGGATTGGGATGCATTCGGTGAATTCATTGCCGGGAATGATCCGTATCATCATCTGATCAGTGCCCATAACGGGATTGTACCTTATCCGAAGCGCACATGGCTTACCCATGTCAGCTATCAGGGCAGTGATCCGAAAGATGCGTATTATTTACGTAAGGAATATCACCTTCCTGTGATTGTGGATGAATTGGGCTATGAGGGCAATATCGAGGCAGATTGGGGGAATCTTTCCGGATTTGAGTTTATGAACCGTGTCTGGACGGTAACCGCCTTTGGCTGCTACGGAGCGCATGGAGAAACGTTCCACCGGGATGATGAGGTGCTCTGGTGGGCGAAGGGCGGCAGGCTCTATGGACAGGCGACGGAGAGAATGCGCTTTTTAAGAGAGTTTCTGGAAAGTCTGCCGGGACCTATGGAGCCGTTCTGTGATGATATAATACGTGATCCGAATGGCATGGCAGAGGGACATCCCTTCCTGCAGGCTCTTCTGAACGTGAACTCCGAGCAGGTAATGCAAACGTTTCTCCGCAGATGGACACAGCCGGTCGGAATACATCCGGATTATAAGCTGTATTATCTTGGACGCTCTGCAAGCTGCCGTATGAAATTAAATTTGCCTGAGAATGGCGATTACAAGGTTGAGGTTATTGATATGTGGGAGATGACCCGCAGCATGGTTGTCTCAGGAGTGCATGGAGAAATTCTTGTAGGGCTGCCCGCTAAAGAGGGCATTGCTGTTCTGATCATACGGCTGAGCGGGGATGCGCTGAATGCATAGGATTGATATAAACTGGCTGTGATGACAGGCGGACAAAAGAGGACTGAGCAATTCAGTCCTTTTCCGGTATGTTCCCATTGCGGAAAACGATTGACTATGATAACGACTGTTCTGGAAGTGTATAAAATATTTGGAGAACACGGAATATGGCGGATATGCTGCGTTTACAGCCATCAGAATGCCTTGTGGCAGAAGATGATGCATTGGCTGGACTTAAATATTCAGGGAGGAAAAATATGAATATTAAAATCGCAAACGAACCAAAAGTAACGATTTCGGAAGACATGTATGGTCTTTTCTTTGAAGATATCAATTATGGTCTGGATGGCGGACTTCATGCAGAGATGCTTGAGAATCGTAATTTTGAAGCGGTATATGCCTGCGGAAGCAGACAGGGCTACACAGTTGTTCCGCATGGTAAATATGGATGGGAGCTGTATGAAGGCAGAGGCGATGGTTCAGCGCTTTATATCCATGCAGAGGAGCCGTTAAATGAAGTGAATCCGCATTATCTGGTATTTCAGTGTGTCCGTGAAGGCGATTCCTTTACGAACAGAGCATACGATGGTCTGTATGTGAAGAAGGTATTGAAATATAAGGTTTCCTTTTATGCAAAATCCATTCGTGGCTGTGCAGATGTGATCGTAGCTGTGAAGAAGGATGGCATTACTTATGCGCAGGAAATGATTGCAATTGAGCAGGAAGGAAAAGAATGGAAGAAGTATTCCTGCGAGCTGAAGGTGTCAGATGATCTGGAAAAGGCAGATTTTGTTGTGACACTTTGCGGTGCCGCAGTGATGGCATTTGATCAGTTCTCTATGATGCCGTCAGATGCGGTGTGCGGTGTATTCAGAAAGGATCTTGTTGAGAAGCTGGAGGCACTTAAGCCGTCCTTCATGAGATTCCCGGGCGGATGTGTCATAGAAGGAAATACGCTGGAGAACCGCTATCAGTGGAAGAACAGTGTGGGACCGGTTGAGACAAGAAAGTTTAACTGGAACCGCTGGTCAGTCTACAATAAAGGCGGAAAGGATCCGCTTTCCTGCTACTATGCTCATTATGGACAGACACTTGGCGTAGGCTATTATGAATATTTCCTGCTCTGCGAATATCTGAACGCAAAAGCGCTTCCGGTGCTCAGCGTCGGCCTAGCATGCCAGTTTATGTCAAGTGAGTTTGTGCCTGCAGACAGCGAAGAACTGGAAGAATACATTCAGGATGCAATCGATCTCATAGAGTTTGCCAACGGAAGTGCCGACACGAAGTGGGGAGCTGTCCGTGCCGAAATGGGGCATCCAGAGCCGTTCGGTCTGGAGTACCTCGGTGTAGGTAACGAACAGTGGGAGACAGAAGATAACGAATTCTTTAAGCGCGCAAAGAAGTTTGAGCAGCGCATTCATGAGAAGTATCCGGAGATTAAGATCATCGGAACGGCCGGTCCGGATGTAAGTTCAGAGCGGTATGTGGCCGGATGGAATTTCTATCGTACTGAAAGGAAAGAGAATCCAAACTGTGTACATGCGGTGGATGAACACTACTATGCAAAGCCGGAATGGCTGTATGAAAATGTGCATTTTTATGACAACTATGACCGTGATGTAAAGGTATTTGCAGGAGAATACGCATGCCATATTCCGGGACTGGCAAGCCTCATGAACTGTCCGGGCGCCAATACGCTTGGCGCAGCACTGGCAGAGGCTGCGTTCCTGACAGGTGTTGAGCGTAATGCAGACGTGGTGGTCATGGCATGTTATGCACCTTTGTTTGCCCGACTGGGATATACGCAGTGGTCACCGGACCTGATCTGGTTCAACGGCGGGAAATCCTACGGAACACCGAGCTATTATGTGCAGCAGATGTATAGCTGCAACCGTGGTGTCTGCACTCTTGAAACAGACTGGACCAAAGATCTGGAAGAGAAAGAAGGCCTGTACTTCAGTGCAGTTCAGGACGCGGATGGAACGGTAATCCTCAAGGCTGTGAATGTATCCGATGAGGCGAAGACCGTTTCCGTGGAAGGTGTGTGCAAAAGTAAGGCTGTAATCACACAGATCAGCGGGGATCCGGCACAGAGCAATACCATTTATGAACCGGAGAATATTGTTCCAAAAACATGTGAGACAGAAGGTGGGAAAATTGTGCTCAGACCGCACAGTTTTGCAGTAATACGATTTGTGAAATGATAATGTGCTGGCGGCAGCGCTATATGTCTCATTATTTAAGACCAGCCGGAGGGCTGGTCTTGCCTTATATATCCGTCAGGTTTGCTTTGTAGGCTTCTCCCCATTCAGCCATAGAATCTAAGATGGGGCGCAGGGTTTCGCCCAGCTCACTTAATGCGTATTCTACCCTGGGGGGACTTCGGGATATACTGTGCGTGTTATGAATGAGATTGCCCCCGAAACAAGGGAAATGCTGGGTATAGCACCGTCTGCATTGCAGGAACTGTTATGAACTGTGTCCGGTTAAGGTGGTAGAAAGAAGGAACTGGATATGAACCAGGTGGAGAGACGTATTTTTCTCATAAAGGAGCTATTAAAAGAGCAGCCCCGGTACAGGCATATGGAGATCCCGCAGGACAGTACAGGGCAGATGCGGCTTTTGCGGTCCCTGATGAATGTTCGGATGCCGGGGAAGGCTGCGCGGGAATTGTTAGAGGTGCAGGACGCTTACTTGCAGGAGGAGACTGCAAGGAAAGGAATTACAGATTTGGAGTCTCTGAAGCCGGTATCAGAGGGGATTTATCTGTGGCAGGGAGATATCACCACACTTCGGTGTGACGCGATTGTCAATGCGGCGAACAGCGGGATGACCGGATGTTACGCTCCATGCCACGGCTGTATTGACAACTGTATCCATACTTTTTCCGGCATACAGCTTCGGCTTGCCTGCGCTGAAATAGTGGAGCAGCAAGGGCATGAGGAAGAGACGGGAAAGGCAAAGATCACGCCAGCCTTTAATCTGCCGTGCCGGTATGTCATCCATACGGTGGGGCCGATTATTTCCGGCAAGCTGACAGAGAGGGATCAGGAACTGCTTGCATCCTGCTACCGCTCCTGCCTGGAACTGGCGGAAGAAAATGGTTTGAAAAATATCGCTTTTTGTTGTATTTCCACAGGGGAGTTTCATTTTCCAAATGATAAGGCCGCAGAGATCGCCATACGCACGGTCAGGGAGTATCAGGGACAGACACATAGTAACATGGAGGTGATTTTCAATGTTTTCAAGGATGCCGATTATGAAATCTACAAGGAGCAGCTCGCCGGAAATTGAACGGATGAAAGAAGAACTGGAAGCGGCGGAAGCCGTGGTGATCGGGGCAGGGGTAGGGCTTTCCACCTCTGCAGGGTTTGTCTATACAGGAGAACGTTTCCGGCAGCATTTTTCGGATTTTGAAGAAAAATATGGGTTCCATGATATGTATACAGGAGGATTTTTTCCGTACCAGACGATGGAAGAGCATTGGGCGTACTGGAGCCGCTATATCTATGTCAACCGCTATATGGATGCGCCGAAACCGGTATATCAGGAGCTGCTTGGACTGGTAAAGGATAAGGATTACTTTGTGATAACAACGAACGTGGATCACTGTTTTCAGAAAGCCGGGTTTGATAAGAAAAGGCTGTTTTATACCCAGGGGGATTATGGGCTGTTCCAGTGCAGTGAACCGTGCTGTCAGGAGACCTTTGAAAATGAGGATATCATCCGCCGGATGATGGAACGGCAGAAAGAAATGCGGATTCCGTCAGAGCTTCTTCCGGTATGTCCCCACTGCGGAAAACCACTGACTATGAACCTGCGTGCGGATCATAAGTTTGTGGAGGACGAGGGCTGGCACCAGGCGGCAGAACGGTACAACAATTTCCTGCGGACGAGAAAAGACAGACGAATCCTCTTTCTGGAACTTGGGGTTGGCTATAATACCCCTGTCATTATTAAATATCCGTTCTGGCAGATGACGGCCGGGAACAGGAAAGCAGTCTATGCCTGTCTGAATAAGGGGGAGGCTGTCTGCCCGGATGAGATAAAAAAGCAGTCGATCTGTATCGATGGGGATATTGGAAATATTTTGACACAGCTGAAACAAAGTAGATCCTAACCTTTGGGGGTGTTCTATGCATGATATATGGAATCCATGGCATGGATGCGTGAAATGCAGGGAAGGGTGCGAGCATTGTTATATGTATTTCCTTGACCGTATGAGGAGCCGCAATGAAGAGAGATGTTTGATTGATTACCAGCAAAGGCGGGACTGTCGATGGAGGATATAGTCCGATTATAGTACCGTTGACAGTTCCGCCCACCTTTGCTAGTTAGCCTGTTTCGTTGTCAAAGATCAGGCTGCGAAAGCACTACAAGTTGTTATCCGGCGCCTGGCCGTCATGTGCCAGCCATTTGCATTCTGTGAGTTCCATGTGGGTAAAAGTAGCCAGAAAAGAGGAATCTTCCGGGCTGCAGGCATAGATGCCAAATGAGATTTCTCCCGTACCCTCCAGCAGATGGCAAATCCGGATCTGACGGTATGTAATACCATCTTCCGAGCATTCGATGCGGAAATCATCTTCCCGACGGCTCAGCCGGTACCACATAGATTTTATATTGGCGTCAATTTCTGTTGTAGCCCAATCCGAATAGCCGTGATTGGTTACAACACTTCCAAGATGCTGGAATTGGTCATTTTCATATTCGATCGATCCTTTGATCCAGTTCTCGCTGTCCAGATAAACGACAACCCCACACTGGTCAAACCGATGGTGGCTTGCAAATTCCGTTTTCACAACAAAAGAAAAGAACGGCTCGCTGGTCTTCATCTGAAGGACAGGCGCGTTGTCATTGCGAAAATGGTAATAGGTTCTCTGCCACAAATCGGTATGCGGCTTTGTGGTAATCTCGATTTTCTCCGGGGAAATCCGATAGTCATCCGGTTCCCTGGTCCATTGTAATTTTGCAACATCAAATTTCATTCTGCGTTCCTCCAATACTTTTTCTTATCATCTTCGGTAATCTTTCTCAGTACCCGGCACGGACTGCCTACGGCGACAACCCCGGAAGGAATATCCCGGTTGACCACACTGCCTGCCCCAATTACAGTATTGCTCCCAATCGTTACACCCGGCAGTACCGTAACCGAAGCGCCGAACCAGACATTATCT
This sequence comes from Lachnospiraceae bacterium UBA7160, assembly GCA_002491565.1. Lineage (GTDB taxonomy): Bacteria > Bacillota > Clostridia > Lachnospirales > Lachnospiraceae > Choladousia. The sequence goes on along the minus strand of DKWE01000084.1, from coordinate 55,353 downwards.
CCGACGGAAATCGGATATGCGTACTCCAATCCCTGATTCCGCTGTTCGGTATCCAGCGGGTGCCCGGCTGTTGAAAAAATGCAATTCGGAGCAATAAAAACATTATCGCCAAAGGTAACCTTCGCACCGTCCAAAATCACGCAATTGTGGTTGGTATAAAAATTTTCGCCCACCTCAATATTGTAACCATAGTCACACCAGAATGGAGCGGTAATGCAAAAATGTTTTCCTGTCTTTCCAAACATGCTTCGGATAAGTTTTTCCTGTTCAGAAAGCGAAGAAGGTTTCAGATGGTTGAATTCAAAACATAAATCCTTGCAACGGGTTCTTGTCTGAAGCAGTTCCGGATCATAATTTGCATCGTAAAGCAGTCCCCGTTGCATTTTTTCCAGTTCAGTCATAAATTTCTTCCTTTCAAAATTATGGGTTGCATTTTTTTCGTTTGCAGGTATAATTATATAGCACAGGAATAATATTGCAAGTACGATATTTAAGGATACCAGTATCAAAAAGGAGCGCGTATATGGCAAAGAAAGAATTGTTTGGATTATGCCCTTATGTAACGGCTCAAAAGGTGCTTACCGGGAAATGGTCAATGTATATTATGTATCTTTTGACCGATGGGCCAGTTCGATTTAATGAATTGCAAAGACGTATGCCGGAAGAGATGACGCACACCACGTTATCAAGGCAGTTGAAGACGCTTGAAGAGGAAGGGCTGATTGTCCGCATGGAATATCAGCAAATCCCCCCTAAAGTTGAGTATCAGTTAAGCGAAATTGGCGAAAAGTTCAGGAAAGTTTTGTCTGTCCTTGAAGTATGGGGGAATGAGTATATAGCATATCTGAATGGTACTGATACGATCCAGAAATAGATGATACGAGCATGAGTAAAGCCGGGAGGTGTTCAGCTACATCGGAAAAGCAGCATGGAGAGAGACTTCACCACGCTGCTTTTCCTGTTCTGAATGTTTACTTTTTAAAATAGGTTTCGATTTCCTGCATACGCGCCATCTGGTCTACATGGAAGGGACAGCGGCTGTTGCAGTGGCCGCATTGCACGCAATCGGAAGCGGTCTTTTCCAGTGTTAAATAATGCTCTGCAGCCAGCGCATCGCCAAGCTTACTCAGGTCATAATATTTATTGATCAGGCCGATATCCAGCCCTGCCGGGCAGGGATGACAATGCTTACAGTAAACACAGCTTCCTTTGGAGGTATCCGGCACGAGGGAACTGATGACGGAGTAATCCCTCTGTTCTTCCGTCGTATCAAAATAGCCAAGGATGTGCTTTAATTCATCCACACTTCCTGGACCAGGGAGGACTGTCACAACGCCCGGCTTATCCAGAGCATACTGAATGCACTGAGCCGTTGTCAGTGCCTGGTGGAAGGGAGACTTTGCCGCATCCAGAAGCTGGCCGGCGTTAAAGGGTTTCATGACAGAAATGCCTACGCCCTCTTTTTCACAGCGACGATACAGGTCGTATCTCTCCTCACTTGAGCCGTTTGCATAATCGCCCTGGCCATAGTCATACATGGGATTGATGGAGAACATCAGCATATCCAGAATTCCCAGATCCAGCACCCTGTGCACAAGCTCCGGGGCGTGGGAAGAAAGGCCGATGTGCCGGATCACGCCCTGCTCCTTCAGATCCAGCACATAGCCAAGAGCGCCGCTTTTTTCATAGGCAGCCAGGTCAGATGCTTCATCCAGACAGTGGATAAAGCCAAAATCAATATAGTCTGTCTTCAGGTTCGCAAGCTGCCAGTCGACAGAGCGCTGGATGGTAGCAAGATCGGTGCTCCAGCCATATTCCCCTGGAGGATATGGGAATTTATTCCGCATTTGGAAAGCAGAACAAATCAGAAGAAAAGTTGAATGAATTGAGAGAATTCGGGAGAAGTCTGTAATAAGGGACCGTGGCGGCTGCATTGTTTTTGAGGCTGTGGCCTGCTTTTGGGGCAAGAGCGTCCCGTGAGAAGACAGAGGAGTACGCGAAAAGAGCATCTAATTTTCACGACGGAATCTTTTACAATGAAGAGGATTTTTCTGTTATGAGAGAGGTGGAGGAGGGAGTGGAAAACGAGCCGTTATCTCACAAAGGAAATGTGCCGGCGGAAGAGATCCCAGTGGAAAAGCCTGCATGGAAGGAGCATCCTTCCGCAGAGGATCTGACCGTCACATGGTTCGGGCATTATTCCCTTCTGATACAGATGGAAAAGATGAATATCCTGATCGATCCGGTATTCAGTGAGCGTTCCTCACCTGTGTCGTTTGCAGGTTCAAAGCGATTCAGCAAACCGCCGGTTGCGCTGGACGATCTGCCGGAGATTGATATCCTGATCGTTTCCCATGATCATTATGATCATCTGGATTATAACGTGATTAAGCAGATGAAAGACAGGGTGAAGCACTTTATCGTACCGCTCGGTGTGGAGAATCATCTGGAACGGTGGGGTGTCCCGGCAGCAAGCATTCATGAGATGGCATGGTGGGAAGAAGTAGAGATAGAAGGACTGACGATTGGCTGTACTCCGGCAAGACATTATTCGGGGAGAAGTCTGGATGACCGGTTTGCCACTCTATGGGCTTCTTGGGTGCTGAAGGGATCGGAATATCAGATTTTTGAGAGCGGTGATACTGGATTTGGAAATCATTTTGAAGAGATACAGGAAAGATATGGTGATTTCGATCTGGTATTACTGGACTGCGCCCAGTATGACGTAAGATGGCCGGATGTACATATGAATCCGGAGGAATCCTATCAGGCGTCCCGGACGTTAGGCGCGAAGTGGCTGATGCCCATTCACTGGGGAGCATTCCGGCTTGCAGACCATCCCTGGGATGATCCGGCAGAACGGATGCTGGCAGCGTCCGGGGAAAATGCGGATCAGCTTGTCACACCGAAGATCGGGGAGACCGTCGATTTTACAAATTTAACGGAATGGACGCAGCGCTGGTGGCAGGATGTGAAATAGTAAATAACGAGGGTTCGTGAGATTGGGAAAGGAAAAAGAAACCGAACAGCTAGTGCCTCTGATCTGTCTCACTTATTAGCAGTGGGAATTCCATTTGGTATGTTTTTTTGGAGAAAAGAGTCCGGGAAGGTACTGGAGCATATGGGGTATTTGGTATCGCTTAGGTGAGTTTATCTGTCCGGTATACGGTTCAAAGAGAGATGCCAATAGTGGTCTTGACACTATAATCGGCGGCTTGGAAAAAGTGCAGGAAAAGAGCCCGTTTTGAGGTTGATAAATGATAGAATTGCATTTATACTGGAAACAGAGATGGAAGTGAATTAGGTCATCCAGCACGAATGCGACTCCTTACAGGAAATTATTATTTGAGGGCGGTGCGAGTATGGAGAAATATAAAGTTGCTGAGATTTACGAGATGGATTTTGGATGTGAAGGACGTGCCGAGGATATGAAGGATATGGTACTGGTCCGTCTCTGTTCAGATACGAGTGAAAACATAACAGTACGCGCCTCAGATGCCAGTTTGTATGAGCAGGGGATTACGCATCACTCAAATTATATTCGAGGGGTGGAAGAGGCCAGATTTGCGGAGGGAATACGAACATATGTTTAAAGAGAAGGTTGCTGTTATTACAGGCGGTGCCCACGGGATCGGGAAATGTATTGCAGAAGAGTTCAGAAAACAGGGAGCCTGCGTAGAAGTAATAGATATTCGGGAAGGCGATCATTTTGTGGGGGATATCGGTAAAAAAGAGGTTCTGGATAAATTTGCCGATACAGTAATCAGGAAACATGGCCATGTGGATTTTCTGATTAACAATGCGCTTCCGCTGATGAAGGGACTCCATTCGTGTACTTATGAGGAGTTTCAGTATGCAATGGCAGTCGGGGTTACTGCGCCGTTTTATCTGGCAAAGGTGTTTGCACCCTGTTTTTCTGCCGGTTCCTGCATTATTAATATCTCCAGTTCCAGAGATCGGATGAGTCAGCCTGAGACAGAAAGCTATACTGCGGCAAAGGGTGGTATCGCAGCGCTGACGCATGCTCTGGCTGTGAGCTTTTCCGGAAAGGTGAGAGTCAATTCGGTTTCTCCCGGCTGGATTGATACGGAGTATACAGTATATGAGGGAGCGGATGCCTGCCAGCATCCGGCAGGAAGGGTGGGCAATCCGCTGGATATCGCCAATATGGTTCTTTTCCTGTGTTCTGATAAAGCAGGATTTATTACAGGTGAAAATATCTGTATTGATGGAGGAATGACCCGGCAGATGATCTATCATGGCGATTATGGCTGGATGCTGGAACATCGGACGGAGAACAGGAATGATTAAGGAGAAGGTGAAACAATGTGGGAATGTCCAAAGTGCGGGCGTACATTCAAAAAGACGAATCAGGATCACTATTGCGGTCCGGCTCCGGCGACTATAGAGGAATATATAGAACGCCAGCCAGAGGAGGCTCAGCCGTATCTGCGGCAGATCAACATCACGGTGAAAGCTGCATTGCCTGACGCAGTGGAAAAAATATCGTGGAGTATGCCGACTTACTGGAAGAAACATAATCTGATTCAGTTCGCTGCTTTTAAAAAGCATATTGGCCTGTATCCGGGTCCTGAAGCTGTGGAAGCTTTTGCGGACAGGCTTCAGGAGTATAAAACCAGTAAGGGGGCTATACAGATTCCCTATGATAAACCATTGCCGCTGGAATTAATAGCGGAAATGGCCAAATGGTGCGGAAAACAGAATCTGTAATGGCAGGAAAATGGAACATAAAGGGTTTCTCTGCACAAATTTCTGGTATGAAGGGAAAAACCGGTGTATAATGATGACAGTAAATGGTTGGCATAGAGAATATCAAAAATAATTACAGGATCTGTGTTTATACATGGGAGGGCTGTGACATGGGTATTTATCTGAATCCTTCATATGATAAATTTGCAATGGCATTGAATTCGGAAATATATGTGGATAAGTCAGAACTGATAATTTATACGAATAAGGTCATTGCCACAGAACAGCGTTTTGTATGTGTCAGCCGACCAAGACGTTTTGGAAAATCAATGGCAGCGAATATGCTTGCAGCGTATTATAGCCGGGGATGCGATTCGAAACAATTATTTCAAAAGTGCAGGATTTCCGGGAACAGAGATTTTGACAAACATAGAAACAGGTATGATGTCATTATGCTGAATATCCAGGAGTTTCTCAGCAGGACACAGGATATGAACACCATGCTGGAGAGATTGAAGCGGCTGGTTGTCCGGGAACTGAAAAGGGAATATCCAACCGTAGATTATTTTGACGAGAGCGACCTGATCCAGTGTATGCAGGACGTATATGAGGAATCCGGATGTCCGTTTATTCTGATCATTGATGAGTGGGACTGTATTTTGCGGGAATATAAAGAGGATATCCAGGCACAGAAAATGTATCTGGATTTTATGAGAGATCTGTTGAAAGATAAAGGTTATATCCATTTGGTTTATATGACAGGAATTCTTCCTGTGAAGAAGTATGGAACTCATTCTGCGCTCAATATGTTTGATGAGTATTCTATGACAAATCCAGGTCCTCTGGCAGAATTTACAGGGTTTACCCCGGGTGAGGTCCAGGCTTTGTGCAGAAAATATCAAATGGATTATGATGAAACGAAAAAGTGGTATGATGGATATCATTTTGGACGGGGACTGGATATTTATAACCCGAGATCTGTTGTAAATGCCATGCTCAACAGGTGCTTTGATAATTACTGGAATCAGACGGAGACTTTTGAGGCGCTGAAGATTTATATTGATAGGAATTATGACGGCCTGAAGGATACGGTCATTGCAATGATCGCCGGTGCAAGGGAGAAAATCGATATCCGCAATTTCACGAATGATATGACAACCTTTCATGGATATGAGGATGTCCTGACGCTGCTGGTTCATTTGGGATATCTGGGGTATGATTTTGATAAAAAGGAAGTATTTATCCCAAATTTTGAGGTGTCAGATGAATATATTTCTGCAGTAAAGGCAGCAGGATGGGAGGAAGTCATTCATTCCGTGCGGGCATCAGAGGAATTGTTAAAAGCTACATGGAATATGGAGGAAAAGACGGTAGCAGAGAAGATTGAAAACGTGCATCTGGAGACCTCGCATCTGCAATATAATGATGAGAATGCGCTGAGTTATACGATCGATCTGGCTTATTACAGCGCGAGACAATATTATACTATCGTGCGGGAGATGCCATCCGGGAAGGGTTTTGCTGATCTGGTATTTCTTCCGCGAAAAAAATATATGGACAAGCCTGCGATTATCGTTGAATTAAAGTGGAATAAATCGGCAAAGGGAGCCATTCATCAAATAAAAAAGAAATCTTACGGGGATGCATTGGAAGCTTATGAAGGAAATGTTTTGCTTGTGGGAGTGAATTATGATAAAATGAGCCGAAAGCATGAGTGTAAGATAGAATATGTTACGATTTAAATTGAAAAGGTACTTATATGGGAAGGCAGAAATTTTGATAAATCTCTGTTGTTCGTATAAGAGGGCTTTTGGGGATAGATTACCAGAAGGAAAGGCTGCCTGGATCTGCCTGAGGGTAGCATAAAAGTGTGGGCAGATAACGGATACGGGAAGATGGTATCCAGGAGACATTAACAGACCGATCAAAGCTCAAATTTGAGCGCTGGTCGGTCTGTTGAAATTAAGAGATGGTATGATCTTGGTTGCGGTCAGCGTCTTGAACAGGTTCATGTCCAAGAATACTGTCACTCCCTGTTATAAAATCACTTATCGAGTAACCGGCATAGCCAATGTTACCACAGCGCCGTTATCGTTGTGAATGGAGATGTGGATAGCGCCTTTGCTGTAATAGTGGAGCCGCAGGCATGTATTGATCAGGCCGATATGTGAGCCGTCTTTTTCAACTGGATTGGCATTTGTCTCAATATCTGCAATGCGCTGCTGCAAGTTATGCAGGATCTCCGGAGAAAATCCAGTTCCGTTATCCCGGATTTCCAGAATCAGCGTGCTGTCTGTGATTTTTCCGATGACAGAAAGCTTGCGCTGTATATTTTTACCGTCATACCCATGAGTCAGCGCATTTTCGACGAGAGGCTGCAGGGCAAGCTTGGGCAGTTCAATGTTCTGAAGATTATCCGGTACCTGGATGAGAAATTCCAGGTTATCCTCATACCGGGCTTTAGCCAGGAGCAGATAATTACGAACATTTTCGATTTCCTCCTGCACTGTGGCGGTATGTGAATGAGTGTCCGTCGAATAGCGCAGCATGGAAGCAAATTGATCACATATTTTGATCACGTCAAAATTTCCGTTCTCAAGAGATTTTGCAGAGATAATATTAAGCGTATTATAAATAAAATGAGGACTAATTTGCGTCTGCAGTGCATTCAGATGAGCCTGCAGGGCGGATTCGCGCAGGGTCATCTCATTGAAGGCACTGTCTCTTAAACGGAGCAGCATATCGTTGTAGGCAAGCTCCAGTGCGTGGATTTCCTGATCGCTGGGGGCAGTGACGGTTTCGGTAAGCGCTTGGGCGGCAGGGGCATTGTTGAGCAGCACGTTTCTGGAGGACATCTGCAGTACGCGCTTGGTCATCCGGCGGATAGACCGGGTCAGTTGGAAAGAAAAAACGCCGATCATCACGAAGGCGGCCAGCATAATCAGAAACATGCGCTGATAAATATCCTTTTGGATATAGTGATTCCCGTTAATGTTGATCTGTTTGTCGTGGGAGACATACAGATTCAGGCCAAGCGCGTCCAGATGGGTGTGCATTACCTGCATGGTAGTGCCCGTCTCCGGATCATACCATTCCTGCATGGTGCCGACGGGCATTTCACAGGGGTACTTACGCAGTGTATCCTTGCTACAGTAGAACGGACTTTCATCATCAAAGGAAGCCTGTACCTCTACTTCGGAGGTGTTGTCGACGAACTCCAGAATGTGGTCCAGGGAGCGGCATTCATTCAGGACGGAGATATAGCCGATACAATGCTTGGAGTAATATACGGGTTGAACAATGCCGTATACCATAATATCCTGCCGCGGGGTGAAAATGTCTGTATGGGGAGGGAGCATTTGGTAGGAGGTATGATCTGCGCTCTGGTCCGCCCAGGAGAAGGAATCGGTTAATGCAGTCAGAACCTCGGGCGGAACTGCGAAGTCAAAATCTTTAGCGGGAAGGGTGGTAATATACTTCCCTTCCAGAGAAATAAAGCTTACCCGATAATACTGCTCCACCATCGGAGACTGATAAAGATTTTGCAGAATGGCTTTGCGCGCGGCAAGCCCCATCTTCTGATCGTCGCTGGTATCGCGGACAAACTGATTGAGGGAGGACATAAACGAGATTCTCTCAGTCAGATCATTGATGGTCATATTCATCATGGCAACATGCTGCTCCAGGTGAGCGGAGATGGTGGAGCTCATGTTGGTAAAGCGGGAGGCCGTGAGGGCATTGCTTCCCTTGGTCGTGTAATCTATTGTATAGGAAGAAAAGAAGAAGAGTGCAGTCATCATGATAACGGAAAACAAAATCATCATCTTTACATTCAGCTTCAACCGAATCACCGTCCTTTGCATTAGATAGTTCTTTTATATCACAGATCGGGATAACTGATAAGAGAATTGTGTTAGAAAATCAAAAAGTACAGGAAAATCCGGCCGACTGTGCCGGATTCTTTTACTTTGCAGGGAAATGCCAGATTTTTCGGTACACGGTGTTAAATCCTTTTGAGTGCCGGGGGACAGCTTGCAATATAATGGAAGCATCATAAGGGAATGAAAGAAGCCCATACAAAAAAAGGAGGAAAAGCCATTATGAAGAAACTTGTTTTTCCGCTGCTGAGTGCAGCGCTGGCAATGGGAATCGGCACTTCCGCATTTGCGTACTCGGAGAAGAGTCTGGATGCCCCCAAAGCGGCAGATGTTGTGATTGACGGAGATCTGGGTGAGTGGGACACCAGCAAATGTCTCAAGATTAATTCTGAAAATCAAATCATCGATCAGATTGAGCACTGGGACGGAGAAGCGGATTGCGCGATGGAGCTCAGCGCCATGTGGGATGAGGAAAATCTCTACCTTGCCATGAAAATCTCAGATGATACGCCGCTGGTTTACCGGGAAGGATTTCCGCTGGACGAGCTGGATGCGATTATTTTGTTCCTGAGCACCAACCCGGAGGCAGATCCTGAGCGCGCAGAATATGAGGCGACGGATTGGCGGATTGTTCAGTCTGCGGATATGTACAAAGATGAATATGAATTCTTCAACTATGTGGACCGCGATATGATTGCGGACAACAAGGGCTGGGAGACACAGGGTGAATACGGTGACGAGCTGCTGTTTGACGATTATGAGGGCGCGATTGCCGAGACGGAAGGCGGTATCATATGGGAGAGCAAGATTCCGCTTCACAATCTGTCCAATGATGCCATCGCACAGCTCGTGCCGGAGGCTGGAATGACGGTAGGGTTTGATTTCTCGATTCTGGATGTAGACCTGCCGTGTCCGGGAATTCACAGTCTGCGCATGCAGTCATCCGCAAATCTGGACGGAAAAGACAGGACACTGGAAATGTACGAGGTGGATGCCAATCCAAGCCTCTGGGGAACACTGACATTTGTTGAGTAAAGGAGACATGAGTATGAAGGCAAAAAAAATCTGCAGCCTGCTGCTGGCTGGTGTGACGGTACTTGGCTCTTTTTCCACCACAGCGCTGGCGAAAAAGCAGGAAAAAAGAAATGCGGATGAAATGGACATTGCATCGATTTTGGAGACGACGGACGAGAAGGGCACCGCGAATGTATATCACTGGTGGACGGCCGGCGGCGAAAAGGATGCCATCGAAAGCGTAGTCGACGGGTTTACGGATACCTATACGAAAACGAAAGCAAAATCCAATGCGATTCCGGGCGGTGCAGGCGGCGCGATGGTTATGAAGGTAAAGGTTCTGCAGCAGGCAGGTAAGAGTCCTGAGACATTCCAGGCGCATCCGGGAGAGGAGATTGAGCCGTATCTTCAGTCGGACCTCCTGCTGAATCTGAACCAGGTCTGGGAGTACGCGGATATCTCTGGGCGTGCACTGCCTGGATTGGAAGAGCTGTGTACGGCCTCTGATGGGAATAAGTACATTGTGCCGATCGGCATTCACAAGACAAATGTGATCTTCTACAACATCCATGTGTTCGAGAAATATGGAATCGAGATCCCAGAGAATGAGAATATTACCTGGGAAGAATTCTGGTCTATCTGTGATCAGCTCGCAGCGGCGATGCCGGACGGCGAGTACCCCATTGACCTGGGAGACCGCAAGGGATGGCCGGCATGCCAGGTGTTTGAGGACATTATGCTTGGCACAGATCCTCAGATTTACGAGGACTTTATAAACGGAAATTATAACGTTGAGGATGTGACGGAAGTCCTCTCTACTTATGCGAAACTGTTGGAATATGTGGCTCCGGACCATTCCAGCCGTGACTGGTATGAGGCCTCCGGCCAGGTGGTTTCCGGCACTTATGCGATGCAGATTATGGGCGCGTGGATGCAGCCGCTGATGACCTCCATGGGACAGGTTTACGGGGAGGACTATGGTGTGCTGACCTTCCCGGGCACCGAGGGCTGGTTCGGCATGTGTGTGGACGGTTTTGTGGTGAGCAATGACTCCTCGGATGTGGACAGCGGTGTGCGCTGGGCGTACAACGTTTCCACAAACGAAGTGCAGACCGCATTCTCTGGCCTGAAGGAGTCGATCTCCCCGTACAGCGACACGACGGATGAAACCTATAATGAGCTGACGCTGAAATTTAAGAATGAGCTTGTGGCGGAGGATACCAAGGTATATCCCAGCTTCACCCACGGAACAGCATTGCCGTGGAGCGCATCTACAAGTCTGCAGACGCAGGTACAGGAATTTGTCACCTCCGCCGATCATGATGCGGAATATTTTGCGAACAAGATCGTGAACATTTTGAAGGAAGCCAACGTGAAAGGAGACTGGAATCTTGTTGAGTAAGAAAAAATTATGGAAACGCGGTGTGTCCCTGCTGGGAACAGCCGCACTGGTCGGTACCATGGTACCAGCGTCCGCTTTTGCGGAGCAGGCTTATGAGCAGCCGGTGCTGAATCCCCATGTAAAATCAATCCTTGAGGTGGACGGCTATCAGTTTATTGATCTGAACAGCAACGGAGAGCTGGACGTGTATGAGGACTGGCGGGAGGATGCCCAGACGCGTGCAGCGGATCTGGTCGGTCAGATGAGTGTGCGCGAGAAAATTGCACAGATGCAGCATCCCACCTTCCTGCCGCGCTCTGACGGGAAAATTCCCTCCTATCTGGAGGAGTGGTGCAATGAGGAAAACATCGGCATGCTGCTGATCCGCGAGCTGAACAGTGTGGAGACAGCTGCCAACACAATGAACACGATCCAGGAATATGCGGAGGGGTCACGCCTCGGTGTCCCGGTGCTGGTGTCGATGGACTCGGTGCATGGCCTGAGCTATGTGTCGGGAGCGACAGTCACGCCGCACAACCTGGCGTTGGCTGCAACGCGCGATGAGGAGCTGGTGACGAAGCTGGCGGAAATTGCGCGTGATGAGCACATTGCGGTTGGCGTACGCATGACACTCTCTCCCGAGTCGGATATTGCGTCCGAACCGCGCTGGGGGCGGGTGATGGAGACGTTCGGCGAGGATCCGGATCTGGTGACTGACATGGTTACATCACAGATTGTTGCTTTCCAGAATGGGGCAGATGGCCTGAACAGCGGTTCTATCGTGGCTTGCATTAAGCACTTCCCAGGAGCGGGTCCGCAAATGGATGGCAAGGATACTTCACCGATCATATCCAGCGAGGAATCTCTGGAAACCCATTTGAAGCCGTACTACGCGGCGCTGGGAGTAAACGTTGCGTCGGTTATGCCGTACTATTCGGTACCGCTGGCGCTGGATATGGAAAACTCCGCAATTGGTTCCGAGGCGACACTGCAGGATCTGCTGCGCGATGAGATGGGATTCGAGGGCATTATCCAGACGGACTGGGGAATGATCTGGGCAATTCAGGAAGCGCTTGGAACCATGACGGGAGAAGAAATTTCAGATGAGGAAGCGATTTTGATTGGTATTACCAAAAGCCGCGTGGACGGTATCGGCGGCGAGTCGATCCGTCTGATCGACCTGATGGAAGAGTACACAAACGATGGGAAGATCGACGAGGCAATTCTGGACGCTGCTGCGACACGCATTGTAAAAGCGAAGTTTGAAACCGGCGTTTTTGAGAATCCGTACTGTGATGTTGAGTACGCAGTGGAATTTGTAGGAAACGAGGAGAGCCAGGCAGTGAATCTCGAGGCAGCAAGAAAGGCGATGACACTGCTGAAGAATGACGGTACGCTTCCCCTTGATCCGGATGCGGAGCAGACGATTCTGGTATGCGGCCCGCGTGCCGGTGATATGGACTCCCTTGTCGGCGGATGGTCATCTGCGCAGGAGGGCCTGACCATTGCGGATGCGATTGCCGCGTATGCCGGTGAGAATACCAATGTGATCTATGAGGCAGAGAATGTGGAGCGGATTACAGAGCTTGCAGACGAAGCGGACGTCATTGTCGTTTCCGTCGGAGAACCCAGCTACCAGCATGATCCGCCATGGGGATATGACACGCTGGAGATCACCCAGAGCCAGCAGGAAATCCTTGAGGCGGCAAAGGCTAGCGGAAAGCCGGTTGTCACCGTAGTAACCGGCGGGCGTCCCTACATACTGACGTGGTGCGATGAGAATACCAATGCGATTCTCGAGGCATATTATCCCGGCTCGCAGGGCGGCATTGCAATCGCCGAGACTCTGTTTGGCATGAATAACCCTACCGGTAAGACACCGATTCAGTTCCCGCGCGATATGGAGTCCGTGAACAATCAGGAGGGAGATATTTCCTTTGATCTGGAAAATCCACTGTATGATTACGGCTGGGGATTGAGCTATGAAGAATAGGAATCGGGCAGGAAAATAAGAAATGGAGGCGCTGCCTGTGGATTATATTTTAGAGTTTTTTGACAATTTTACCTACATGACGTTTTCAAATGGTCGGCTCTGGACAGGCTGTGCCGCGCTGATAGCCCTTATTCTGGGCTATCAGCTCCTAAAGCAGTTTGCGCCGAACACGGTGGCACCCGTCAGCCGGTTTTTCGACCGGCATCCGCTGATCTGGCTCTGCATCCCGGCAGCGCTGCTGATCTATTTTGTGTATGTTTCTCTGGGCTGGAACCTCTGGGTTTCTTTGTCTGACTGGGAAAGCGGAGCGCTTGAGGCAAGTTATGGCTGGGGCGGCTTTGACAATTATATCAAAATGTTTACCAGTGCGGAGTTTTGGCCGGCGCTGAAAAATACGCTGCTGCTGTTCTGCCTGATTCCGCTGTGCCTGCTGCTGGGGCTTGGGCTGGCGCTGCTGATGGATCAGGGGCTTCGCGGAACGGCATTGTTCCGGACGTTGATTCTTCTGCCATTCTCGCTCTCCTTTGTGGTAACTGGTACGGTATGGGCTTACATGTATCGTCCTACCGGCGGCGTACTGAACTCATTTTTGAGTCTGATCGGTGTAGATGTGGCGGGGGCGATGAAGGCGGGAAACCTGATGTGGGCCTCTTCAAACTCAACGATCATGATTTCCATTATCATTGCGATGGTATGGCAGTTTTCCGGATATGTTGCGGTCATCTTTCTGGCAGCGATCAAGAATGTGCCGGTCAATATCATCAATGCGGCAAAGCTGGACGGAGCATACATGCCGCGGATTTATCTGAAGCTGATCATTCCGCAGCTGAAGGGCTCTATGGGAAGCTGCATTACTATTCTGGCGATGTACGCGCTCCGCTCCTTTGATTTTATCGTATCACTGGTGGGATATACAACGTCATCGGCCTGGACGCTGCCGATCTGGATGTATAATGAGGCATTTCAAAACAATAACTTTGCCTATTCGGCAGCCATCAGCTGCTTTTTGCTGGCACTGGTGCTGATTCTGATACTGCCTCTGACCTATTGGACGAACAGGAGGAAATAAGGCGATGTCAAATGAGATGAAGATTGAACGTTCCAGGGCCAACCAACAGGCACAGACGCTGCGGGTAAAGCCCAGGTGGCATATGACTGCGCTGCACATTGTGTATTATCTGATCATGGCCAGCTTCCTGATTTTCTACATGCTTCCCTTCTGGGGAACGGTGATGACCTCGTTCAAGACGAACAGCGAAGTGATGATGTCGACGCCGATCACGCCTCCGACAGAGTGGACGCTGGAGGGCTATGCCAGCGCGATGGAGGAGCTTGGCGTGCCGCTTCTCACCTCCTTGTTTGTCACCCTCTTTGGAGCGGCAGGATCGGTATTTCTCGGGTCTGTCTGCGCCTATGCGCTGAGTAAATGGAAATTTAAATGCAACAATGTGTTTTTTATCGCGCTGGTTGCCGCGACCTATCTTCCATTTCAGGCAATCCTGATCCCACTGCTGCAGACAATCAGTGCGCTGGATCTCTACGATAATATCTGGGGTCTGGTGCTGGTGCACACGGTATTTGGTATGCCGATGTGTACCGTGATGATGAGAGGTTATTACGCGGATGTACCGGACGCGCTGATCCGCCAGGCGATGATTGACGGAAACGGTATGTGGGCGATCTACCGCAAAATCGTCCTCCCCAATACAAGGATCGCTACCATTACTGTATTTGTATTTCAGTGCACCTCCATCTGGAACGAGATGCTCTTTGCACTGGTGCTGGGAGGCTATGATTCAAAGCCTGCGACCATTGCCCTGAACGAGCTTGCTGGTACGATGGCGGCTGAATTTAATGTACAGATGGCCGGGTCCCTGATTCTGGCACTTCCGGTGCTGGTCCTGTACATATTCATGGGCAAGTACCTGATTTCGGGTCAGATGAGCGGCGCGGTGACGGCATCTTAAGAAAGGAATGGAGGAGAGGTTAATGAAGAATATTTTTCGGAAGGGTGCTGCCCTGACGCTGGCAGCCGTAACGGGAATGTCGGCAATGCCGGCTGTCCAGGCAGAGGAAGCCCTTGTGCAGCCGGAGCTGGTAACAAGAGTAAAGAATATGATTGAAGCAGACGGCTATCAGTTCAAGGACCTGAACGGTAACGGCCAGGTTGACCCGTATGAGGACTGGCGGCTGACACCGGAGGAGCGTGCGGAGGATCTGCTGGGCCGCATGACGGCGGAGCAGAAGGCGGCCCAGATGGTGCACCTGACGCTAGTGAGCAAAAAGGATAGTTGGTTCAATGAGGCAAACGTGGGCTTTGCGTTGGTATATGAGTACATTTTTGACAGTGCAAGAGATGCGGCACAGCGCACGAATGAGATCCAGGAGCTGTCCGAAGCCAGTGAGCTGGGTATTCCGGTGATTTTCTCCATGGATACGGAAGCGGGGGCGGCGTTTGTCAGCGACGGAACGTATCTCCCGGATGAAATCAATCAGGGCGCGGCAAATGATGCCGGGCTGGTCGCGGAGCTGAACACTGTGCTGAAGGAGGAACTGATGGCCATCGGTGTGCGCATGGCCCTGTCTCCGGATGCCGATCTGATGACGGACCCGCGCTGGGGCCGCAATCAGGAGTGCTATTCAGAGGATACGGAGGTCGTGCAGAACCTGATCCGTGCGGCAGTCGGGGCGCTGCAGGGCGGCAGTGAGCTGAGTGAGGATTCGGTGATCGCTACCGTAAAGCATTTCCCGGGAGCAGGCGCGCAGACAGACGGCGTGGACGGTACGCCGCTGACGATCCAGGAGGATTCCCTTGCACTGCATCTGGCAGGCTTTCAGGCGGCGATTGAAGCCGGCGCCGCGGCAGTGATGCCGTACGGGTATTCTACCGTTCCGTATCTCGGTGGAGATGCAGTGGAGAATTCCGCGGATCAGTCCTCTGCGGTGATGACTGATCTGCTCAGAGAGGAGATTGGCTATACCGGTCTGATTCAGACCGATTGGGGCCTGAATTTTGCGGGCGCGGCGAACGCCGGAGCGGACATTCTCGGCGGCGCAGGTGTCCGGGCTACCGGGGAGCTGATCGAGGAGGTAGAGGAAGAACGGCTGACGGATGCCTGCCGCCGCATTCTGATCGCGAAATTTGAGCTTGGTATTTTTGAAAATCCGTATGTAGATGAGGAGGCAGCGGCAGAAATCGTTGGAAGCGATGAGCACAAGGCGGTTGCCAAAAAGGCTGCATCATCCTCTTTCACCCTGGTGAAATATGAGAACGCTGCTTCGCTGGAGGGTCAGAAGGTTGTTATCGCAGGTGAGCTGGCACAGGATGTGCGGGCGCTGAACAGCGGCTGGACGGCGAAGGAGCCGGTGGAGATACAGGGAACGTCGATCCTTGAGGCAGTTCAGGAGAAAGCCGGGGCGGAAAATGTGACGTATATTGCCACCGCCCAGGAGGTGCCTGCGGATCTGACCGGAGTGACCGCTCTGGTAGTGGTGGGCGAGAAGAGCGGTACGCACGATCCCGCCTGGGGGGCAGCGACCCTGGAGTTTCCGCAGGAGCAGACGGATCTGGTAAATGCGCTGAAGGAGGCGGGAGCTACCGTGGTGGCGGTTGTCGTGATGAACCGCGCCTACGTGCTTACTCCGGTTGCGGAGGCTGCGGATAGCGTGCTTCTGGTATATCGTCCGGGCGTAACCTGCGGGGCGGAGGCAGTAGCTGATGCGCTTTACGGCGAGACTGCGATTACCGGAAAACTGCCTTTCCAGATTCCAAGGACGATGGAACAGGTGGAAAATCAGAGAGAGGATCTGCCGAAGGATATAGAAGACCCGCTGTATGAGTATGGCTATGGCATCGATGTGACGTCATTCGGCGCACAGTCGTGACGAGGTACGGCAGAGAGGAAAGGTGAGCGTATGGCTGCAATTACGATCAGGGATATGTGCGTATCCTACAATAAAGGAAAATCCTATGTGCTGGATAATCTGAATCTGGACATCAGAGACGGTGAGTTCTGCGTGTTCCTTGGCCCCTCTGGCTGCGGTAAGTCTACCGCTATGCACTGCATAGCGGGGCTTCTGCATCCGGTCAGCGGGGAAATCCGTTTTGGAGAAGAGGTGATGACCGCAGCGAAGGGCAAGGGAAAGGACAAGACCTTTGTCCCGCCCCAGGAGCGGAATATCGCCATGGTATTTCAGGAGTATGCGCTGTATCCAAATATGACAGTGCGCGAGAACATGTCCTTTGCCCTTAAGACAAAGAAGGTGGCGAAGGAAGAGATAGAAAAGCGCGTGAACTACATGGCCCAGATGCTTTCGATTGAGCAGCTCATGGACCGCCGTCCGGCTGAGCTATCCGGCGGCCAGAGACAGCGGGTTGCACTCGGGCGCGCGCTGGTGCGCGATCCCCAGGTATTCCTGCTGGATGAGCCGCTCGGAAATCTGGATGCAAAGCTCAGAGACCAGGTTCGCTATGAGCTGAAAAAGATACAGGAGCAGCTGGGGATCACGACGATCTATGTTACCCATGATCAGACGGAAGCAATGACGATGGCGGATCATATTGTGCTGATGAAGGACGGGCACATTATGCAGGAGGGGACACCGGAGGAGATGTATGATCACCCGGCAAATGAATTTGTGGCAGGCTTTCTTGGAACGCCACAGATCAATATCTTTTCCTGTGAGGTGAAAAAGAACACGCTGGATGCGGGGACATTTCAACTTGGCATACCGGAGCAGTATCAAGCTGCTCTGACCCCGTATGCCGGAAAGATGATCCACTTGGGGATCCGCCCGTCAGATTTTGAGCTGGCAAAGGAAGGCTTCAATGCAATCAAAGGCCAGGTGGAGTCTATCGAGCCGCTTGGCGATGCATACCTGATCTATGTCCGCGTTGGCGAGAAGATAGTTGTATTTAAATATGCCGGAGAGCACGCGCCGAAGGAAAAAGAGCTGCTGCTTGTCCCGAATATGGAAAAGCTTCATCTGTTTGATGCTGAGACAGAGAAGCGCATTAACCGGTGACTTTGAGCTGGGGGGTGGCAGTATGACAGATTGGGAAAAGCTGTTGGAGGCACTTGCAGAAGTGGATGAGGACATTGATTTCGCAAATGAGTGCGCGCTGATTGACGACGGTGTCATTGACTCCCTGACATTGACGCAGATCATTGCGGCGATCAATGATGCTTTCGGGGTGCGGATTGTCACAGGCGATCTCGAGCCGGAGAATTTCAACAGTGCGCAGGCTATGCTGAAGCTGGTGTACAGATATCAGGAGAGAAAATGATACGGAATATTCTGAGTTGGCTGGAAGAGGCGGCAGAATGTGCACCTGATCGGACAGCTTATGACTCTCCCTCCGGGGGACTGACCTGGGGGGAGGTCCTGAGGCGGGCAAAGCAAATCGGGACCTGTATTGCCCGGCAGGTGTCTGCGCAGTCACCGGTTTTGATTTTTATGGATAAAAGCCCGGAGTGTGTGACGGCCATGCTGGGAGCCGTTTTTGCGGGATGCTTTTATACTCCGCTGGATTCAACCATGCCGGAGGCGAGAATGAAACGGATTGCTGAAGTGCTGGAGCCTGCAGCGGTGATTTGCGAGAAGAAGTATCGGGAAACGGCAGAGCGGCTGGCAGGGCAGGCAATTGTGACTGCACTGGAAGAGATTGGCGCTGAGGCGGAGGAAGAGCTTCTTGGGCAGCGCCGCGCGCAGCAGATTGATGCGGATCTGCTGTATGTACTCTTTACCAGCGGCTCTACCGGAATGCCCAAGGGCGTGTCGATTACGCACCGGAGCGTGATTGATTTTATCGAATGGGCCTGTGAGGCGCTTCAGCTTCCGGATCAGGTTCGCTTCGGAAGCCAGGCACCGTTCTATTTTGACAATTCGGTGCTGGATCTTTATGGGACAATGCGGAAGAAGGGCAGTCTGTTCCTGATTCCGAAGCGCGATTTTCTGTTCCCAAGGTGCCTGATAGAGACCCTGGGGGAACAGCGGATTGATACAATATTCTGGGTTCCGTCTGCACTGACAGCTGTAGCCAGTGCAGAGGTGTTGGAAACGGGCATGCTGCCCGAGCTGCGGCGGGTGCTGTTCTGCGGGGAGACGATGCCGTGCCGTACTCTGAACCGGTGGAAGGCGGCGTTTCCGGAAGCAGATTTTGTGAATATGTACGGTCCTACGGAGATTACCGATGTGTGTACCTGGTATCGGGTAGACAGGGAGTTTTCCGACACGGACAGCCTTCCCATCGGGAGGCCCTGTGGGAACACAAGGATATATTTGATTGATGGAGAGCTGTGCGTGGGCGGAACGTGCCTCTCGCCCGGTTACTACAACGCGCCGGACAAAACAGAGGCAGCTTTCGTCCAGAACCCGCTGCGCAGACAGATTCCGGAGAGAATCTATAAAACAGGCGATCTCGCGGCGTATAACGAGCGCGGCGAGCTGATGTTTCTGGGCAGGAGGGACAGCCAGATTAAACGCAGCGGATACCGCATTGAGCTGGGCGAGATTGAATGCGCGCTGAACGCGGTGGAGAACGTGACTCTTGGCTGCTGCTGGTATGAGGAAAGCCAGGAGAGGATTATGGCCGCCTACACGGGAGAGGCCTCAGAAAAAGAGGTAAAAGCTGCACTGAAAAACGCATTGCCGCGCTATATGCTTCCGGACGGTTTGCTGAAGCGGGGAACCATGCCGCAGACAGGAAGCGGGAAGATCGATCGGCTTGCACTGAAACAAGAGGTGGCAAATGAGCATTCTGTCATTTGAGTTTTTGCTGTTTATCGCAGTAATTTTTTGTGTGTACTATGTGCTCCCGACAGGCGTGCGGTGGCTGGCACTGCTGATCGGCAGTGCCTTTTTTGTCTTTCTGTCAGGCTGGCAGAGTGTGCTGCACCTTGGGGCCATCGTGCTGGGCACCTGGCTTGGGGGATTGGCGCTTGAGCGGGTGAAACGGAAGAGAGGGCTGCTCTGCCTTCTGCTGATACTTGAATTCGGTGCGCTGATTTTGGTGAAGCAGGATACTTCCCGGGCGGCGCCTCTGGGCCTGAGCTATTTTACGTTTCAGTCGGCAGGGCTGCTGATGGATGTCTACCGGGGAAAGGTCAAAGCCCAGCGTAATGTGTGGAAGGTGATGCTGTTTGTGGGCTATTTTCTGCAGCTATCCCAGGGGCCGATCTCCTCGTGGAAGGATTTGGGGGAACAGCTTCTGGAGGGACATCCTCTGAGACCGGTCAGCTTTGTATCCGGCTTTCAGCTTATGCTGTGGGGGTATTTCAAAAAGATGGTTCTGGCGGACCGTCTGGCGGCTGCGACGGCGGTGCTCACTCAGGAGACGGGTGCGCTTCCGGGATGGATGGCTGCGGGCGGGGTGCTGCTGTATACGGTTCGCCTGTACGCGGACTTTTCCGGAGGGATGGATGTAGTGCGCGGTATTTCGCGGATGCTGGGAATCGAGCTCCCGGAAAATTTCCGCAGACCATTTTTTGCTCTGAGTGTCGCGGAATACTGGCGGCGGTGGCATATTACGTTGGGCGGCTGGTTCCGTCAGTATCTGCTGTACCCGCTGACTATTTCAAAGATGGGATTGAAATTCGGCAAAGCTGCATCAAGGTGGCTTGGGAAAAAGACGGGGCGCGCAATGCCGACCGCTGTGACCACGTTTCTGGTGTTTTTGCTTATCGGTATCTGGCATACCTTCAGTTGGAACGCAGTGATTTATGGCGCATATTTTGGCCTGCTTATGGCAGCCTCCATCTTATTGGACCCGCTGTGGAAAAAGATGAACCGCAGATGGAAGCTCGGGCAGAAGCGGTGGATGTATCCGTGGCGGCTTGTGCGGACCTGGCTGCTGATTTTTCCGGCGCAGTTTTTTGCGTTTACGGAGAGCACCGCTCAGAGCCTGGCAGTGATCAGACAGTGTTTTGCGGGATGGAGCTTTTCCGGTGCGGTGGATAAGCTTACCGGGATCATGTCCGCCAAGGAGTGGGGGATTGCGGGAATGGCATTTGTGATCCTGATGCTCGTGGACATTCTCTGCGAAGCCGGATTTGCGCCGTGTGAGCGGCTGGCAAAATCCCGGATTTGGGTGAGATGGCCGATCCTTCTGCTCCTACTGCTGGGGATATGCGTGTTTGGCATTTACGGACCGGCGGGGGATAGCAGCGCATTTTTGTATACACAGTTTTAGGAGGGCTTATGGCAGAGCGGAAGACGAACAGACGCAGGGAACTGGGGCTTTTCTGGATGAGAGTGCTGGGGTTTGGCATAATTGCCGCCGTCACGCTGGGCTACGCCACCTACGTGCTTACGCCAAAGCATGATTACGGCATCTGCAGTATGGTGAACTTTTATGAGCAGCCGGAAAACAGCATCGATGTTTTGACGGTCGGGACAAGCCTTGCCTACGCGGGGGTGAATACAAATGTCCTCTGGTCAGAGTACGGGATTGCGGCCTACAATCTGTGCAGCGCGGAGCAGCCGTACTGGGTCAGCTATTATGTGATCAGGGAGGCGCTGAAGACGCAGAAGCCGAAAGTGATCCTTCTGGATGCGAAGCCTTCGATCTATACCCGTGATTATACGAAGCGGGGACGGACCGTCCTGTCCACGTACGGGATAAGGGGAGTAGAGAATCGCATCGGCGCCATGGTGGCCTGCGTGGAAACGCCGGCGGATGCGCTGGGCTATATTCTCGGCTTGCCCCAGGTACACAGCAACTATGAGACGGTCACGGCAAGGGATTTTGCCATTCCTCTGGATAACGGCGGGCGCGGCTCCAGTTGGAAGGGGTACATAGAGGTGGACGAGGTGGAGCAGCACCGGAAACCGTCCCTGGTCTGGAACGGCATGCAGAGAAATATGAACGAGCGGGAGGAGGAGTACGCCAGGAAGATTTTTGAACTGTGCGCTGAGGCGGGCGTGAACGTGATGCTGGTAGGTTTCCCCAATCCGGATTATGCCAGTGATCACATGTATTATAACGCACTCTGGACGGTGGCCAGGGAGTACGGGGTTGATGGAATCAATTACAACAATCCGGACCTGAAATTTGGTCTTCGCTATTCCTCGGACTTTGCCGACTGGCAGCATCTGAATGTGAAAGGGAGCATGAAATTCTCAAAAAAGCTGGGAGAGGATCTGCTGAAGTTGTATGACCTCGAAGACCGGCGGGGGGATGAGGCATATGGCTCCTATGAAATCTGTGCACAGAAGTGGTATGAAAAATACCCGTCTTTTGTGTCGTCTGGCATAGAGAAGGAGGAAGGTAATCATGCTGACTGATATGCTGGAATATCTGGAGAGGACGGTCAGACGAGTCCCGGAGAAAATCGCGTTCTGCGATGACAGAGAAAAACTGACGTTTGGGGAATTGGAGGAGGCATCGCGGCGGATAGGGACAGCTTTAGCCGCAGAGGGGCAGAGAAAAAACGTGGCGATTCTGATGAATTCGCGCAGCATTTGTAACATTCCCGCGATTTATGGGGCGCTCTATGCGGGGTGGGCTTATGCACCTCTGGATATTTCCATGCCCGGAGAACAGCTTTTTCGGATACTGCAGCGGTTGGAACCGGGGGCAATTCTGGCGGATGAGAAAGGGGAAAAGGCGCTGCTGAATCTGCCGGAGACGGGGGTTCCCGTTATCCGCTTTTGGGATGCGGTGAGCGGGCAGCAGGATGAGGAACGCCTGAGACAGATTCGGGAGAAGCGAAGTGCTCTGGACTCCATGTCGATTTTATATACCAGCGGTTCCACCGGAATCCCCAAGGGTTCCGTTCAGACAGAGGGGGCCTATCTGCATTGGACGGAGGCGACGATCCGGGTTTACGGGTTTGATGAGACGGTAACATTTGGAAATCAGTCTCCGTTTTTTTATGCGAATTCTATCATAGATATTTTTCCTCCCGTTGCGCTGGGAGCCACGGTGTATCTTCTTCCTGCCGGCATATTGAATTTTCCCAAAAAGCTCATTGAGTGTCTGAACGAACATCGGATAACCGAGCTGACGATGACACCGTCCAGCTTCATCGGAATCGCAAATGCCGGCGTACTGGAGAGGGACAGTCTGCCGTGGCTTCGCTATGGCATCATGTCCGGAGAATCGATGCCGTGGCAACCGCTTAAGGTATGGATGGAGGCTGCAACGAGCGCGGACTGGTGGCATTTTTACGGCTCTACGGAGATGTTTTCGGTAGCCGTGGGCAAGGTGTGCCCTCAGAACTGTGCCGGAGAGAGACTTCCGGTGGGAAAGCCATTTTCCGGGGTTCATCTTCTGTTTTTGGATGAACAGGGAGGGGAGGCTTCGCCGGGCATGCCTGGGGAAATGCTGGTATCCAGTCCATGGGTGTCTGTGGGCTACCATCGGGATGATGCGCGCACCGGGGCAGCATGGGTCACTGATCCGCGGAACCAAGGAGACGGCGAGCGGTTTTACCGGTCAGGGGACATTGGGTATATGAGGGAGGACGGCCAGCTGATGGTGTTGGGCCGCAGGGATACGCAGATCAAACACCGGGGATACCGCATGGAGCTGGGCGAGGTGGAGGCTGCACTGCGGTCAATACCGGGCTGGCGGGACGGCTGCGTGCTGTTTGATGGCCGTTCAGGAAAAGTAGGTTGCTTTTTCACCGGCGAGCTGGACGAAAAGGAAGTAAAACGGGAACTGAAAAAGAGAATTGTGCATTATATGATGCCGGATATTTTCATACACCGTGAGGAGCTGCCCTATACCGCGAACATGAAGCTGGATCGGGCGAGGTTGAGATCGATCATGGAGGAGCAGACATACGCATGAACCGTCTCCCCGCCATCGGCGGGGAGAACGAAAAGCCTTATTCTCCGGAAACCCATTGGGAGGGAGTTTTTCCGGTATACTGGCGAAAGACCTTGGTAAAATAGGAGGAGTCGTCGTATCCGACGCAGGCAGCCACATCACGCAGAAGCAGTGTGGGCTTGTCACGGAGCAGCTTCATTGCGGCCTCCATCCGGCATTGTGTCAGAAAGATATTGAACGTGGTATCGCTGTATTTGCGGAAAAGACGGCTCAAATAGGTCTGAGAGATACCGATTTCATCGCAGACGCTCTGCATACTAAGCGGCTGCGCGTAGTTGGTGCTGATATAATTTTGGGCATATTCAAACAGCTCCTGTGTAGTCATCTTCTGACTGAGCGCATTTCTGCTGTCGATCAGAAGGGAATACAGGCCGTTCATCAGCTCCCGGTGGGAAGGCGCGTCCAGGATCAGGCTGTTAAAGGATTGCAGAATCTCCTCCAGATGGCTGTTTAAGGACGGAACCACGGCTGCAAACTGATGAATAATCTGGCGTCCCATGTGCCACACCTGCGACTGCGGCGTCTTTGCGTGGTCCCAGACATCGGCGAGATTGAGGAAATATTCCTTGATCAGATGGGTTTTGCCCAGGGAGACAAAGTAGCTGAGCTGTTTTAAATCGGCATCGGGAAGACGCAGTTTTTGTGCCACAGTATTGCCGGAAAGCTGCAGAATCTGATGCCTGCCGATGACTGCTTTTTGATGCAGCATATGGATGGCCAGCAGAATAAAGGAGGGAAGCTCTCCAATTGGCTGGAACGACATGGAATAGAGGGCATTCCAGGTGGGCAGATTTCCCTTCTGAATCATATATACACTCAGATGAGAGAGAAATTCATCCATTCCGTCATTTTCGGCGATCAGGATTCGCTCATGGTTATCTCTCCCGCGCAGTACCTGAAAGTATTCGTTTTCCGATACGAGCAGGGAAGTAGCGCCAAGGCTTTTGGGGAGAATCACATCAAGATTTCCCCAGCGGATATAAGCGAAACGGAAGCTTTTCTTCCCGTAAAGCTGTTTTGCCGTCTCTGTATTGTATGGCTGACTGCACGCAAGAGCGGGAAGTACGGACGCATTCAGGTCAGCGTTTTCCATATCCAGTTTCCGGTGGATGGACTCCAGGATAGCAGTCAGCTTGGATACGTTGATGGGCTTGAGCAGATAATCGTCCACACCTGCCTGGATTGCACTCTGCGCATATTCAAATTCGCCATAACCGCTGATGATGACAATGTGGATGTCCGGCTGCATTTCGCGGGCCAGATGTGCCAGCTCAATTCCGCTCATGCCATGCATGCTGATGTCCGTGATTAACAGGCTCACAGGGTGGCTCCGCAGAAATTCAACGGCCAGATCACCGCTGGAGGCAGTTCCGGCAACGTGGAACCCCTGGGAAAACTGTTCAATAATGGAGCGGACAAACCGGATGGACGGCTGTTCATCATCAACAATAAGAACGTGGTACATAGGAATGCTCCTTTCCGTGTCAGGGATATAAAGAAGTATTTTCGCACACAGTATAACACAAAGATTGGGAGAAATGTGCACAGTGTCAATTTTTCCTGCTGATCAGACCGGATATTACCATTGAAAAATAAACGCAAAATGGGAGGATTTTTATGAAGAAATACGTGTTGGCTTTACTCTTTCTACTGCTTTGTCCGCTTACCGTTTCCGCGGAGACATTTTCGGTGTCGGGGGATGGAATGAGCCTGACCCGTGCACTGGAGTGCTGCACAGACGGGGATGTGATTGAGCTGGCAGATGGAGTTTACAGTGAGCCGCAGGAGGTTTTTCCGCTGACCGTGCGTGCGGCTGTGACCATTTGTGCAAAGGAGGGAGCGGCCCCGGTCATTGATGCGCCGGCTTTTCTGGAGGCGCTGCGGGTGGAGTCTGATCATGTGACGCTGCAGGGCCTGGACATCCGGATGCGGAGGACAGGCATCTATGCTGTTGGAAACGATATGACGGTTGAGGATTGCAGCATCAGCCTGGCAGATGAGGAATGGCGGACATCTTCGTGTGGGGTATGGTGCGGTGGTATCTGCCGGATGATCGTGCGTGACTGCAGGTTTACCGGCTGCGGCATTTCCATAGCGGGGCCTCCGCTGTCGGAGAGCAGCGCGGGAAAGCCGGTTTTGACCGGGCTCTTTGAGGTGGGGGAGGAGGTGGATTACTTTATCTCCCACACAATAGAAAACTGTACCGTAAATCACAAGCCGCTGTTTTATGCGGCTTCCAAGGAGAAGGTGGTGGCTCCGTCAGATGCCGGGGAGGTAATCTGCTGCGGCTGCGGCGAGGTGACGGTACAGAATGCAGATGTCTCGGACGGCAGTATGGGAATGGTGCTTGCCTACAATGGGCATGTGACTGTTAAAAATTGCAGAGCAGACCGGTGCGGGGTGTTCGGGATCTATGTGGCAAAATGTGACAGCGGGATTCTGCAGGGCTGTATGTCCGAAGAGACCAACCATGGCCTGGATATCCGGGCGTCCCAGAAGATTGACCTGGTTGACTGCACGGCGGTTGACTGCGATCAGGGCATGTTCTTTTCCCATGTGGAAAACGGAAGCATGACAGATTGTGCCGTAAAGGACACCGGGCAGGGATATTTTATGGCTGGCGGACAGGGAAATATCCTTTACCGCTGCCGGGCTGCCGGCTGCGAAAACGGCTTCAACCTACAGAAGGAGGGCGCCGTTTTGATGACGGGCTGTGCGATCGAGGATTGTACGGTGTGCGGGGTGCGCCTGGATGAGACGCCAACGGTGTTTAGCGGCAATTTCCTGGACGGGAACTGGGTCGGGGTTATGGCTTATGGCAATGTCTCTTTTGAACTTATGGACAATGTGTTCAGAGACAGTCTGTCCTGCGGACTTTACGTGAGGGATGTCGCTTACAGCAGATTCTGCGGGAATACCTTTGAGGAAAGTCACATGGATAGCGTACAGGTTGCGGGGACGGATAACGGAAGCCTGTGGAACAGGAATATTTTGGACAAAGCGATAAAATCAGAAGAAAATGCGGATTTTCATATTATTTCGTGAGTCAGGTGCTGGATTTTTCAAAGCGATGTGCCGGATAATCTTAAAAGTGGCGGGGTTATCCGTGATAAGATGGCTTAACCAACAGGTGAAAGGCATTCTATAGAATGAAAGGAGAGTTTTACGATGAAAAAACGAATGACACTGGCTGCGGGTGCGATTGCGGCGATGACACTGGCTGTTCCGGCAATGGCGGCAGAGACAGAAACTGCGGCAATGACCGCGTATAAAGCGGGAACGGTCACAATTGACGGTAAACTGGATGAGTGGAACCTGGAATCCCCGGCGGCGGTGAAGAATCCGGAACAGATCATCCGGGATGCAGTGTTCTGGCAGGGAGAGAGCGACTGCTCGGCAAACTTTTATCTTGCGTGGGATGAGAACAACCTGTACATGGCTGCAGATGTGACAGAAGATACGCCGCTGGGCGCGATTGAGATGCTGCCGATCGACGGAGAGGATAATCTGAAGCTGTACATTTCTACCGATCCGTCCGCGGACGCTGCGCGTACGGAGTATGGCATGAATGATTTTCTGGTTTATTTTGTGATGAATGAGGGATATTGGGATACGGCAATAGATCGTTCCATGGTACCGAAGGAGTCGCGCGGACGCTTTGTAAGTACCGGTATGGACGGCGGTGAGAGCGTGCTGGAGGGATACGAGTGTGCAGTGTCCATGACAACTACCGGATTTACCTGGGAAGCCGTGATCCCCTGGACATGCTTCTCGAATGAAAATATACCGGTGTACGCGCCGAAGTCTGGCGATACGCTTTCCTGCAACTTTGTTATCACGGACATCAGCTATCCGTGCCCCGGCTCTGAATATATTCCCCAGATGGCATGGAGCGGCACAGCAAACATTAACACAGATCCGAGTGAGTGGGGAAGTGTTACGCTGGCAGAATAAACAAAATTGTGTCATAGGATATGGTGCGTGATTTTACAATAAAGGGTACTTAATTTTCCGGTTATCCTACATACTGGCAGAAAGTTGCGGAGTATGGTGCAAGAATTTCCAGAATTCAGACAACTGTGTTATGGTATGATTTCAGCATAAAAAGATTTATAAGACTTTGGGGGGAAGGAGGCATAGAAACGCAGGGAGCAAATAGTAGATAACAGTGAAAGGAACAGGAAAGGAGATCGTATAAAAATGAAAAAGAGATATCTTGCGTTAGCATTTTTGCTGGCTATGAACAGTACGTTGAGTGTATTTGCGGAGGAGCCAGCGACAGAGGCAGCTGCATCAGCCGCGGATGTAATTAACGCAGCAAATGCAGCAGCTGATTCGGAGGCAGCGGCGGCGGAGCAGGCGTTTCTTGAGCAGAATTGTGAGTATTCTGTGATTGAAGCTGATGAGGCTACCGGCCAGATCCGTCTGACATATATGGAAGGCGTTACGCCGATCCTCGATGTCGATGGATTGAAATTCAAGGATTTGAACAAGAACGGGACGCTGGATGTTTATGAAGACTGGAGGCAGGAGACAGATGCCCGTGTCGCAGATCTGATCAGCCAGATGACACCGGAGGAGGAAGTAGGTCTTCTGTTCTGCGTGAACACGCAGTTGGTTGACGCGCGTTCCATGGTAGAGGAGTTTAAACTCACCTGTCAGCTCTTCAACTTGAACGGAACGCCGGTAACGATCACCAACACACTGAACAATCTGCAGGCAGCAGCAGAGGCAGAGCGTCTCGGTGTGCCGATGGTATTTACTTCTGACCGTGAGTACAACGCATGGGGCGGCTACATAGACAAGGCACATGAAGGCTTCGGTACAGCAAACGATCCGGAGCTGGCGTATGAGCTGGCATCGTTCTATGGCAAGGCGATGTCCGCAGTCGGTATCCATGTGACATTTGAGCCGTATGCAAACGAGATTGGTGCACAGTACGGCGAGAATCCGGAGTATATTGCCAGCATCGTATCGGAAGAGATCAGGGGTCTGGAAGAAAACGGTCTGGCCTCTTGCACAAAACACTGGATTGGACGCGGCGGTGATTCCTCCTTCGGCAAGGCACGCTCCGTGGCACAGAACTTTGATAACTGGATGGTCGGCTGGACGGCCGCGCTGAATGCAGGATCGGAGTGGGTTATGACCAACTGCGGCGGCACCGGCATCAGCAATACCGTTGATGTAAAGTGGGATAAGGCGACCATGAGCTATCTGCGGGATACCCTTGGCTTTGACGGTGTTGTTGTCACCGACTGG
The DNA here is from genome assembly GCA_002491565.1 of Lachnospiraceae bacterium UBA7160. Taxonomy (GTDB): domain Bacteria; phylum Bacillota; class Clostridia; order Lachnospirales; family Lachnospiraceae; genus Choladousia. Next base: position 26,284 of record DKWE01000084.1, on the reverse strand, counting down.
TGGGCGCTTGGCGGCGGTCCGAGCAACCCGGGACGGATGTCGGGCATTACAGCTGAGGGCGTTGACCTCGGCCAGCAGACCATCGGTTGGCTGTATAATGAGGCGCTTGCAAACGGTACGGATATGTTCGGTTCCGGAAGCATGATTCACGACTATTCTGACTGGGAGTCCTCCCCGTCCTCGAACTATCCGGATGCAATTATCGACGGTCTGGAGAGCGGCGAAGTGGAAAAGGCGAACGTAGATCAGGCAGCAACGCGTATTCTTCGCTTCAAATTCAATAAGGGCCTCTTTGATGCTCCGTATCGTGACGTAAACGCGGCGGTTGAGCTGACCGCGAGTGCCGAGTGGGCAGCAAACCAGACGGCAGTTACGAATGACGAAGAGCTTCGCGCGGCGCGTAATCCTGAGGAAGTTGAGCTGACAGAGAGACTGCAGGCAGAATCTGCGGTTCTGGTAAAGAACGATAACAATCTGCTTCCGCTTGCTAAGGATGCTAAGGTTTATATCGAGGCTTCCAGCTCTGCCGCGTTGGAAGGATACAAGAAGTATATCGGAGAGATGGGGGCAACCGTCGTTGAGTCCATGGAAGAGGCCGACGTATGTGTGGGCGATTTCGGTTCTATCGACGATGCCACTGAGCTGTTTATCGATGATGCGCAGATGTATGGAAAGCCGATCGTGCTGTCTGCAAACGGGAAAGAGCCGGATACTTATATTCTGGAAAATGCAGATGCAGTTCTGTATCTGAGCTATAGCCAGGCTGCAGACCATGGTTCAACGGAAGGCGGCTTTGTGACCGGTACTTCTCCGTGGATCTATGTGGATCTGCTGTTTGGAGAGAGAGAGCCGGGCGGAATCATCAACAAGGAGATTGCACGGGATGCGCTTAGCGACGATGCTCAGTGGAAGGACCTGGCGGGCGATCAGGGCGCTTCTCCTTATGTACGCCTGATGGTTCAGGCCACCATGGAGGACGCTGAGAACCATGCCGCTCCGAATAACTGGGGCGATCCGCTTGTGACGTACGGGTTCGGTATGAGCTACGGACAGGATCCGGATTTCCAGTATTCCTGCCTGATTCTGCCGACCGTGCAGACGGAGACAGAGGAAGAGGGCAGCTCCGGAAGTATGCAGACGGTGGTAACATCGGTTGAGACTGCAAAGGCAGGCGAGCCGTTTACGGTATACGCTTTGCTGAGAAATAATGGCGCAGACGGATATACGGTAGCGCAGGCTAAGGCAAACGGCGAAGTCGTGGCAGAAAAGATCATGACGGTAGAAGGTGGCAGCTGGCGTGTGGTTCAGATGGATCTGACCCTGGATGCAGGCGAATATACGATTGAAATTGGCGATCAGGTTGGAACGATTACCATCACCGAGTAATGTGAAATCATCTTAGCATGGTTTACCCAGGCCCGGCAGCAGATCTAAATGCTGCCGGGCTTTTGCAATGTATCTGCCGGCGTGATCAAATTTATAAGCAGGAAGGAATTTTGGATGAAAAATGGAATTTACAGACATGAACTGAAATACCAAATCAATTTTGCGGATTACCTGGCGTTGCGCCAGAGACTCCGGGCGGTGATGAAGCCAGATGAACACATTCGGGATAACGGCAGATACATCATCCAGAGCATCTATCTTGATAACTATAGGGATAAAGCACTCCGGGAGAAGGTTGATGGCATGCAGAAACGAGAGAAATTCCGCATCCGATTTTATAACGGTGACTTGTCCTATATTGTTCTGGAAAAAAAGCTGAAGATCAACTCTCTCTGTATGAAGATTGACGCATGCCTGAAAGAAGAAGAATGCCGGGCGCTGTTGGAGGGTCAAAGGGAATGGATGTTAGCGCATCCTTCAGAGTTGGTTCAGGAATTGTACTGTAAGATGAACAGCCAGCAGCTTCGGCCCAGAGTACTGGTATCCTATATCCGGGAACCTTATGTGTATTCGGCGGGCAATGTCCGCGTTACCTTTGATTCCCATATCCGCACCAGTCTGTTCCACCAAAATTTTTTAGATCAGAAAATGTGGGACATTGACGCAACGGATGATCCGGGCAGTATCATACTGGAAGTAAAATATGATGCGTATTTGCCAGAAATTGTTCAGTCATTGTTACAAATAAATGGAATCCGCCAGCAGGCATTTTCCAAATATGGAGCCTGCCGCAGATTTGGTTAAAGAAACGACAGGAGGATGAAGGAATGAGTTTTAACGATATTTTCAAATCCAGTTTTCTGGAAAGTGTAACGGAGTTCTCTATTATTGATACAATTTTAGGGCTTGCGGTCGCTCTGGTGATTGGCTTGTATATTTTTATCGTTTACAAAAAAACGCTGACAGGCGTGATGTACTCCAGCGGATTTGCTTTGACGCTCGTAGGGCTTTCTCTGGTGACAACGCTTGTGATCATGGCAGTTACGTCCAATGTGGTGCTCTCCCTCGGCATGGTCGGCGCGTTGTCTATCGTCCGTTTCCGGGCAGCTATTAAGGAACCGGTAGAAATTGTGTTTTTGTTCTGGTCGCTGGCAGTTGGCATTGTGATTGGGGCGGGTATGATTCCACTGGCAGTGATTGGTTCTGCAATTATCGGTATTATACTGCTCCTGTTTGCAAATCGAAAAATACATAACAATCCTTATATTCTTGTATTAAATCTCTGTGATGAAAAAGCAGAGGGTGCGGCACTGGGCATTTTAGATAAGAGCGTGGAGTATTACAGTGTAAAAGCAAAAACAGTAAATTCCACAGGAATTGAGCTTACGACAGAACTTCGGACAAAGGATGCAGGAACTGCGTTTGTCAATCATATTAAGAAAGTACCAGGAGTTGAAAATGCAACATTAGTCACTTATAACGGCGAATATATGTCATGATGGAGGTGGCCTATGATTGCACACAAGCATATTACAAAAATTGCTGCCGGTATTATGGCACTTGCTGTCTGCCTATGCCTGTTTGCAATGGTTTTTTCCGAACAGCTGCTGGAAGCTGCCGGGGGCTCTGGTCTTACCATGGAATATGAATCCAGGCTTTTTGATACAGAGGAAGTCATGCAGGTGAATATCCTGATGGACGAAGAAGAATGGCAGAAAATGCTGGATGGCGCGACGGCGGAGACTTATTACCAGTGTAATATAGAGATCAATGGGGAAACTTTTTATCGGGTAGGTATTCGGCCAAAAGGGAATACCAGTCTGACCGCCATTGCCAGTGATCCGGAAACCGACCGGTACAGTCTGAAACTGGAGTTTGACCAGTATGTGGACGGACAGACCTGTTATGGCCTGGACAAACTTATTTTGAATAACAATTATGCAGATGCGACGAATATGAAGGAAGCATTGATATATGATATGTATCAGTATCTGGATGCAGATGCCTCCCTCTACAATTATGCGGAAATTTTTGTTAATGGGGAATACTGGGGCGTGTACCTGGCGCTGGAGGCAGTGGAAGACAGCTTTATCCTGCGGAATTACGGTACTGAAAAAGGAAATCTCTATAAGCCGGAAAGCATGAACATGGGAGGGATGGGCGGCGGATTCCCTATGGGCGGAAGCGGAGCAAATCTCAATTATACGGATGATGACCTGAACAGCTACTCTGCGATATGGGATGGTGAGGTGACAGCTACCAAGGAAGCAGACCATAAACGGGTTGTGAAAGCATTAAAACATATTTCAGAGGGAAACAATCTGGAAACCTATGCAGATGTGGATAATCTTTTGAAATATATGGCAGTCCATGTGTTTGCGGTTAATGAAGACAGTTTGTCCGGTATGATGGCGCACAATTATTACCTGTATGAGTATGACGGACAACTGAATATCCTTCCATGGGATTATAACCTGTCTCTGGGAGGGATGGGAGGTAGCGCTGCCGATGTGGTCAACAGTGCCATTGACAATGCGTTTTCCGGAACAAATTTCTTTGATACGCTGATGGAAAATGAAGAGTATCGGGCGCGATATTATAGCTATCTGCGGCAGCTGGTAGACGAATATATGGATGGAGGCGGGTTTGAAACCTTTTATAACCGTGTGCGCAGCCAGATTGATGGAATGGTAGGAACAGACCCGACGGCATTTTATACGCAGGAAGAATATCTGGAGGCGGTCGAAATATTTTCCCAGGTGGTAACGCTTCGGGGAGAATCCATCCGTGGGCAGCTGGAAGGTACGATTCCCTCTACGGAAAGTGAGCAGCGAAATTCGAATGCACTTGTAGACGCATCCGGGTTGGATCTTACTGTAATGGGAGTAATGGACATGGGTGGAGGCGGTCCGCAGAGGGGGAACAGTCCACAGAATGACGGAAATGACTTACAAAACAGGAGGCCAGAGACTGCTGACCGGAGTACGGGCCAAACCGGCTCCACGAAATCGGGGACTGATGTATCAGGCTCGCAATTTGGCGGTGAGCTGCCGGAAGGCTTTACCCCACCGCAGTTTGGTGGTGAACTGCCGGAAGGCTTTGATCCACCGCAGTTTGGCGGTGAACTGCCGGAAGGCTTTGATCCATCACAGGTTCCGGAAGCTCCGCCGGGGAATTCCGGTTTGCCACAGAATGAACAAAGGCAGCAGGAGGAACAATCCGAAGTGGGGGATGAGGAATCACAGCAAGAAAGTCCAACTGACGATACCGGAGTATTCAGACAGTCAGGAAATATGAAAAGACCGGAAGTCGGCGGGAAGAATATGCCGGATATGAATTTCGGCAATAACACGGGCAGTTCTGTCGCGGATACGCTGGTCTGGTATGGAATTTCTTTTATAGTTCTGATAGGGGCATTCTTGTTTGTAAAATTATATCGAAAGCGGAGGCGATAAATATTTCATAGTTTGTTCACATGAATACTTAGCCCGCCTTTAGTTATCCGCTCTTCCTGCTGGCTCTCTGCCTCTCATACGGGAAATCGTGCATCTGAATCACTGTGATGCCGGTTCCTATGTCTGAAAGAGATGGTTTTTGCAGAATTGTCAGAAAAATATCTTGACATTATAGTCTTACATGTGTAATATAAAGAAAGTATTACACATGTAAGTCGGACATTGAGGATCTGACAGAGGAAGAAAAAGAAGCGTATGGTATTCCTGAGGAGTGGACGAACGAGGAATTGCTGAAACTTTTGGGAATCCGCTATGCACTAGGGAGCAATTCCTGGAGGAGTATTTGCAGGGAAGAGATGGGGAAAAAGAGATTCTGGTAGATCGTATGGGGCGGACTATTTCAGAGGTGAGTGTGGCAGATGCAGTTCCGGGGAAGGATGTCTATCTGAGCATTGATATGGAGTTGCAAGACGCAGTCTATGAGGCGCTGGAGCAGGTGGTATCCTGTGCGCTGGAGCAGTTGAAGGGCAAAAGCGGATTGGAAAGGCTGGTTTATAAGTATATGCTGCTGGATGATGTGATGTCGCCGGATGAGCTTTTGATGCTTTTGTATGAGCTGATTCTGCAGAAAATCCAAAAGCTTGAGATCACACCGTCGGATCTGGCCTTAGATCCCTGCTCAGGCTCAGCTGTCGTAGCAGATACGAAGACAGGAAAGGTGCTGGCATGTGTCAGCTATCCGAGCTATGATAATAACCGCTTTGCGAATGACATAGATGTAGAATATTACAGCAAAATCTGCCAGAATGGTTCCCTTCCACTATATAACCGTGCGACGCAGCAGCTCTCTGCACCGGGCTCTACGTTAAAGCCGGTTACGATTATAGCCGGAATCCAGGAAGGAGTCATTGATTTCCAGACAAGCGTATTTTGCGACGGTGTATTTGATAAGGTGTTTCCTCCTATTAAATGTTGGAATCATGCCGGACATGGAGAAGTGATGACAACGGCAGGAGCGGTGTTTTCGGTTGCCGCCGCAGAAATCTGGCGGGAAAAAGCAGGGCGGGAAAGCTTCGATACCAGCAGGTAAAATAGTTCCCGGGAAGTGCTTTGGAGTGGCAGAAAGGGGAGCAGCAGGGCTGCAGAAAATACATACCATAAGCTGTACCGGGCATGAGGCGTAAGCTGCTTTTTCATCAAGTGTCTGACAGACAGAAGGAAGAAAAGCAGAATAGTCAGGAATCCATTGCAGATTAAAAAATTTATGGGAAATATCATTGTTTATCACCGCTTTTCAATTTGGTTTGAATCATGTCGTACAGATTCTGCAGTTCTGAGTCCGGAATTTCGGAATCGGACAGCAGAGAGGAGAGCATAGGGGCCATCTTTCCGTTGTAAAAACGGTTCAGGAAGAGATGGTTTTCCTGCTCCAGATATTTTTTCTGCGAAATCAGCGGATAGTAGTAGTACATCCTGCCTCTTTGATCATAGGAAATGACTTTTTTCGCATTCAGTCTGGTCAGCAGGGTATGGATGGTCTTCTGGCTCCAGCTATGAGTCAGGCGGGCTTTCTCACATACTTCATTTGTGCTGATGGGATAGTCGGCCCAGATAATCTTCATAATTTCGTATTCGGCCTCTGAAATCTGAGGTAATTTTTCCATAGAATACTCCTTTACTATTACCTTTGTAATAATTAAACCTGACATCATTATATAGAAAACGAGAGGGAACGTCAATATACAGTTTAACAAAGCATAAAATATTGTGATTACATATCTTACACACATAAGACTAAGTATGAATGGCAAACCCAGCCGGGCAGTCAACAGGCAAGAGGAACGGGCTGCGAATCTTTCAAAACAGAGGGGAAGCGCTGGAATACGCTTGCAAGAACAGAAAAGCGAACTGTACCTGGCAAAGCAGGGGGATTAATGATATACTTGCAATACAGACGAAGAGGCAGATATGAATTTTACAATCTGACAGAACTTCGCAAGCTGGGAAATGTAACCGTCTCAAATTGCTCCTATAATAGACTTCAACAGGAGGAGAAAAGTATGGAGTGGATAGCAGCAATGCAGCAGGCAATTACTTATATGGAAGAGCATCTTATGGAAGATATTAACTATGAAGATGTAGCGAAGCAGGTGCACACTTCAAGCTATGAGTTTCATAGGGCATTTAGCTTTCTTACAGGAATGACAGCTAATGCCTATATTCGTAACCGTAGATTATCGTTAGCTGGTAGAGAAATTATGGAAACGGATGCTAAAATAACAGACGTTGCGATGAAGTATGGTTATGAAACACCAGAGAGTTTTACCAAGGCATTTACAAGATTTCATGGAGTTGCTCCCAGGTTTGCGAGAGAAGAGTTTGCAAAACTTGTACTTTTTAATCCGCTTGTTATTAAAATAACTGTGGAAGGTGGTAAAAGTATGGATTACAGAATCGTACAAACAGAGGAACAGAAATTTATTGCATTGGTAAGAAGTTTTCGAAATGAAATCATCAATGACGAGGAAAATCATGAAATTCCTGATTTTTGGAGAGAGTGTCATGATAAAAATCTGGTGGAGCGAATTCGCAATCTTCGGCCGGAAGGAAAGCGGGACTTGTATGGACTATGCTCCCCGACAAAGGAAGGAGAGGATGCGTTTGAATATGGAATTGGTGTGTTAGTTGATGAAGATACATCGGAGTTTGATTATGGGGAAATAGAAAAAGCAGGCTATCGCATCTGGGATGTGAAACCGGGAACTTATGTTGTATTTGACTGCATCGGTGAGGATGGTGATTGCATCGATGACACCTGGTCTAAGTTCTACAAGGAATTTTTGCCACAGATGGGATATGAAGCAGAAGCAGAAACAGATTATGAAATATACTTTGAAAAAGGAAGAAGTGATCTGTTCTGTGAGCTGTGGATTCCAGTAAGAAGGAAATAAGAAAATTTGGCATGTTAAGAGATAACGACGACTTTGTATTATACGAGGGCGGAAAATCTCCAGAAAATTGCCCTGCCACCTGAAGCAAAACTCAGGCAGCAGGGTAATTTTCATTTTTCCAGAGTTGCTGTCCGGGATACAGGGCTTATGGTAAAGCTGAGACCGCGGGAGCCCGTCTTCGCTTTGTCGATTTCACGGCGTGGCATTTTTTATGTTTTCTTACGGTTATCATAAAAGATGTTGATTTTTCAACATGCATGTGATAAGATGCAAAAGATGATTTGCGTGTAATTCGGGAAAAACAGGAGGAAGTAAAAATGAGAAACCGGTTTGAAACCTTCGCAACTGCAATTCCTGAGCTGAACCGTTTTATCCAGAGGATCAAGGATCTGGAGATGCGCAGGTTCGGGCTGCGGGCGAATCATGCAATGTGCCTGTACTATCTTGGTACACATGAGGAAGGGCTGAATGCTGCGCAGATGACGAGACTGTGCGGGGAGGATAAGGCTGCGATTTCACGGTGTCTGGCACAATTGCGGGAAAAAGGGCTTGTAACCTGTGAAGTGCCGGAAAATAAGCGCGCTTACCGGATGCGGTATACGTTGACAGCAGAAGGGCAGGAGCTCGTGAAAAAGATCAATATGAGAATAGAGGCTGCGCTTTTTAACGGCGGCAGCGGCATGGATGATGCACAGCGGGAGGTGTTTTACCGGTCTCTGGAGCAGATCAGGGAGAATCTTGCGCTGTATATCAGAGAACAGGAGGAGTATTATGGGTAAGCTGAGAATTATCACAGATTCCGCGTCAGATATTATGGAGCCGGACAGGCAGGATCTCACGGTTCTGCCAATGACGGTCAGATTCAGAGAGACAGAGTATCTGGACGGGGTTACGATCAATCATCAGGAGTTTTACGAGAAGCTAATAGAGAGCGATGAGCTGCCGGTCACGAGCCTGATCTCACCGGGAGATTTTGAGGCTGTGTATCAGGCGGCGGTTGAGGCAGGGGAGCAGGTGCTCGTGGTGACGCTGTCGGGAAAGCTGTCCGGCACGTATCAGAGCGCATGCATTGCCGCAGCAGATTTCGCGGAACATGTGCGGGTTGTGGACAGCATGAATGCAACGATTGGAGAGCAGATTCTTGTGCTTTATGCATTGCAGTTGTCGGATCAAGGGCTTGAATTGGATGAAATCGTCCGGATTCTGGAGCAGGAAAAAAAGAAAATTCGTGTTCTGGGCCTGCTTGACACACTGGAATATCTGAAAAAGGGCGGGCGTATCTCGAAAACGGCTGCATTTCTGGGCGGCGCGCTCTCGGTCAAGCCAGTTGTGACGGTAACAGAGGGAGAAGTCGTGATGCTCGGGAAGGCGCGCGGCTCCCGCAATGGAAACAATTTTCTGATCAGCGAGATTGAGAAGGCGGGCGGCGTTGATTTCGCCAGACCGTACCGCCTTGGGTACACGGGGCTGGACGATACCTTGCTGCAAAAATATATTCGGGACAGCGAAAGACTATGGAAAGGGAACGCGGACAGTCTGCCGGTTAGTTCGATCGGGGCGACGATCGGTACGCACGTAGGGCCGGGGGCAATTGCGGTTGCGTTTTTTGCGTTATAAAAATTATTCAGGAGGGATGGGGCAAAGCCCGGCCAAAAGTTGTTCTGTTTTCGGGATTCCGCACTATCTATTAGTTTAAATGGTTCGCAGACAGCACTGAAATAAATATTTTCTCTTGCTAAGCAGGGAGCTTCATGATAATGTTAATTGCAGCGGGCGTGAGAAAAGTAGTTGCCTCTCGCTGTGTGTTTATTGACGGCTCCGCAGAAAGCGGTGTGAGGATAAGGGGGAAATATAAATGCAGTTGTGTGTGTCTGTCATTGAGTCGGTGTATCGTTTTTTGTGGGGGGATCTTTTTCAGGTGCCGCTTGGGGATGGAAAGGTACTTGGGATTTCGCTTCTTGTGCTGCTTCTTTTGCCTACCGGACTTTATTTTACGATCCGGACCCGGGCGCTGCCGATTCGGAAACTGAAAGAAATGCTTCGTCTGACAATCACGAGCCAGGAGAAGACGGGAGGCGCACTCTCCGGATTCCAGTCGCTGATTGTCTCCACGGCTACCCGGGTGGGAATGGGAAACCTGGTAGGCGTAGTGGCGGCTATTTCCGCCGGCGGTGCGGGCGCCATTTTCTGGATGTGGGTGACTGCTCTGATCGGCTCCTCTACTGCTTATATCGAGGCGACACTGGCGCAGCTCTATAAGGAGCCAGATCCACTGTACGGGGGATACCGGGGAGGTCCCGCTTACTATATTCATGCCTTTGTGAACAGAAGGAGAAAGAAAGGAAAGGGAGCAAGGAAGTCTCTGCTGGCAGTTTTGTTTGCTGTGTCGGGATTGATCTGCTGGTGCGGAATCAGCCAGGTGATCGGAAATTCGGTATCCACCGCGTTTGACAATGCGTTCCATATACCGCCTGAGGTGACTACCGTGCTTCTGGTCACATTGGCAGCGGTGATTGTGCTGAGAAAAAACGCGACAGTAAAGGTACTGGATATTCTGGTGCCTATTATGGCTGGATGCTATTTTTTCCTGACGCTGTTTTTAATTTTCAAAAATATTACGCTGCTTCCTGGCATTTTTCAGCGGATTTTTTCGGAAGCCTTTGGGCTGCGCCAGGTGGCAGCGGGGGGCTTTGGGGCTGTGCTGATGAATGGAGTGAAGAGAGGGCTGTTCTCCAATGAGGCCGGGTCAGGGTCAGCGCCCTGTTCTGCTGCGGCGGCTGTCTGCAGCCACCCGGCTCAGATGGGATTGCTTCAGGCATTTGGCGTTCTGGTGGACACGATTGTGATTTGCACCTGTACAGCGATGATTATGCTGCTGGCTCCGGAACAGCAGATTGCCGGACTGGAAGGAATGGATCTGCTCCAGATGGCTATGACCTGGCATCTCGGCTCCTTTGGCAGCATCTTCATTGCGGTGATTCTGTGGCTGTTCAGTTTTTCTACCTTTATCGGAATTTTGTTCTACGCGCGTTCCAACGTGGCGTATCTTTTTGGGGATTCCTGGGTGTCTCAGACCGCCTATAAGCTGCTGGCGCTGCTGATGCTCTTTATTGGAGGACTGGCAGAGTATACCGTTGTGTGGGATCTGGGGGATGTGGGCGTCGGCCTGATGACGATTTTCAATCTGATTATCCTGTACCCTCTGTCGAAGGAGGCGCTGGGAGCGCTGCAGGAGTATGAGCAGTGAGTGTTCATATAGTTCCGCGGACGGTGAATTGTTTTTAGAAGATGGATATGGGCACGAGAGGAGGCAACTGCTTCGCAATCGTGCCCGCAAGGAAAAGGTGTGCTTCTGGCTGCGAGAGCACACTTTTTTGTTTATTCAAGCGGAAGATAGTCCTCCGGCACTTCAATGCCAAGGCTGTCACAGCGCTCCTTGTTGAATTTTTTCGTATATTCAGAGGCATACTCGATAGGCATGGTGGAGATATCCTCCCCTTCCGCAAGGATGCGAGCGGCCATATTTCCCGTTGTGTAGCCCAGGTCATAGTAATCGATGGAGAGGGTGGCAACGCCGCAGCGCAGGCAGGTGCTCTCATCGCCTGTGATTACCGGGATTTTTTCTGGTTCGCAGATGTTGGAAATCAGCTCCGTGTTGGATGCCACGGCATTGTCCGTGGGAACATAGAGGACATCACACTCAGACGCGGCGATAGTTGTGACGGGTGAGAGCTCGTTGGAATCTGAGAAGGTATAGATTCCGCACTCATATCCAAGCGCTTCGAGGTTTTCCTGCATCACACGGATCTGATACTGGGAGTTTGGCTCTGCAGAACAGTAAAGCAAACCGATCTTCCCCGCATCGGGGAACAGCTCTTTGATCACGTCGGCAAGGCCATCCAGAGGAGCCAGGTCAGAAGTGCCGGATACGTTTTGTCCGACCAGTCCGTCAAAATCCTCAATTTGGAGGGCAGCGCCGTATTCCGTGATGGAGGTCCCCAGGATCGGGATGGTGTCTGTAGCAGTGACCGCCGTTTGCAGGGCGGTGGTGGAATTTGCGAGAATCAGGTCTACATTCTCTGAAATCAGGGTGTTGACTGCTATGGTACAGGCGGAGAAGTCCCCCTGGGCGTTTTTTACGGTAAAGCTCACGCGGTCTCCCAGTTTCTCTGTCAGGGCATCCTGAAATCCCCGGGTGGCAGAGTCCAGCGACCCATGCCCGGCGAACTGACAGATTCCCACCGTATAGGTTTTCTCTTCGGCATGGCAGGCAGCGCTGCTCAGAATGCAGGCAGCGATCACAGCAGTAGGTAAAGTCCATTTCCTTTTTCTGATCATATTCGTAACTTCAGCCTCCTATCATTTCTTTTCTTCATTATAAATATGAAAATAATATTTGTAAAGAAAAAACGGTGACAAGTCTGCCTGCCTGGAAGAAGCGCGGTTACTTTGGTTCACGCCTCCTCCACGCAAGCAATCCACAGACCAGCCGCTTCGCGTCTGCCGCGGCCATAAATGTCCGCTTTTGTCTCATTCTGCATTCCTCCCATATTTTTCATAAATCATGATCGCTAAAAGGACAACATAGGTTGCCTTTTTTCAGTTTGCAGGTATAATTATATAATCACAGGGAAAACAGTGCAAGCACGATATTTCATGATACCGGTAGCGCCGGTAGTAAAGCGGAAGCGTTTGTAAAAAACAACTATGAAAATTGAGGGAGAAAACAGCATGATAGATTTTTTGAAAGAGGCAGCACGGGTAACGCCATCGAAAAGGCAGCTGGAGTGGTACGACTTGGGGATGTACGCTTTTATTCATTTTGGCCCCAATACCTATACGAACAGGGAGTGGGGAGACGGACAGGAAAAAGAGGAAATCTTTCATCCGGCCAGGCTGGACTGTGACCAGTGGGTCGAAGCGTTGAAATCCGCCGGAATGAAGGGGATGATTCTGACAGCCAAGCACCATGACGGGTTCTGCCTGTGGCCATCCAGATATACGGAGCATTCAGTCAAAAACAGTCCTTTTGCGGGAGATGTTGTAAAGGAGGCTGCGGATGCATGCCGGAGGGGCGGGATAAAATTCGGCTTTTATCTGTCGCCCTGGGATCGCAATTCTCAATACTATGGGACCCTGGCGTACAATGATTACTTCTGCAATCAGCTGGAAGAATTGCTGACAGGCTATGGAGATATCTTTTGCGTATGGTTTGACAATGCCTGCGGGGAAGGGCTGAATGGGAAACGGCAGGTTTACGATTTTCCGAGATATTTTGAGCTGATCCGGAAGTATCAGCCGGGTGCGGTGATCTTCAATGATTTTGGACCGGATATCCGATGGTGCGGGAATGAGGGCGGAATTGCCAGGCATTCGGAGTGGGCGGTTGTCCCGTCCGAGCTCTGTGTTTACAGTGATGTCCAGACAGGGCCGGGGCCTATGGCAAATCAGGGAAGCCTTGGTTATCTCTATAATACAGAAAAAGAGCTGGGGACAATGCCCAATATTCTTTACTCCAAAGGACTGGTGTTTGCCCCGGCGGAGATCAACATGTCCATCCGCCCCGGCTGGTTCTGGCATCCGGATGAGGAGCCGCACTCGCTGGAACGGCTGTATCAGACATACCTGACCAGTGTGGGGGCAAACGCCTGTATGAACCTGAATATTCCTCCCACGCCGGAGGGATTGTTTGATGAAAAGGATGTGCGGAGGCTGAAAGAGCTGGGAGATAAGATCCGTGAAGAGTTCGGAGCGGAAGCTCCGGTGCGCGTGGAGAAGCTGGAGGGGCAACCGCCGACTCAGCCGGTATACCAGGTAGCGGTGAAGAAGGGGTTAGGCCAGCTTAACTATGTGGTTTTACGCGAAGATCTGGCGAGGGGGCAGAGAGTCGAGGGGTTCCGAATCACCGCGGAATTTCCAAGCGGGGAACAATACCCGCTGTATCAGGGAACCTGTATCGGCAACAGGAAAATCTGCAGATTGCAGAATCCATTTGCATTCCAGAACCCGCTGATCAATGATTCAGCGGATGGGATCACGAGGCTGAAAGTCCATGTTACGGCTGCCAGGGATACTGTTTTTATGAAGTCAATTGAAGTATATTAATCAGACGCACGATTAGAAGAGAGGGTGTCGCAAAATGCGGCAAATCCACAATGACTGGTATCTTTGCAATTAATTGTATACCGGTAGTAGTGGTTGCCGGCAATATTGCGACACTCTGCTTTTTGCATTGTGCAGATGAGGGAGTTCATTCGTCTGCTACAGCGCCCCGCCTTTCGGATTCCCTTCCCCATAGGATAAATCATTTGCATTCTGGATTTTCGAAAAAAATTCGACGCAAAACTCCATAAATATCCTTGCTGCGTGATTGAGATAATGTCCTTCCGGATAGGAGAGAAAAAGGGTACGTTTACACTCCGGTGAAGCGATATGTACCGGAGAGATTATGGAATTGAAGAAGGACATTTGTGTCTGGTACGGCAGCAGCGCAATTCCCATTTGCGATTGTATAAAGCTTTTGAAGGTGCTGGGACTGTCACTTTCTAGTATGATATCCGGTTTGAATCCTGCCTGCAGACACAGGCTGTCTGTCAGTTCACGGATGCTGGGTCCGGAGGAGTAGGTGACGAACTGATAGGGGGCGGCTTCGGAAAGATGGATATTGTCTTTTCGGGCGATGGGATGATTGTGGTGCGCCGCGATTACGATATCTTCTTCCATCAGAGTGATATTGACAAGTCCTTTATAATTACCTGGAGTGGCTGAAATGACGAAATCAAAATCATTGGCCTGCTGAAGATTATGCGTGATCTGTTGCTTGAGATTAAGGGATATATCAGGATAAAGCTTATGGAAGTTGATCAGCAGGTCTGGCATAACGTTGGACCCGGCGAGTATGATCAGAGTGATATGACCATAAGGCGTGGTATTAAAATCCAAAAGCTCACTCTGTGCATTGTCAATCAGATTCAGAGCATCCTGGATGTGTTTATAATAAATTTCACCGTTGCGATTCAGGCGGATGTTTCTTCCTTCACGGTCAAAGAGCTGTGCGCCGAGTTCAGCCTCAAGAGATGCTAAAGTACGGCTTAAGGATGGCTGGGAAACATGAAGAAGCTTGCTTGCCTTGGATATATTTTCCTGCTTTGCAATTTCACAAAAGTAACGAAGCTGTAATAATTCCATAGGACCTCCAAATGTATGATAAAAACGGTTGCTTATAACTGACATGATATATAGTATATGATTAATTATATATTGGACGGCATATATGGTCAAGAGTATAATGAAGAAAAGAAAGAGAGGAGGAAGCGGTTTGATTATTGAAACGAAGAGCGGGAAGGTAGAGGGGTATCCGGAGAACGGAATGATTGCTTTTAAGGGAATCCCGTTTGCAAAACCACCTGTGGGAGAGCTTAGGTTTAAACCGCCCGTACCGGCAGAATCGTGGGAAGGCGTGTATAAGGCTGACAAATATGGAAAACGAAGCCTGCAGACAGAGGAACAGGGCTATTGCGACGAGATAGGTTTTTCGGAAGATTGCCTGAATCTGAATATCTGGATTCCGGAGCACGAAGGAAATAAGAGACCGGTAATCTTTTACATTCATGGCGGAGGTCATTTTTCCGGAGCCAATTCAGATACCTTTTTTGACGGTCCTCATCTCATTCAGGGAAGAGAAGCTGTCATGGTGGCTCCGAACTATCGGTTGGGCGCGTTGGGATATTTGTATCTGAAAGAGTTTCTTGGAGAAGAATATGCTGATTCGGGAAATTGCGGTTTACTGGACCAGCTTTTGGCGCTGAAATGGGTGCATGAAAATATTGAAGCATTTGGAGGAGATAAAAACAAAGTAGTTCTGATGGGACAGTCGGCCGGTGCAAAGTCGGCGGCGAACCTGATGGTGACTCCGGCAGCAAAGGGATTGTTTCACCGGGCGATTATGCAGAGCGGTGCGACGCAGTGTATCCGGGATACCCATACCGCAACCAGGCTTGCAGAGATTATACTAAAGGAGCTGGGACTGAAAAAGGCGAATGCCGGAGAAATTCTGTCCATGGATGGGGAAAAGATCATAGAGGCACAGAAGCGTGCCTATCAGCAGGTGAATATCGGGCATCTTTTTGGGCCGGTATTGGACGGGCGAACAATTCTGGAAACGCCGGAGGACTATATCCAGGAAGGAAAAGTCGGGGATATTGAGGTGTTGATCGGTTATAACCGACAGGAACTCTATTACAGCGATCCGGAAAAGGAAAAAACGGAAGAAGAGGTTGTTCAGGCGTTTCGGGCAGCTTACGGATTAAATTGGAAGCTTGCACTGGAAAGATACCGGCAGTTTTGTAAAACCGAATCCACAGCAGAAGCATTTGATCATGTGCAGACAGAATTTGTATATGGGAATGCAACGCTGAGGCTGACGCAGCTCCTTGCGGCAAACGGGGTGAAAACATGGTCCTATCTTTGGAATTTTACCGGAAATAAGACTCCTTACCATTTTACGGAGATGCCCTATATCTTTAATTATTCAGCGGAAGAATCGGAAGGAAAGGGCTATGACAGGCGGGACGCGGCTTACTGCGCGTTAATGAATGAAACATGGATGTCATTTATTTTGAACGGAAATCCGGAAAACGTACTGCTTCCAAAATGGCTGCCGTGTACGACCAGTGAAATGGGATATCGCATGTACTTTGAAGAACGGCCGCATTTGGAGCAATTTAACCTTCGTTCTTATTACCTGAAATTGCCAATGCAGGTGATCAGGCTGTAAGAGGAGGGGAAATTTTGAATGGAGTATTGGCTTTTGCGATGACACTCCTGACAGCGCTGTTTGGGAGCTGGATTGCAAAAAAGTGCAGGGTTCCCGGCGGGGCTATGACAGGAGCAATTTTGGCGGTTGCGGTTTTGAATTGTACAGCAGGAAAGGCGTCAGTGCCGGCTGGTACAAAGGCATGCATGCAGGTGATGGGCGGTGCTTTGCTGGGACATGGCATCAGCAGAAACGACTTAAAAAAAATGCGCAGTATCATAAAGGCGGCAGTGGTGTTGGTTTCAGCGATGTTTCTGCTGAATGTGACCACAGGAGTTGGAGTCTTTCAGCTGACAGATATGAATCTGGCAACAGCCTTGCTTGCCACAGCGCCGGGAGGAGTATCCGATATGGCGCTGATCGCAGAAGATTTGGGCGCCGATATGCAGATTGTTTCGATTCTGCAGCTTTTCAGGATGTTCGGAATTTATTTGATATTTCCGCCGGTACTGCGATATGCACAGAAGAAGGGGTGTATCATCAGAGAAACGATGCCTGCGTCAGGGCAGAAAAAGGAAATGCTGGTGGGAGGAAAAGGAAAGCGTTGTATGCTCACACTGTTAGCCGCATTCGGCGGAGGGTATCTGCTGGAAAGGCTTGGTATGCCAGCCGGCTTTATGGTGGGAAGTGTGGCTGCCTGTGCGGCGCTTAATATCTGGAAGGGCTGGGGCTATATTCCAAAGGACTGGCGTTTTTTCATCCAGTCTGTCACCGGAGCGGTGATTGGCTGCCAGATGACAAAAGAAAGCCTTGTGCTGTTAAGGGAGCTTATACTGCCTGTCCTATGTATGATTTCCGGTATGCTTTTGTTTACATTTCTCTTTGGCCGGATTATGGCAAAGGTGGCGGAGCTGGATTATCAAACAAGCCTGTTTTGTCTGACTCCCGGCGGAATTCAGGAGACATCTCTGTTGGCAGCTGACATGGGCTGTGATGTTTCTGCGGTGATTGTGATGCATACGATCAGACTGGTAGTCGTCATCTGCTTTTTCCCGATGCTTTTGACGATGGCAGTAGGAAGGTAGGAAAGATTATGAATGTTCTCATATCAGGGGCCGACCGTGGACTTGGATTTGGCCTGACGAAATTACTGCTGGAAAAAGGACATACGGTGTTTGCAGGGCAGTACTTAAAACAGTGGAATGAGTTGGAACAGTTAAAGGAGAACTATGGCAGTCGGCTGTATCTGATTGATCTGGATGTGGGAAGCGAGGTAAGCGTGAGAGAAGCCAGAACTGCAGTGGAAGCGGTGACGGATCATTTGGATATGTTGATCAGCAATGCCGGGATTAACGGAAAACTTGACGGGGAAGTGACCATGGAGTCGAATTTTGAGTATATGATGCGCACATATAATATCAATTCGCTGGGTGCTGTCCGTTTGGTTGAAATATTCTATCAGATGATGAAGGGGAGTGATACAAAGAGAATGTGTTTTGTTTCCTCGGAAGCAGGGAGCATTGCACAGGCATGGAGAGAGGATAACTTCAGCTATTGCATGTCAAAGGCGGCTTTGAACATGTATGTCAAACTGATTTATAACCGTTTGAAACCGGAAGGCTACAGCTTTCGGCTGTATCATCCGGGCTGGATACGCTCTTATATGAGCGGAAAGCTTTCCGAAAGGGGAAACCTTTCTATAGAAGAGGCGGCGGATTATGCGGCGAATTATTTCCTGGATGAGTCGGTAGATGAATCAGAACTGATTTTGTTTGGATACGACGGTGAAAAATTTCAATTTTAAGGGAGGATACGATGAGTACAAAATTTTGGAAAAAAACAATGGCAGTTACACTGTGTGCAGGGATGCTTTCCGGGATGACAGCTGGTCTGGATGCTGCCGATACGGATGAAAAGATTTCATTTTCCATTGCGATTATGAATGGACCTAAGGCAGAGGACACGTGGAGTGAGGCACAGATAGAAGAGATCTTTAACTGCGAGGTTGAATTAATTTTTCTGCCAGGATGGGAAGATTTGAATACCAAGGTGAATCTATTGATGAGCGATGATGACCAGAGACCGGATGTCATCTGGTGGAGCGGAATGACTGAGGAGTATTAGGAATGGGTGGAAGACGGCCTCTTGACAGACCTCGTTCCTCTGCTTTCGAACATTGAGGACAGCAACATTCTTTCTTACTATGATGAGTGGGCAATGTTCCCGACCTACACAAACGGAAGTATTTACAGCATTCCCGGCGACGTTGCGGAGGTGAGCTGTATGGGTACTTTTGTAAGAAAGGACTGGCTGGAGAAGTTCGGCATGGAAGAGCCGAAAACGATGGATGAGTATGTGGATTATCTGCTGGCATGCGTGAATAACGATCCGGACGGAAACGGTGAGGCTGATACGTATGGCTTTGGCGGAGATAATGGAGACTGGAAATATTTTGCACCGTTTTTATATTCCTACAAGGCGGATGTGAATCATTTTGTAAAAGCAGATGACGGTACAATTGTCCATGGTTCCACACAGCCGCAGGTGAAAGAAGCGCTGGCGCTCATGGCAGAGCTTTATCAGAAGGGAGTATTTGAACCTTCCATTTTCTCAGCATCGGAAGGCGAGACGCTGTTTGCGGAAGGAAAGGTGGGCTCCTTCTATCGGTATCTGAGTTCCTTAAATCCCTCTCAGCAATATCTGCAGAGCTTTTATCAGAATAATCCGGATGGAGAATATGAGGTAATTGAGCCAATTCAAGGACCGGACGGCTTTTCCTCGGATGAAAGAGAAAACGGCACAGGCTGGTGCAGCTATGCAATTACAAACAACTGTGAAAATCCCCAGAGAGTGATGGAGATTATGGATGAGATTGCTTCCGGAGAAATGTTCATTATGAATAAGTGGGGTGTTGAAGGAGAGACCTACGAGCTGACGGAAGATGGTGCGGTGAACTTCATTGTGGATGAGACAAAGCGCAATGAGATGGGACTGAGCACTTTCACAGGCTTTGTGAACCGTAAGGATGCTTACAACATTCAGAACAGTAAGGAAGTAAATGAGTTGTTTGCGCGTGCAGCAAAGACTTCCCTTCCGCTTAATGAATACCGTGCAGTTCTTGGAACAACGGGGGATTGCTGGAAGGAATACGGCGCTGAACTGGATAAGCTGAGAGACGAATATTTCTACGGCATTATTATGGGAGAGCGTCCGGTGGATGATTTTGATGAATATGTTGAGCTGTTTTATGCGCATGGCGGAAAAGAAGTAGAAGAAGAGGCAAACCGGATGTATGCAGAACAGGATGCGTCCTATCAGGAATTCTGTCAGAGATATCAGGAGTGGTTTCAGTAAGAACAGGCAGTGACAGATTAAAAGCGCAGAAGATGTCGGAAGTATCGGCATCTTCTGTGTTCAAACGGAGGAAGCGATATGGGCAATCATAGAACAAAAGGGCAGAAAAATATATGGGCAAAGCTGTGGAAGTATCGTTACTTATACTTGCTGGCTTTTCCGGGAATGCTGTATTTTATCATATTTCGTTATGTGCCCATGTACGGAGTAGTGATCGCATTTCAGGATTTTCGCATTAGCAAGGGAATATGGGGAAGTGAGTGGGTCGGGCTGGAGCAGTTTCACAAGCTGTTTACAGGATTATCCTTTCCCAGCGTGTTTCGGAATACGGTGATCATTTCCCTGTACAAACTGATACTGGGATTTCCGGCGCCGATCATTCTTGCACTTTTGCTGAACGAAGTGAAAAATCAGAGGTTTAAGAAGGTGACGCAGACCATCGTCTATCTGCCTCATTTCATTTCTTGGGTTATTCTGGCCGGTTTGATTGCGATGTTTCTTCATCCGGACAGCGGCCTGATCAATGAATTGGTAAAGCTGTTTAACGACGGCAAGGGAATCGATTTTCTGGTGAGCAAAAAATATTTCAGAAGCATTCTTGTCATAACCGATATTTATAAGGGAATTGGCTGGGGGAGTATTGTCTACATTGCAGCCATTTCCGCGATTGATCCTACCGTATACGAGGCTGCCATGGTAGATGGAGCGAACCGGTTTAAGCAAATGTGGTACATCACGCTGCCGGAATTGAAATCAACAATCGTAGTCATGTTTATTCTGAATATGGGCGGCATTTTGAATGCAGGATTTGAACAGATACTGCTTTTGTATAATGCCAGAGTATATGACGTGGCGGATGTTATTGATACCTATGTATATCGGAATGGTATTATGAGCAGCAACTATTCTATGTCAACGGCGGCCGGGCTGTTTAAGTCGGTTATTTCCATGGGCTTGATCATTATAACCAATAAAATAGCGCATATGCTGGAAGAAGACGGATTATGGTAGGAGGCTTTTATGAAAAATAAAAAGAATATTTATGATTATATCATCATTTTTATTTTGGTGTTAATATCGCTGGTCATGCTGTATCCCTTCTGGCATGAAATGATGTATTCCTTCTCTGATCCTGTGGATGCAGCAACCGGAGGGATGTTTCTGTTGCCCAGAGGATTTAATCTGAAATCTTACTGGTCGGTTTTACGGAATAAATCTGTATGGACGGGATTCCGCGTATCGGTCATTGTGACGCTTACGGGTACTGTGGCTGGCGTTATGCTGTCGGCTATGCTGGCTTATCCGCTGAGTAAAAAGAGGATGCCGGGACGAAATGTACTGATCAGTTTGATCTTCTTTACCATGCTTTTCGGAGGGGGCATGATTCCCAACTATTTGCTGGCCAAGAAGCTGAAACTGATTGACAGCTATGGCGCATTGATCCTGCCGGGGCTTCTTTCTGCATGGAATATTTTTATCATGAAAAATGCATTTGCAGGGATTCCCGCCAGTTTGGAGGAATCTGCACGGATTGACGGAGCAAATGACCTGACGATTTTCTTTCATATCGTTTTGCCGCTGTCCAAAGCAGTTTTGGCCACGATTGCACTATTCACGGCAGTCGGTTACTGGAATGATTATTTTTCAACAATTCTTTATATCGTTTCGAAGGATCGCTGGTCCTTGCAGGCAGTACTGCGGGAGATTCTTTCTAATGCACAGTCAGCGATGTCTGCGAGCGGAATTTCCGTAAGAGCAGAGGAGGCGATTTCAAGTGAGACGGTGAAGGCGGCAACAGTAATGGTAGCAACGGTTCCGATTCTGCTGGTCTATCCGTTTGTGCAGAAGTATTTTATAAAAGGTGTTATGATAGGCTCCGTCAAAGGATGACCGGAAAGGAAGCAGCATGAATAAAAAAATCATTATTTTAGGGGACCGCACGCGGCCGCGCTGGCATCCGGTTTCTAACCTGGAACCGCTCGTGGAAGCTCTGCATTCCAAATATGAGTTTACGGTGACGGAAGAGTATCCGGAGTTGACAGGAGAATGTCTGGAGAGATTTGATGCCTGTATCAACTATATAGATAACTGGCAGGACAGAGGAACTTTAGCAGCACAGGAGGCCATCTGTGAATATGTCAGAAAAGGCGGCAGGATGCTGACCTTGCACAATGGTATTATTACGAAAAGTGCAGAGCCGCTTCTGAGATTAAATGGCGGAAGCTTTACCGGTCATGCGAATTATAGCAGGCTGGAATACCGGAGCATTGGAACAAATAAGGAGCTGAACGACGGGACAGAAAGCTTTCAGCTGTTTGATGAGCCGTATCAATATGTATTTTTTCATCGGGAAGCGATCAATCTGTTTTTGGAATATCAATATGAGGGTCAGTGGTATCCGGCAGGCTGGTGGCTCCCCAGTGAAAAAGGAAGAGTGGCATATCTCGCCCCCGGACATGACAGAGAAGCTTTTCGGAATCCTCTGTATATAAGACAGATTGAAAATGCACTGCGATTCATCCTATAGATTTTAACTGGATGTAACATCTTCTTTATGATTTTTATGCGTTGCTTAGTTTGCTGTAAAAAATTAGAACTTGACAGTACATTATGGCTGAGAATATACTGGAAAGCAGCTTAAGAATAAACAGAATATTTTTGCAGTCAGTGATTATAAGCAAGTCGCATGTTTGACAGATCTGAAACAGGAGTGAACTATTGGAAAGCATATGCTTTCACTCAGAAAGAGAGGGAATCATGAGAGGAGTTTATACATCGGTAAATGACATACGGAAAAGAGTGTTTGCTGAAGTTGCGCGGTTATCCTATGATTATAAGGATGGAGACCTGTCACAGATGGAGCATATTCCATACCGCGTGATCCCCGGGGAAGTATCCACATATCGGGAGAGTGTGTTTCTGGAAAGAGCCATTGTGAAGGAGAGGATGCGTCTTGCGATGGGACTTCCGCTGCGCAAGGCGACCGAGCATGCTCCGGTATCGATCGGCGCAGAGGAGTGTGTGAAGCCGGAGAAATATTATCAGCCGCCACTTGTAAATATTATCAAATTTGCCTGCCATAAGTGTCCGGACAACGTGGTGCGGGTGACAGATGGCTGTCAGGGCTGTCTTGCGCATCCGTGTAAAGAAGTTTGCCCGAAAAAGGCGATTCGTTTTGAGAATGGAAGATCCGTGATCGATCAGGAAAAATGTATCAAGTGCGGAAAATGCATCAGCGCGTGCTCCTACAATGCAATCATCAGGCAGGAGCGCCCCTGTGCAAAGGCATGCGGTATGAATGCGATCCGCTCTGACGAGTATGGGCGGGCAGATATCGATCAGGAAAAATGTGTATCCTGCGGAATGTGCCTTGCAAACTGTCCGTTTGGTGCAATCGCGGACAAGGCTCAGATTTTTCAGACGATTCAGGCGATCAAGAGTGATGTCCCTGTCTATGCAGCAATTGCGCCTGCAGTGGCGGGGCAATTTGGTCCGAATCTGACACCAGGAAAAATCCGGTCAGCATTCAAGGCTCTCGGCTTTGAGGATGCGGTCGAGGTGGCGATCGGAGCGGACCTGTGTACGATCGAAGAGGCTAAGGATTTTGCCAGTGAGGTTCCTCAAAAGCTTCCGTTCATGGCAACCTCATGCTGTCCGGCATGGTCGATGATGGCGAAGAAGCTGTTTCCGGATTACGCGAACTGTATCTCTATGGCACTCACACCGATGGTTCTGACTGGGCGGCTGATCAAGAAAGAGCATCCGGGCTGCAAGGTGGCATTTATCGGGCCGTGCGCTGCCAAAAAGCTCGAAGCCGGAAGAAAATCGATTCGAAGCGATATTGACTTTGTTTTGACCTTCGAAGAGGTCATGGGAATGTTTGAGGCAAAGGAAGTGGATTTCCGGGGGCTTGAGGAGCTTGATCCAATGGAGGGGGCCAGCGGAGACGGGCGTGGCTTTGCTGTAAGCGGCGGAGTGGCAAATGCAGTAGTAAACTGCATGAAGGAGCTGTATCCTGACCGTGAGGTAAAGGTAGAGCGCGCGGAAGGGCTTGCTGAGTGTAGAAAACTGCTTGCTGCGGCAAAAGCCGGAAAGTACAATGGATATCTGCTGGAAGGGATGGCTTGTCCCGGCGGATGCGTCGCAGGGGCCGGAACTGTTCAGCCGATCAATAAATCGGCCGCCGCGGTAAATCTTCACAAAAAGGTAGCGGCGAATGCGCATGCGCTGCAGAGCAATTATAAGGAATTGCTGGAGATTTTGGAGGAGAACTAGAGGCACTCCCTTATGGAACTTAAATATTTAGAATGATATTCACACTGAACAGCTGGTCATCTGTCTGGATGATCAGCTGTCCTTTGTGGCGCTGAACCATGGTCTGGACGGACTGCAGGCCGATACCGTGGCCCTTGTGATGCGTGGACAGGAAATGGGAGCCGTCTTTTTTCAGCGGTTCCCGATACGGGTTTTCGACTACAAGAGCCAGCATCGCATCGCTCGGCATCCGGCAGATGACGGTGATATGCCGGTCTTTCGCGGGAAGCTGCATGACGGCCTGAATGGAATTTTCCAGTAGATTTCCAAGCAGCATGCAAAGGTCAGCTTCCGGGAGAGGGAGCTGTTCGGGAAGCTCCAGCCGCCAGTCTATGGAAATACCGTACTGTCTGGCGTGCTCTGCATAGTATCCGGCGATGGCGTCTACCGGAGTATTGGCGCACAGCAGGGCATAGGGGCGTTCAAGACCGTCTGAGTATGATTTCAGATATTCGGTCAGTTTACCGTATTCCTTGTTCTCGGCGAGACCGGAAAGTACGCGGAGGTGCTGACGGAAATCATGACGGATATTCTGTGTCTCTTCCATATGGCGGCGCAGCTGCTCATAGCGGCTGGTCTGGATGGAGAGCAGCTGATTTTCCCGTTCCAGATGGTTCACATTCATGATTCCCATCGCAAGCATATAAAAGAGCTGATAGAGAAACAGAAGAAGCAGCAGCAGAGAAACCGTGATCACGAAACCAAGCGGACGGAGTCTTTTCTGCAGAAGAATCACGGAATCGACTGGCTGGAGTACGAAGAAAAAGGTGGAAAATATGATGGGAAGCAGGGAAAATGCGTACCAGAATTTTTCCATGTGAAACTCCCGGATCAGATATCCGACTTTGCAGATCAAGGTATGGGCAGTAAGCAGTACAAGCAGTATGCCAATTCCAAGAGAGATCATCGCAGAAGAAAGCAGCATCGGTGAGCGGATGCTGCCGGCCTCTCTGCTGGAAACGATAAAAATTGTCGACAGAGGGCAAAATAAAACCATAGCAATCGCATTAAAAAAAACAAAAAGTGCTTTGCCGCAGGAAACCTTCAGTGTACAGCGGTATACGAAGAAGACCGGGATCGCAAGCGGAGGCAGCAGATATTTTGCCGAGACGGAAAAGTGCATGCAGAACAAGGCGCCGGTCAGGCAGAAGAAAAACATACTGCCGGCGACGGCAAAGGCGAAACGGAGCGGTTGAAACCGCAGGTTCCGCCACATAGGGAGATAGCCGAATGTGGCTGCCGGAAAGGCGAGGGCAAGTTCACAAAAATAGCGCAGATAAATATCCCAGTTCATGGTTAATGCTCCTCTCGGATTCTTTGAAGCTGGTATTGAGCAAAGGTGGTAGCAAGGCGGCTTTTCTCTCTCTGGCGCACCGGAAAACGGGAACCATCCTTTAAAAATACGCAGCCATCCTCCAGCTTCAGCGCTTCGTCCATATTGATCAGGACGCCGCGGTTGCAGACAAGGAATCGGGCATCCGATGCCAGACGTTCGCTCAGCTCAGAAAAGTTATTCTGGCCGGTGAGACGCGTCCCATCAATAAGTGTCACGATGATGTTGTGGTTTTGGGCGATGATATAGGAAATCTGGCTGTAATCAAGCTGCATATCCTGGTGGGTAAGCCGAAGCGCCAGCTTCGGTTCCTTGCGCACGAGCACCCGCAGCGCTTCAGACAGCACATGTCCAAGCTGTTCAGCAGAACAAGGCTTTATAAGGTAATCAAAAGGATGAACCGGGAACGCCTGCCAGGAGTATTCTCTGGAAACGGTGAGAAATACAATCAGGCACCGGGCATCACGCCTGCGCAGGGCACGCGCAGCTTCAATTCCATTCATTCCCCGCATACAGATATCAAAAAATACCATATGAATCCGTTCACAGGATGGCCTGGAAAGGAACGCTTCCCCACTTTCAAACCGCAGTGTACGTACAGTGTGTCCGGAAGCGTTTGTTTGAAAATATTTCATCATGTCGGACTCGATCCGGTGTGCATCCTCCGGTATGTCGTCGACAATCGCGATCGTTATCTGCAAAGGAATCGCTCCTTTTTTATTCCCGCGAGCAACGA
>DKWE01000062.1 GCA_002491565.1 Lachnospiraceae bacterium UBA7160 | reverse complement strand
ACCTTTGCGGAGCAAAGGTACTGATGAAAATGCGAAGCATTTTTGGAAGTATCCGCGTAACGTGGAGGAAGTCATTCAGAAGCAGACGGTAGGGTAATAAATGGATGTTATTAATTCTGTATGTGGTTTTGAAGGTATGTGAAGGGAAGCAAAAGCGCTGGCGTTTGTCAGTGCTTTTCTTCTGTCTTTTTTTGCCATAGACATTATCGTATGCTTGATCAGACAAATGGGATGTTGCCGCTCATAGGGTGGCCGCGGTACTGATCAGAGCACAGGCGTGCGGTTATTTTGGCAGGACATGCATAAAAGAGAACGAGATAAAAATGCCCCGGTCAATGCCAGGAAAACACCAGTTGGGGTTTCCAGGACGTGACCGGGGTGTATTTATTGAAGCTTCTGTAGATAGAACCGGCTCTTACAGCGTGTCGCTTCTCTTAATATAACCTGGCATTCCATCCGGAGCTACGATCTCCTTTGCGCGGAGGATCTTCGCCTGTTTGTCGACCACATGATTCTCGATATGCACATTTTCACCGATGACACAGCCGCCAAGGATGACGCTGTTCTTAATCACAGCCCCTTTCTTGATCACGCAACCGCGTCCGATGATCGAATTCTCTATCGATCCCTCGATCATACATCCATTCGAGATCACAGAGCCCTTCACAGCCGCTGTGTCGAAATAGTGGGACGGGCAGGAATCGTTCGTCCGCGTATAGATCGGCCAGTCTTCGTTGAACAGGTTCTGAGCTGCCTTGTAATCAATCAGGGACATATTGGCATCGTAATAGCTCTTGAAATCCGTAATCGAGGCGAAGAATCCGCGATGCGCGACTCCGCGTACATCCAGCTCGCCGCACTCTTCATTGACAATATCTGCCAGTGTGTACATGGAGGAGAGCCCTTTTGCCTTATATACCAGCTCTACGAACAGATCTGTCTTCATCACATACGTATCCATGAAAATATTGCGCTTATTCGCGTTGCCAAGATTCGGCTCGATTGCCTGCACGCCCTTCTGGCGGTTCAGGTTCAGCGTATTACAGCTTAAGTATGCATCCTTCGCATTGTCCACGGAATGGTAGAGCAGTGTAATATCCGCGCCGGAATCGATATGCGTATGAATCAGGTTCGAATAATCAATCGTGTAGACCATATAGTTCGGAGCGATGACCACATACGGATTGTGCATGCGGTTGATATATTCCATGTTCTCGACATAAGCGGCGATATCTGTATTGTAGATATCATTGCGCGCACGATCCTCGCTGAAGAGAAGGTGAAGGCGTCCGCTCTTGGAGTTGATATTGTACTGACGTCCAGTACCGACATGCTCAACCAGAGAACGCGGCTTATTATTTACATAGACCTGGATCCGGTCAATGCCACTGTTGCTCATATTGGAGATCGGGAAATCGATCACACGGTATCTGCCGAGGAAGGAAAAAGCGCCGATCGGGCGGTAGTCCTGCATCCCCTCTACCCAGATATTCTTAGAAGAAGAATTCACAATTCCAAATGCATCATACATAATCACTCAGCCCCCTTTACACGTTTTGCGACGAGCTCAATGTGCTCGCTGTCAGCGCTGCCGACGACCGCTCCCTTGCCGATCTGTATGCCGTCTGCGACCAGTGCGCGTGTCACAACCGCGCCGTCTTCAATCACGGCACCCGGCATCAGAACACTGTCGATGACCTTTGCGCCTGCGCCGACCTTTGCGCCGGTAAACAGAACGGAATTTTTGACTTCACCCTCGATGACACAGCCCTGCGTGATAAACGCATTCTGAATCGTTGCCTCCGGGCCGACATACTGCGGAAGCGCTGTGACGTCCTCCGTGTAGATGCGCCAGGTGCGGTCATTCAGATCCAGTTCATTGTCCGGATTCAGCAGGTCCATATTTGCTTCCCAGAGAGAATCGATCGTTCCTACATCTTTCCAGTATCCCTCAAAACGGTAAGCGTACAGCTTCTTTCCGTCGCCAAGGAGAGTCGGGATGATGTCCTTACCAAAGTCATGATGGGAATCCGGATTCTTGATGTCTGCCATCAGAAGCTTGCGCAGCGTCTTCCAGTTGAAAATATAGATGCCCATGGAAGCAAGGTTGCTCTTCGGCTCTGCCGGCTTCTCCTCGAACTCATAAATGCTGTCATCCTCATTCGTGTTCATGATGCCGAAACGGCTGGCCTCTTCGAGTGTTACCGGGATCACGGCGATGGTCGCGTCTGCTTTGCGCTCCTTGTGGAATGCCAGCATCTTCGCGTAATCCATTTTGTAAATATGGTCGCCGGAAAGGATCAGAAGGTAATCCGGTGAATAGGTGTCAATAAAATCGATATTCTGTGAGATAGCATCAGCTGTGCCGCGGTAAACATCGAGCTCCGCATCTGCCTTCTCACGCGGCGGAAGTACATATACGCCGCTATCTTTCGCATCAAGGCCCCAGCGTCTGCCGGCGGATACATAGCTGTTCAGAAGAACAGACTCGTACTGCGTCAGCACTCCGACTACGTCGATTCCACTGTTTGCACAGTTACTTAAAGGGAAATCGACGATACGGTATTTGCCGCCATAAGCGACCGCAGGCTTTGCCACTTTGCTGGTCAGCTCATGCAGACGGCTTCCACGCCCGCCAGCCAGAATCATTGCTAACATATTATCCTGTTTCATGGTGTGTCCTCTCTTTCATTTCATTCTCGCAGCAGGAAAACAGCCCTCATTGCCACCTCCTGCTGTCGTAACGGAATTCCTGTTGGAAGCGAATCCTGTTACGCTAGATTATACAATCATTTTGAAAAAATTTCCATATTTTTGTGCAAAAAAGTAAGAAAAAAATAAAAATAGAGGGCGGCTGACCAGAAACAACTGGATATACGAACATCACAGGCTGCAAAGGCCCTGTTCTGGCGGCGCATATCCGGCACAGACCGGAATAACCGCAAAATTCAACAGCAAAATTTACCATTTTTTTTGTGAGATTGGCAATTGTATTCTCGCAACTGTCATGCTACAATGATAGGAGGGTTTGGGGATAAGAGTTTGTATTATGAAATATACATAAAAAAGCGAGCTGGAAAGCTGAAATATGCACGGGATTGAGAGCTTGAAGATATACTGCTTGGAGGAAGTTATGGAAAGGAAGAGATGGGGAACAGACTGGGTGTATAGGGCTGTTCTGTTGATGTTTGCGGACATTCTGATTGTACTGGTGTCCTATTTTCTTGCATTGCTGATGCGTTTTGATTTTCGTTATTCGAGGATACCGGGAGAGTACATCAAGGGATATCTGCTGTCAATGCCCATCTGGGTTGTAAGTACACTCATTGCGTTTTATGCATGCAAGCTTTATCACAGTATCTGGAGGCTTGCAAGTGTCTCTGAGTTGCGCATGCTTCTGACAGCGTATTTGTTTCTGGCGGTTGTCTATGCGGCGGACGCTCTGGTCCTGCGGCTTCATATGCCGTTGTCCTACTATTTCATGGGATATATTATCTGCTTTTGCTGTACAACCGGAATTCGGTTTTCTTATCGTTTGCTCCGGCTGTATCTGAACAGACGGGCTCAGGCAAAAGAAAAGTGCGACCGAATCATGATTATCGGGGCAGGCGCTGCAGGCCAGATGATTACGAAGGAGCTGTTATGCAGCGATAAGGTTTATGCCAGGGTCTGCTGCATCATTGACGACAACCCAAACAAGAAAGGCCGTGTACTCGAGGGCATCCCGATTGTCGGTAATCGCTATGATATTCCGGAGATGGTGGCCAAATATGAGATTAACCACATCATTTTCGCTATCCCAACGCTCGATGGCAAAAACCGCAAGGAAATTCTGAATATCTGCAAGGATACCGGCTGCGAGCTGCAAACCGTACCTGGATACTATCAGCTGGTCAACGGCGAAGTCAGTGTCAGCAAGCTGCGCAAGGTCGAGATCACAGACCTTCTTGGCCGCGCACAAGTAAAGGTGAATAATGAGGAGATTTTTTCCGCCATTGAGGGAAAGATTGTTCTTGTCACCGGGGGGGGAGGCTCGATCGGCAGTGAGCTTTGCCGTCAGATTGCGCGGGCGAATCCCAGAAAGCTGCTCATCGTCGATATTTACGAGAATAATGCTTACGATATTCAGCAGGAGCTGCAGCGTGCTTTGCCGGGACTTGATCTGGTTACACTGATCGGAAGTGTCCGCAATACGAACCGTATTAACTGGATCATGCATCACTATCAGCCGGATATCGTCTTTCATGCCGCCGCGCACAAGCATGTGCCGCTCATGGAGGACAGTCCGAACGAAGCGATCAAAAATAATGTGCTTGGCACCTACAAAACCGCGACTGCCGCCGCGGCTAATGGCGTGAAAAAGTTCGTCCTGATCTCGACGGACAAAGCAGTCAATCCGACGAACATCATGGGCGCATCGAAGCGCCTGTGTGAGATGGTCATTCAGATGATGGATCGTCAGTGCGCACATACAGATTTTGTTGCGGTGCGCTTCGGAAACGTTCTCGGAAGCAACGGCAGCGTGATTCCGCTCTTTAAAAAGCAGATCGCGGAGGGCGGGCCGGTGACTGTCACAGATAAGAACATCATTCGTTACTTTATGACCATCCCGGAAGCTGTCTCCCTTGTCCTTCAGGCATCATACTATGCAAAGGGGGGCGAGATCTTCGTCCTCGATATGGGTGATCCGGTACGCATCGACGATATGGCGAGGAATCTCATCCGTCTGTCCGGTTTCGTTCCGGATGTAGATATTATGATCGAGTATACCGGCCTGCGCCCCGGCGAGAAGCTGTTTGAAGAGCTGCTGATGGACGAGGAGGGCCTGATCAGCACTGACAACGAGCTGATCCACATCGGCCGCCCGATCGAAATGGACGATGCCTGGTTCCAGAAGAAGCTCCGCCAGCTTGACGAGGCAAGCTACCGCGAAGAAGAGCACATGAAAGCTATCGTCGCGGAGATTGTACCGACCTATCACTACGATAAGGTACAGGAAGAGACCCGCATCGCGATCAGTGACCAGCTCATCAGCGATGAGCCAGATTTCGACTACCTCCCCAATGAGGAAGTACACCACGGAAAACGCAGCATTGCGGAGAGGGAAGCTGCCGTTGCACAGTGAGCAGGCAGAGGCTGCGGAAGGTATTCGTTCTGCTTTAGTCGGCACCAAACGCTCGTCTTCGGACGAGCAGTGCCTCGCGGCGATGCCACCGCATTCCCCCTGTCTGTCGCCGGATACACCCACTCCGCGCAAGGATGCCGCCGCATCGCTGACCTGTGACCCTGTGTTTGGGGCTGCAGAGAAAGGATAACGTGTATGGTTACAGTTCAGGCGAAAATAGCTGCGAAAAAGAAAATTATGTGGAGACATATCGCAGAATTTGTGTTATAATGTCATTGATTGATAAAAACTGATAGACACCAGAAGGCCAGTTCCTTTTATCTCAACAGAGTCTGGCTGATCTCCAATATCCTGTCGCCGCCAAATCGTCGCATCGCCGCGTTTGGCAGGGCGCTGGATTCTATAAGACACGCAACTAGTCCGGCATGCGATGGCGGAATGGTGAAGCGTGTCTGTTTTGTTTTATTACCTGCAGCACGGCTTCTTACTTACAGCAGGGCTGCCTGGCAGCTTACAAAGTTAGTCCTTGTAAACAGACGAACATTTTGTAAGTAATATTCTTTATAGTTAGGAGACCAAAGCGTACAGATGTGGTATGTTATCCAGGTGCGCGCCGGTTCTGAGGAAAATATCCGTCTGCAATGCCAGCGGAACATCCAGAATTCCTTGGTTCTTGAACGCGTATTTATCCCTTATTATCAGAACAAAAAGCGTATCCATGGCGAGTGGACTCTCGAACAGGGCGTCCTCTTCCCGGGGTATGTTTTTTTAATATCTGATCAGCTCGACCAGCTATATCAGGAGCTGAAGCATGTCAATGGACTCACACGGCTTATCGGTGCAGGAAAAGACATCATCCCGCTTACGGATACTGAGATTGCGTTCCTCCTGCGGTTTGCCGGAATGAAGCAGATTGTCGGTATCTCGGAGGGAATTATTGAAGGTGATCAGATTAAGGTCCACTCGGGGCCGCTCGTTGGTATGGAAGGCAGCATCCGCCGTATTGACCGCCATAAGCGCAGGGCATGGGTCGAACTCCAGATGTTCGGCCATCCACAGGTAATACAGGTTTCTCTTGAGATCATTGCGAAGACAGCGAAGGAAGCGATAGCGGGCAAGGTGGAAGCCAGGAATGCCAAAACCAGAGAAGGAAAAACAGGAAATACGGAGAAACGCAAGGAAAACAGCAGGGAAGAGCATAGAGCAATGAGAAATGTATGGGCATAAGGAGGAACGAATGTATGGCATATTTGGAAAATGGAATAGCCGGCCGTGCGCTTCGGGCAGGACAAATGGGCGGAAGTGCAGGCAATAATATTCTTGATACGGTGAATCTTTATCAGGGCAGTCCCGCTGTTCCGTTCTTGATTGTTTCGCTGCCCGGACAGGATCAGCTTTCTGTCAGTCTCCAGGCGAGCTTTGCCGGAACGCAGGAGCTGCAGGCAGAACTGAATAATCGAAGCAGTCTTTCCTCTGTTCTGGGCTTTGGCTGGCGGATGCCGATCTGCCGTATTGCTGCCGGAAATCGTTCCGTATGTGAGAGCTATCAGTCGGATTTTTATCTGACCGGGGAGGGCGGGGAATATCCTCTCTACCGGACAGGAACAGATGGCGAAGCTGTTGTTTTCCTCTCCGTCGAGCATCCGACATGGGAATTTTTGTTCTACAATACGGCAAAGCCGGAAGATTCCTATTGGGAAATCCGGAAAGAGGATGGAAGCGCCTGGATCTACGGCGGAACGGCGGACAGTGTGGAGACGGCTCTGTGCTGGGACAACTGGGCAGGAGCTGCGGTTAATAATGGTGGTGTTTCGTGGGCGGCTGGCTGGTGCCTGTCTGCAGTGAAAAGTTACAATGGCAGCTGTCTGCATTATGAATATGAAAATGTGAAGGAATCCCTGGGAGATGCTTCCTATACGCGGACAATGCGCCTGAAAAAGGTACAGTCCACTTATGGGGACTGGATTGAACTGTCTTATTTGCCAAAAGAGAAGGAGGAATATACCCCGGAGCATCAGAGGACATATGACAGCAATGCTTACCAGTGCCAATGGGAAGATGCGTATCTGGACGAGGTGTGCGTCCGCAGCAGCACAGGCAGGTTTTTGTATACACAGAAATTTGCCTACACACTTAGTACACTGACTTCAGAGGGCGGAGTAAAGAGACTTCTGGAATCTGTTATTCAGATCAGTGCAGACGGTACAGCGCAGCCTCCGATGCGCTTTTTCTATGGGAGCGAGGCGGACGGCTGCCCTGGCGCCCTGACCCGGATGGAGTATCCGTTTGGAGAGGCTGTCCGCTATGAGTATCAGAGGGTGGAGTTCCCGCACAGCAGCGGTTCTGACAGAATTTCGCTTCCAGGAGAGGGCTGGATCACGAGACTGGTGCAGGGCGCGGACTTTACGGTTGCGGTATCACAGCGGCAGGAGGAAACACAGCTTCGGATTCTTTTCTGGGATATGGGGTGGCATACCTGCCAGGTGGAGGGATTCCGTGGCCGTGTGCTGCAGGATGTCCAGGTGTTCCCAGGGCAGGGATTTTTTGCGGTACTCTATTATGACTCTGACCAGAATAGTTACGCAGTGTTTCTTGTAAAACGAAGTCCGGTGCGCCGTTTTGACTGGGAGACACAGGAACATCGCTTGGAGATGGAGACGGAGTGCCCTGCTGCTGCCTGCGGGAAAGACTTTTTTGCTGTTCAGCATGGAAGACAGGGACTGCTGGAAATTGCACAATTTCATTATACAGATAACGCCTGGCATTGGAACCGGCTGGATCAGGAGACAGGAGATTTCCAGGCGCTTGGGGCCGGGGATGGCTGTCTGCTTGGCGCGTATTATGACAGTGCACGTATGGAATTGCAGCTTAAGACCTTTTACGCGGATGAGTCGCATACCTGGAGGATGGGTGAGGAAACGCGTATGGGCATGGAAATCGAGCTGCAGCTTACGAAGCCCGGGACCGTGTGGTCCGTAGGACAGGGACAGGCAAGTGCCGCGTTTGTATCGCTGGAAAAGGGCGAAGTTTGCGGAACGGTTGTGCTCCTCAGGTGGAGAACAAATTTCACCCTTGCAGATACAGCAGCGTATAAGATAAGTCAATCTTGCCAGACGAAAAACCCGATTCTCTATACAAGAACCACCGATACAATCGTCGGATTCGCACAGAATCTTTATCGCTATACCCCGGGAAATTGGAATCCATGTACGCTGCTGCTGCCGTCAGAGGGAGGAGAGTACGTATATGCCTACGGCTCTGACCTTGCTCTGGCAGTGGAACGTCTCGACGGATGCCAGCGCTTTTACGCACTCCGGTTTGATCCATACCGGCAGGGTTGGACGACAGAGGGAGTACCGTTCGCAGAAGTGATTCCGGACTGCGGGCAGCTCTGCGTTCCGGTTATCCAGGGGAATATTGCCATTCTGGGCCGGAACTTATTTGTGCGCAGACCACAGGAGTGCTGGGAAGCTGTTTATGAGTTCCCTGTGAACGCGGATCTTAGTACTGTGCAGATAGCGCCGGATACCGGATATCTGATTTTTCAGTCGTCCGACCGGGAAGAAACGATTCAGCTTTCTCTGCTAAATCAGAAACCGCAGGATTCCTTCTCTCTTTTGAATCAGTCCTGCCGCCTCGACAATTCTTACATGGCAGGCGCATTTGCATTCTATACCTGCACAGAGCCGGAGACCTCCGGGGAGCTGGTTTTATACGCGCATTATCTGGGAACCGATCACAAGTACCGGGAATTGCAGACCTCCTGTGTCCTGTCCCGTACCGTGCTGGAGACTGGATTTTCAGAGCAGGGATACCGCATGGAATATGCGTTGGATTCTGCGCGCCTCGAAAATGGCGTTCCTGCATTTGCAGGGGTAAGGGTTCATCCGGAATCAGGGGGCAGGACGTATGGATATATCGAGCATACGTATTTCAACGGCCTCGACCCGGCCTCCCCTCTGGCAGATTATCCGGATGACTCTGCAACCAATGTAAAAGACTTTTATTCCCACATGGCCGGACATCTGTCGTCGAGCCGGACATATGATGCGGATGAAAGACCCGTTACGGGGGCCTATAGCCGTTGGTATGCGATGGATACGCTTGGGTATTGCATCCGGGAGAGAAGAACGGTGAAGCAGACCTGGCTCGATGGATATGATGTATCCGCGAACATGGAGCGCGGCAGCGGGCGGGAAGTAATCGAAGCGGTGATCGAGACAGAGTATGAGCCTCAGTACTATCTGCCGCGCAGGATCATAAAGTATGGCAGAGGGGAGGAACGGATTGTCCGTTCTATGACTTATGCGTGGGAGGTGTATCCGAAACTGCAAAAGGCTCATCTTCTGGATCAGGTCTGCGCCAGCAGCATGACAGAGGAATCTTCCCAGGAGCTGCTTGAGGCTACGGCGAATGTATGGGAACAGGGGGATGACGGAATCTGGAGAGAAGCTTCCAGATGGCGCTACGACGGAAGCGGAGAGCCGGAATTTCCGTTCTGTGTGCCGCAGGAGGATGGCGAGCCTGAGGTGAAGGTGATTTCGCTGCGGGCAGGGAGGAAGCCGGAAATACAGCCAGGAGGTTTACAGGAAGAGCGCCGAGTGGCGGCACCGTCTGCCGTACCGCATGCAAAAGGTTGGCAAGAGGCGCAGTTTATTTTGCCGCCGGCCGGATGGTTCCCGGAGGTCCGCGTGGTCGCGCGGGGAGAAAAGGGCGGAATTCTGCACTCGGAAGAAGCAGACGGCACGCATACCTTTACCATTTATGACGAAGAGAGCCGCTTCCCGGTTGCCAGCTTTCATGGCCTTGCCGGGGTGACACCGGTATATTGCGGGTTTGAGCCGTATGAACGGCTTTCCGGCTGGACGGCAGCGGCAGGCGGAGAACTGGAGACGCTCCTTGATGATCAGGAATGCTACAGCGGGACGCGGTGCCTTAGTTTGCAGCCGGGTACAGCCGTATCCTGCAGCACCGGTCTTCTGGATGGCAGGCTCTCCTTGCTTGTCGCCTGTGCGGTGAAGACGCCAAAGGCTCAGACAAAGGCAGGGACAATTACTCTGCTCTTCGAAGCAGGCGGTCAGACAAGAACAGAAGTGCGGTCCTTTACGCCGACCGGGGGCCTCTGGCAGAAGCAGACCTTTACGGTTCCCGCGTGCGGACTGCAGGCGGGGGAACGTGTCACGCTGCGGATTCAGGCACCGGAAGACGGCGTGCTTCTGGTCGATACAGTCTTTTTCTGTGCGGCGCTCTGTCCGGGGATGGCGTATGTCTACGATCCGGATACTTTATTGCAGA
Source organism: Lachnospiraceae bacterium UBA7160 (assembly GCA_002491565.1). Classification (GTDB taxonomy): domain Bacteria; phylum Bacillota; class Clostridia; order Lachnospirales; family Lachnospiraceae; genus Choladousia. Next base: position 33,659 of record DKWE01000062.1, on the reverse strand, counting down.
CAGCTCAGCATCCAAGCCTTGGCGAAGGAAAGCTGTTGCACTATGACCGCCGGCAGAGGCCGGTCGCAGCCTCCACGGATACAGGGACCTTCCAGAGCTGTAGCCGGTACATTGAGGGAAGCCGTGTCAGGAAGGAAAATCAGCCGGATGAAACACTCGCTGTCGAAATGCCGCAAGGCGGCTCACTGGCGAATTTCAACCGGGGCTGGGATTTTATAAAAGACTGGCAGACGGAGGGGAGCTGGAGTTGCCAGCGCGGAATCCTTCGGCTTACCGGGGAAGCGACAGGTGCTCTTTTCTGGAAAGACCGTGCAGGAGAAGCTTTTCTTCTGTATCTGTATCTGGAAGAGCCGTGTACAGATCTCACAATTGATCTGGATGAAGTCCGCATCCGTTACCAGGGGTCTGCCTGGGAGCTGTCTGTCAAAGAAAAACAGACAGATATTCATCCAGCGGGGAAACCTCCCTGCGGCAGCTGCCTCCTGCTTTTCATTCATGGCCGTCTGCAAGTGACAGTGGAAGAGGAAGAGATCTTTGTCGGTACTGTAGAAGCTGACGGTATCGAGCGGCTGCAGCTAACCTTCCAGGCGGGCGCCTGCCTGGAAGCCCTGGGCTTTTGTCCGGCGCCGAAACTGCGGTTGACCTGTACCGACTATATCGGAAGAACACTGCAGGATCAGGCAGTTACCGAGACTGGCATTCTCACTGTCCAGAGCCTTTATGACGGAATGGGGCAGGAAGCTGTCCGGACGAAGGCAGTCGGACAGGATCATGTCCTGTGGGGCTACCGCCAGGAGTTTGTCACTGGGTTCGACTGGGAGACCGGGCTGATGTCCGGGGAAGCGGCGGATGCCTATCCTGAGGACCAGGGTTATCCCTACAGCAGAACACTCAGCCTTCTATGTGCAGCGCCTCGTCCAAGAGCGTTTGGCCAGCCAGGGGCGGACTGGGCGATTCGGGAGCAGGACCCTTCCAAAGCACTGGTAGAGCAGAACCAATATGCAGACCCGGAAGCATTTCCTGCGTGCAGGATTGAGATGGTCCGGGAGGCAGGGGGAAAAAGGACAGGGACCGTATATGACGTTCTGGACCGCAAGCTGGCCGAGCTGGAGTTATGCCCGGACGGACTGGCACGCAGAACCCTTTGCGAATACGACAGTCAGGGCAGACTCCGGAAGCAGATACAGCCCAATGCAGAGCAGGCAGACTCCGAGGCATTCACAACGGTGCTTACCTACGATTTTCTGGGCTATCAGGCGTCCAAACAAACACCGGACGGCGGGACAGCCTATACGGCATATGACCGGCAGGGGAGACTGCGTTATTCTCAGAGTGCCGGGAACCGGAAGGATGGCTGCATCGTATATCACCTGTATGATTCGCTTGGAAGAGAGACAGAGACTGGTTCTTATCCGGGTGTATGGGAAGCGGATAAGATGCGTCAGATGGCATGGCAGCCAGGCAGCGAAGCGCCGACAGGTGCGAAGTGGAAGCGCCGCATGGAATATGACGGAGACGGGACAGATCCGCTGCTGATCGGGAAGCTCTGGAAATGTCATTCCAACTGGGATGGTGTCATTGTGACAGATTGCTTTTCTTACGATGCACAGGGAAATCAGATCTGCCATGAACAGACAGCCGGGGACTGGAAGGAAGCCGTTCGGATGGAATATGACCACTCCGGACATCTGATCCGGCAGTGGTTTGAGCCGGATACGGGCAGCGTTCTGCGCTATACCTATGATATGCAGGGACGCATGACTGCCGTCTATCATGGCGCAGACTGCCTGTGCCGGTATGAGTACAGGCCGGAGGGAGCACTTTGCAGGGAGACCTTTGCACCGGATACAGACGGACGGCTGGAACGAAGCTACACCTATGATTCCTGCCAGTGGCTGACCAAAATTGAGGACCGTTATTTCTCACAGACACTGTCCTATGCGAACACAGGCGGCACAAACGGCAGGATCACAGAGGAGGAGAATACATTTGCGGCATCAGCGGAAATCCCTGCAGAAGTCGCCGGTCTATGGCAGATTCATTATAGTTATGACGGATTTGGAAGGCTGACCAGCGCGGCCAGCAGCAACACACAGAGTAAAAATACTGCCGGCATGCCCCAGAGCACCTTCACTATTTCCTACGATGCAAATGGCAATGCCATACAGATGAATGGTGATTCCCTCCGCTATCAGGAAGGGACGAACCGGCTTCTGGAGAGAAGCGGCGTGACATACACTTATTCAGAGGATGGAGAGACACTGGCGCTGCCGGAGCAGGGCATTTCCTCGCTGCGGTATGACCCGGTACTGAGTGTGCTGACTGGTCTTGAGGCGAAAACAGGCTCCTGCCGCTATTATTATAATGGCTCCAATGGAGCCGCTGCCTGTGACAGCAGCAACGGGAGAAGCTATTTCCTGTTGGATGGAAATGGGCAGATGATCAGCCGGGTGGAGCCGGACGGAAGCCGCTGCCTGCTCGTTCGCGGTGTAAATGGCATCTTTGCTCAGATTTATAAAGGAAAGGTTTACTACCTGCTGAAAGATCAGCGCAGTTCTGTCCGTGGAATCTATGATGGGGAAAAACTGTGCGCCGTGTATCAATATGAGACACTTGGCGGGATGCTTGCACAGGCATGGGAAGATCCCGGACTATCCGGGCTGATACCGCTGCGCTTTGCAGGGCATCTGCTTGAGCCGTGCGGTCTCTACCGCCTGCGCGCTCGATGGTATGATCCGGTTTCCGGACGCTACCTTGGGATTGATCCTGCAAGTCAGTATCCAAGCCCATATCTGTACGGTGGTTCTGACTGGATCAATTATGTCGACCCGGACGGTGCATTTTCCTTTTGGTCACTGCTTTCCCTGGCAGCAGGATGTATCCTGGCCGTGGGCGGAATTGCCCTTTCCATCTGTACCGCAGGAATTGCCAGCCCGGTCGGAGCCGTGTTTGCAACGCTGGGGGCGGCGGCCATCGCGGGGGCGGGGATGGGCGCAGCGATCTACGGAATCACCTCCTGTATTACAGGTGACTTTAACTGGAAGGACTGCCTGGTGAATGCAGGTGCAGGCGCTCTGTTTGGGATGATTGGATGCGGCATAGGTGCAGCAATTCCGGCTGGCTTTACAATCGGTTCACTTAGCTCCGCAGTTTCCAGCTATATTGTGGATATCGGGAGCGGCATTTTGGTCGGGGCGGCAGACAGCATCGTTACAAATGGCTGTTTGAATGTGATCCATGGTAAGAGCTTTGCAGACGGTATCGCATGCAGCGCGCTTATCGGAGCTGCTATGGGAGGTATTTTAAGCGGTATTGGCGGACTTGGGCATGCACTTCGCAATGTAAAAGCGCTTGGGTCGAAAGCCTCCCGGACAGAGGTAATTGGCGTCGGGCGTGGACATGAGGCGGACAAAATCAGCCATATCAGCATGTGGAGAGAGCGGAAAGGCGGAACGGTACACGAAGGCACAGATCATTGGCCAGGACGAGGCCGGCGGACTACGATAGAAAATCTGTTAGATGATGCATATCTGGAGAATGAGGTGGATAGCTACAGGAGGATTAAGGTACCACAAGAGATATATGATCGTCTGCATATACCTGAAGCAACCCATGTTTTAGATCAGCCGTTCAATTTGATTACAAATAATTGTACGACTTATGCTGTGAACAATCTGGCACAGGCCGGGCTTGCGACGCCCTTCTGGGTGCGGTCGCCGTCCATTCTGATGCTTTGGACCAAACTGTTTACGGTATGGCAGTAGGGGCCTTGAAAAAAGTCATCGCTTTCTGCATGAAAACAACGGATGACAATTCGCGGTGTGAAGTCAGCTTACGGCAGCGAAGCTTTCCGGCTTCGCAGAGATCTAATATAAAAATGACAATCAGGAGTGTGGTATGCATCATACTCTGAAATTGTAAAGCAGGCTCTTTGATGGCCTCCGAGCCGCAGGGCTCTGAGGAAAACACACAGAAAGAAGGAGGAACAGCAATGGCAAATGAAAAAAACAGCAAGTCAGACATTTTTGTTACGGAGGATGTGCCGTTAATTGTGGATTCGAATGCGGTCGCCCGGGAATACGGTACAGTAACGCTGTATCCAGGGGGATATATTGAGTTCCGGGTGAGTATGCACTTCCACATCGATACGCTGATTCGAATGGATCCGGAAGATGCAGCTACCTCCCCGCTCCGCGCTGGCAAGTATGATATTTATGTGAAAGGCCAGGATGGGGAAGACGGGGAGAATGGAAGGAACGGTGCGAACGGAGCAAATGGCGGTTCGGGCAACAACGGGATGAACGGAGAACAGGGCAGCAATGGCGGTACAGGAATTCAAGGAGACTGGGGACCGACGCTGGAACTGGATATCGATGATCTGCAGTCGGATATCACAATTCTGAACACTGGCGGTAACGGCGGAAATGGCGGCAACGGCGGCAACGGGGGAAATGGCGGCAACGGCGGCGATGGCAGAACAAACGGGGGAAATGGCGGCGATGCCGGAAATGGCGGCAACGGCGGAAGAGGCGGAGACGGCGGCAAGCTGAAGATCACATATGGTGAAGACAGCAAGGGCAGTATCATCTGCGATAATGTAGCCGCATCAGGCGGAATTGGAGGAAGTGCCGGTCAGCCGGGAAGCGGCGGGAACGGATATGGCGGCGGAAACCATGGCGAGAAGGGAAGCTGTGGAAAATCCGGCCAGCAGGGCGGTACTGGAAGCCTTGGTACTTACTCAATTGAAAAGAAAAAGAAGGAGCAATAGGGATAGGAAGGAGGGCAAAAGCAACATGAAGCAGATGCATTATAAACCTCGCGGGGAAGCAAATTTCTTAGCCGGCCAGGGTCATGTTTCTCTCGATTTTACGATACCGGAGCACGAAGCCTTTTTCTATGACCGCTTTGGCGGAAAAGAATACGTCAGGACAAATTATCCGCTTGTATATGAGGCCTGCGAGCGGACGAAGCTGAAGACACAAAAACAGCACGAAGGAAAAGCCGGGGATTCAGAAGAGGAGCCGGATCTCATTCCAATACAGACAGGTCTTGATCCTGTCACGTATAGTACAGGTTCCATTTCTCATAGACAGGGCGAAGCGGACAATGAGACCGTAGAGACTATGGTAGACAGCGCAGGCTGGATATTTGCAAAAAAGCCTCTGCCGTATGTCTCCCTGATAGGCTGTCTCCAGAACATTACCCAGGGCATGGATATCCTGGACAGTTTCGCTTTCTCTGATGACAGCAGGTCTTCCGGTAAGAGCGTTGGGACACTGAGCTATTTGGTGAGTGATTTGATGGAGCTGAACGATCAGAAGCTGCAGAGTACGATGGAATATTACTATGTCACAGAGTCCGGAGAAATCAAGACAGATTATGGAAAATCGGAAACTTTTGTGTGTGAAGGCTTTAAACAGGACGTGGAGTTGTTCCAGCTTGAAGATCCATCGGATAAGAGTGGAAAGAAAAATACCCCAATGATCATCCTTTACGGGAGAAACGAGAATGAGGGTGAAACGGCGGATTATAAGTATCCAGACAATGGGGTGGATAGTAACGGCAGGGTTGCACTGATGTTTCCGCTGAAAGGCACTTTTACTTTTTCTGATAAGTGTTTTCCAATTGGCTATTCGTCAAGCTCTAAGAGTTCAGGTATCTATTTTTTCTTAGAGGATAAAGGAGCAGTCTATTTTAAGCATGATAAGGATATGCCTCAGTTTTTTGAGGTAGATTCCAGCAACCAGCACATCCTTCATTTTAGCCTTCCGGCGGATTGGAATGACCGCCTGCATACCTCCAATTTTGGTGTTGGGACAACTATGGAACTCCGCGCTTCCATGTATATTGCGTACTATGGGATATCCGCTGACGGACAGAAAGTGAAAAAGGAGCTGCCGGTCAGTATCCGGAGCAAAACACTTCCGTATGAAAAGTACTTTTCTGCAAACGGACCCTCTGTGGGCATTCCATATGTCTCTGTGCGCTGGGGCTGTTTCGCAGCAGATACCAGACTCACTCTGCAGGACGGCCGGGAGAAATGTGTCTGCGATATCCACGCCGGCGATTGTCTCCGCACTGCATCAGGGTCATCCGTGAAGGTGACAGGCATGCTGGTCGGCGCCGAGAAAGAGCTTGTCACAATCGAAACAGAGCAAGGCAGTCTTCTCAGAGTTTCCAAAACGCATCCGGTCATCACAACAGACGGAATCCGCCAGGCCCGCGATATCACCACAAAGGATCAGATCCTAAACGCTGCGGGCAAGCCAGAGCCGGTGAAATTCGCCTACCTGTGCGAATACGACGGCAAAGTCTACAACCCGGAAACCGACGGACCCGAAGGAAATGCAGCCATCCTCATCGCAAACGGTCTCCAGGCCGGCGATGCCGGACTGCAGAACCAGACTTCACCCATCCAGCCGAAAGAACCACAAAAGCCACTGACCCCAGAGGTGCAGGCGCTGGTGGAAGAGATGAAGCGGATGATGGAGGAGACGTTCCGGTAGAGGAGACAGAAGAAAATTCCGTGTAATATGTAGCTAACTCAATTTCTAATAAGGGTGTTGCAAAACTGCTGAAATTCACACTCTATGGTATCTAACCACTCAGTCAACTACCAGTATTTGTGGTTTTGCTTTATTTTGCAGCACCCTCAGAAAAGGGCCAGGGCGATCTTTTGTCAGGCAGGAGGTTAAATCTAATTGATGAAAGGAGACGGTATGACAAAAATTGAAAGGGCAATTCAGTTGATGGAGGAGTGGGCGGAGGATGATTCGCACGGGTATGATCAGATGTACCGCTGGGGAGAACGGGGGGATTTTGACTGTTCTTCGGCGATTATCCAGGCATGTGAAAATGCCGGAATTCCGGTAAAATCAAATGGGGCAACTTACACCGGGAATATGCTGGAAGTATTTAAAAAGTGTGGATTCCGGGATGTCACAAATCAGGTAAATTGTGCGACTGGCGCAGGTCTGATCCGGGGGGATGTTCTTTTGAATCTCGTACATCATACGGCGATGTATTGCGGCAACGGGAAAGAAGTGGAAGCAAGCATTAATGAAAAAGGGACAACGACGGGCGGGATACCGGGGGATCAGACAGGGCGGGAATTCCTGATCCGTTCATACCGCAATTATCCGTGGACGCATATATTGCGGTATAAGGAAACACCGGGAGACGATCCTGCAAAAAAGACGATTACAGAAGTTGCGAGGGAAGTGATCGCAGGAATCTGGGGAGATGGAGACGAGAGAAAGAACGCGCTGATTCATGCGGGCTATGATTATGGTGCGGTGCAGGCGGAGGTCAACCGTTTGTTGAGCGAAGCTCCTGCAAGGCCCGTGAAAGAAATCGCGTGGGAGGTGATCAGCGGCAAATGGGGTTACGGCGACGACCGGAGAAACAGGCTGATTGCGGCAGGGTACGATTATGACGAAGTGCAGCGGATGGTGAACCGATTGCTGAAAGAAGCGACAGGCTAACCGTGTGAATGTATGAGGACGGCAGAGACGAGAGTTCATGCTTTCTGATAAAACAAGGAGAGGATGTTAAATGGAAAAAGAGACGGAAGAAAAGATCAGAGGAAGTGCAAAAAGAGAGATTGAGGATAACAGCTATCTGTTTGAAGATCAGACGGAGCAGGTTGTTTCCAAACGGTTCCGTACCTGCTGTAAGTGGTATATCCGCCGTGCCAACCGATATAAAGGACTGTACTTAAGCATGACGCTGATCGGGGGTGTATGTCCGATTTTGATTACAGCGCTGACAGGTCTGGATTTTACGGTGTGCTTTCCGGGAATTGGAAAGGCTCTGGTGATCACGCTATCTGTGCTTGCCAGTATATCGGTGTTGATTTTGAATGTTACAAGGGCGCTGGACAAGTGGACAGATTATCGGCTCAGCTCAGAATTTCTGAAGCGCGCGCGCACGTTATATCTGTTTGAAAAGGAATATGAGATGAGGGAGGAGAAGGAACTGGATCAGGAGTTTCTCCAGAAGATAGAAACTTTCATGGCAGAGGAAAATAAGGAATGGGCGAAGGCAAACCGAAAATCCAGCGAGGAAAATACGGATGCGGAGCAAAAGGATGAAAAGAAAGCGGAAGAGTGATAATTCTACCTATTATAAAGAGGGGCAAAACTGTGCAGAAACTGCAGGGGATGATATTGGTCCGGTTAGGCTGATATCAATGCTTGCAGCTTTCAGCAGTTTTGCCCCTCTTTTCCTCTCTGTAATCCGGCAAGCGACAGTCTTGTTATTTCGGGAGTCCTGTGGTAAAGTAGAAGAGAATCATACGAATTTTCAAAGGGTATTGGGCTTTAGGAAGCTGGATTGACTGCCGGATACCTGGCAATATAGTTTTTGGGAGGTTCTAAGATGTTAGAGGTTGGAACGAAAGCGCCGGCGTTTGAACTGCCGGATCAGAACGGGACGATACATACGCTGGAGGAATACAAGGGAAAGAAAGTAATTTTGTATTTTTATCCGCGGGATAATACACCGGGATGTACGAAGCAGGCTTGTGGTTTTGCGGAGCGGTATCCGCAGTTTTTGGAAAAGGGTGCAGTAGTGATCGGGGTCAGCAAGGATTCTGTGGCATCCCATAAAAAGTTTGAGGAAAAATATAGCCTGCCTTTTACAATTCTCTCAGATCCGGAGCGAAAGGTAATTGAGGCTTACGATGTTTGGAAAGAGAAAAAGAATTATGGTAAGATTTCCATGGGCGTTGTGCGTACCACATATTTGATTGACGAGAACGGGATCATTGTGCGGGCGAATGACAAGGTTAAGGCAGCGGATGATCCGGAAAAAATGCTCGGCGAATTGTCGTAGGAGTGGGAGGTCTGTCCGGATAGGGCTTTGAGTTGGATAAAATGGAAGGATATCGAGTTGTCCAGGGACAGTTACAGCGCGTGCAGGCAGAGGAGGCATTTCCATTTTTAAAGGAAGCGGGACATGTGGTTTCTCTGGTTGGTGGTGGGGGAAAGACGACACTGCTGTATTTTCTGGCGGAAGCGTATCGGAGACGAGGGCTGCGGGCGGCGGTTCTTACGACGACGCATATCTATGACCCGGCACTGCCTGTGGGCAGGCCGGGTATCGTGGATTTTGGCGGTGAGCATGTATCAGGAATTGCGCAGATTCAAGCATGCTGGGCACGGGAAGGATATCCGGTGCTTGGGGTCAGGACGGTACAAAAGGCAGAGCGGCAAAGGGTGTTCACGGAAAAAGAGCCGGGAAGAAGGAAACAAGAACTGCTTGCAGAGAGGGAGCAGGCGGAAGGACAACAGAAGCCGCTCGCAGAGACCTGGCAGGAGAAAAGAGCAGGAAGAAGCTGGGAAAAACTTGGTCCCCCTGCCGAAGAGGAGCTGGCGTTTGTGCTGGCGCATGCGGATGCGGTGCTGATAGAGGCAGATGGTGCGCGAAAAATGCCTTGCAAGCTTCCTGCGACGCATGAGCCGGTGATTCTGCCGGAAAGCGACTGGGTGGTCGGAGTTGCGGGACTGTCAGCGCTCGGGAAGCCGGTCAGAGAGGTTTGTTTCCGGGCAGAAGAGATAGCCCAAAAGAGCTGCACGGCAGAGCAGAGCCAGGATTTGATTCTGGAACACTGTATGTCGGAGCAGGATTTGGCGCGGCTTCTTGCCTCGCGGTGTGGAGCGCGAAAGGGAGTTGGAGAGCGGAAATATCTGGCAGTGCTGAACCAATGTGATGGAGCAGCCGTCATGCAGCAGGGAGATCAGATTCTAAGGCTGCTTGCTAGTTACGGGATTGATGCGGTGATGACAGGCTTTGCAGAGCGGAAACGCGCGGGTGTCTGTCATAACATTGAAGCAGGAATGTAAGGTGACACAGGAGATAGGGAATGGACGAGGAGAAAATACAATTTTGCCGCGGAGGAGGATGTACGGCGAAGCTGGGGGCCGGGGTTCTGGCACGGATTCTGGAGAAGCTGCCGCGCGGGCCGGTGGATGAGCGGCTGCTGGTTGGCTATGACAGCCGGGATGACGCGGCGGTGTATCAGCTGAGTGAGGAGCTGGCGATTGTGCAGACGCTGGATTTTTTTCCGCCGATGGTAGCTGATCCGTATGTGTTTGGACAGGTGGCTGCGGCAAATGCATTGAGTGATGTATACGCGATGGGAGGTGAGGTCCGGACAGCGCTGAATATTGTCTGTTTTCCGGAACAAATGGACTTGAATGTGCTCGGTGCAATTTTGCAGGGTGGTTCGGAGAAGGTGATAGAGGCGGGCGGTATTCTGGCGGGCGGCCATTCGATTGCGGACACAGAAGTCAAGTATGGGCTTTCTGTGACAGGAACGGTGCATCCTGCCCGCATTTATCCGAATAATGGAGGGAAGCCAGGAGATTGTCTGATTCTGACGAAACGGCTCGGTGTCGGAATTATCTGTACGGCGGACCGGGTCGGGGAGGCTTCCGGGGAGGCGATGGCAGAAGCAATTGCCTCTATGACAACACTGAATCAGGCAGCATCGCGAATCAGCCGCAGCTATACGGTGCATGCCTGTACAGATATTACCGGATATGGGTTTCTTGGGCACTTGCATGAGATGCTGGATGGAAGACTTCGCTGCAAGATTGATGCCGGACGTGTGCCTGTTTTTCAGGAAGCACTTGCGTATGCGGATGAATTTCTGCTGACCGCGGCCGGGCAGCGCAACCGCAATTTTGTGGGCGGCGGAGTCGTATTCCAGAATGTGCCGTTTGCAATGGAAGAGGTATTGTTTGATCCGCAGACTTCCGGCGGGCTGTTGTTTGCGGTGCCGGAAGAGCAGGCAGAGGCATTTGTGCGGGAACTGCGCGAGGCGGGACTTCCGGCGGCGGAGGTTGGAAAAATTACAGGAATGCGGGGAGAGGTTCAGACGGTTTCTGAGGAAGAGATAGATGGGAGGCTGCCAGAGATCGTGGTAGAAGGCCAGGTGTGAGAGGATCCGCGTGTGTAGTAGAAAACTTCGTGCGAAGCTGTCTGCGGTTTGCAGCGGAAAGCAGTAGGGGAAGCAGTCTGCAATTACAGTGGAAAGCAGTATGCATCCTTGTGGAAAACCTGGAGAGAAATTACTTGAAACCGTGGGAAAGCCGGGTGTGATGCAGCGACAGGATGGGAGAAATGGTGTATATGGAAGAAAAGGAACAGAAATTGGTGCAGGTAAATGCAATGGGGGATCCTTGTCCGATCCCTGTGGTGAAGACGAAGCAGGCAATCCGTGGGTTGACAGAGCCGGGCAGGGTGGCTGTACTGGTGGACAATGAGATCGCAGTGCAGAATCTGACGAAAATGGCGGTACAGAAGGGGTATCCGGTGACTTCCGGGCAGGTAAGAGAGCGGGAGTATCGTGTGATTATGCGGATCAGTTCAGAGCATCTGGAGAGACAGATGCCAGGCGAGAGAATGCCTGCTGCCATGCCGGCGCCGGATGAGTGCAAATGCTCGCCGGATGGAGCCGGAACAGTTGTGGTGATCTCCTCGGAACAGATGGGCGGCGGCTCAGAAGAACTTGGGAAGATTTTAATGAAGAGTTTTCTCTTTGCGCTGTCGAAGCAGGAAGTACTTCCGGAGACGGTGCTGTTTTACAATGGCGGTGCAAAGATGACCTGCGAGGGCTCTCCTGTACTGGAGGATCTGCAGGAGCTGGCGGAACAGGGCGTGGAAATCCTGACCTGCGGCACCTGCCTTGATTTTTACGGATTGAAGGACAAGCTGCGTGTGGGCGGCGTGACGAATATGTATGCGATTGCGGAGAAAATGACACGCGCCGGGCGGCTGGTGCGGCCGTGACTCTGCATAATATGACACAAACGGGCACTGAGTAGCCGCCTGGCAACAGGTTCGGGCTGTCCTCTGAGTGATTGCCGCGGGGGATTAGTAGCGGAGTTATCGATAGGGGGCAGTGCGGCAGATGGAAATGTGGAAAGAAGTACAGCTGCTGCTGTGTCTGTATCTGGCATCAGGAAAGGCAGTAGAGATTTTGCAGCTGGGCTGTGCAGATATTGACGGCGAATAATAGGGATAGAAAGGCGGAATAAAATTGCGGGAAGATTTGATCATAGTACGAGGAGGCGGCGATCTGGCGACAGGCACGATACACCGCCTTGCCAGGAGCGGATTCCGGGTGCTGGTACTCGAGTCGGAGCAACCTGCCGCGATCCGCAGGCAGGTGTCGCTGTGCGAAGCAATCTATGACGGCCGCAAGGAGGTAGAGGGTCTGACTGCGGTTCGCATTCATGCGCTGGAGCAGCTGGATGAGATCTGGCAGCGCGGTGAGGTGCCAATGCTGGCGGACCCGGTGGGGATGAGCATCCGTTTGCTTTCACCGGCTGTGGTAGTAGATGCGATTCTCGCAAAGAAAAATATGGGCACGAGCCGGGACATGGCTCCATTGACGGTTGCGCTGGGACCGGGGTATGTTGCAGGAGAAGATGTGGATGCGGTCATTGAGACGATGCGCGGACACAATCTGGGCAGGATCCTTACGAGGGGGAGTGCTCTGCCGAATACAGGTGTGCCAGGAAATATTGGCGGGTTCACAGCAGAGCGCGTGCTTCATGCACAGAGGAAAGGAACCTTTTGGGGCATCCGTCAGATAGGGGATCAGGTGGAACAGGGAGAAGCGATTGCGGTGATCCGGACGGAAGAGGGGGACATTGTGGTGGAGGCTTCAATTTCCGGGCTGCTCCGCGGGCTTATCCGGGATGGCTATCCGGTGAAGGAGGGCTTTAAGATCGCGGATATTGATCCGCGCAGGGGGGAATACGCAAATTGCTTTACGATATCGGATAAGGCGCGGTGTATTGCCGGCAGTGTGCTGGAGCTGGTATGCCGGCAGATATATCTAAGAAAACACTGATTAAATCAGCGTTTCCCGAACCTGGATAAACCAGAATAGCATTTCCAGAATTTTGCCATTTTGTACAAGATTTTGTTGTTAAGGGCCTAAGAAACTTATAGTTGTTTATAGCAGAGCTTTGATTCAGGATGCTGCCCGTGAAGCTGGCATGTGTGTGGATTTTGAAATGAGAGGATTTGAAAATGCGGGAGATTTTTCAGAAACTGAGCAGGGAAAAGCAGACGGTTATGTTGGTCATGATTGTGGAGGCGGATGGTTCGCAGCCGCGCGGAGCAGGCGCGTGCATGGCAGTCGGCATGAACGGACGTCTGTGCGGGACCATCGGCGGCGGCATACTGGAATATCGGGCGGAGCATACTGCAATGCAGTTGCTGGCGCAGGGGAGAAAGGGCAGCTTTTTGTGCGCTTATGAGCTTTCCGGCGAGATGCGGCAGGAAGAATGCCCTGAAATTGAAGCAGGAGGGAGAGGGCAGGAGAATCGACCGGAAGTAACCAGTGCAGAAGAAATTCCGGAAGAGCATCCGGAAATAGCCGGGGCAGGAAGAATTCCGGAAGAACATTTGGAAATGACTGAGGGAGGGAAAACCGGGGCGGAGCGTTTAGAAAGGGTTGGAAAAACGGCTCAACCGAATCGCCTGGAAATGATCTGCGGCGGGACGGTACAGATGCTGTATTATCCAATCAGTCCTTTGAATCAGACAGACCGCGAAATGATCGCGCAGGTGCAGGAAGCATTTGCCTCCCATGAGAGGTTCTGGATGTTGCTTCCGCTGGAAGCAGGAAGGATACAGGTATGGAGACAGTCTGATGCTGGAATGATGACAGCGGGGGCAAAAAGCCGCACAATCCTGCATATGGATGACGGAATGGCATGGTACGTGGAAGAATTTGGAGGAGACGGTTGTGTCTACGTGTTCGGCGGTGGGCATCTGGCGCAGGAGACGGTTCCGCTTCTTGCGCATCTTGGATTCCGCTGTATCGTGCTGGAGGATCGGGAGGAATTTGCCAGAAAAGAATTGTTCCCGGGTGCGGAGCAGGTGTGTCTGGTAAAGTTTGATAAGCTCGTACACTCGGTTCACCGGCAGGACTATATTTTGATTATGACGCGCGGACATTCCTGCGACCTGGAGGTGGAGCGGTTCGCGCTTGGCACACAGGCTGGTTATATTGGTGTGGTTGGAAGCACGAGGAAAGCGGCTTTTATCCGGGAAAAACTGGAAGACGAGGGATTTTCCGGGGAGGAGCTGGGTCGCGTAGTCTCTCCAGTCGGGCTGAAAATTGACAGTGACACACCAGCGGAAATCGCGGTTAGTATTGCTGCGCAGCTAATTTCTGTTCGTGCAAAGAAAAGGAAGTACACGACGATCCAACCTACTGCTCGCGGATGGCTGTGAGCAGTAACGTTTGAGGCAGGTGACGGGATGTGCGTGTTGTCTGCAGTTGAATGGGATTGAAACAGGCATTGCAATACGGAGATTGCAGAGGGCTGGTTAGAAAAGGAAAGTATGAAGGAGGAGTGAATGTTGGAGGGTCAGGCAGGAAGAGAAGCAGAGAAGCAAGAAAACCGGCGTATAGTTCATGTGCGGGATTTAATACTCGGGGCAGAAATTCCGAAAATCTGCATTCCGGTAGTTGCTGCTGACATAGAAGATTTACAGAAACAGACGGTACACATACTGGAAAACCGTCCGGATCTGGTTGAGTGGCGCGCAGATTATTATGCGGAGGTGGACAAGCCGGGGCGGCTTGAGGAGGCGCTCACCATCTTGCGGAAACAGCTTGGAAATACGCCGCTTCTTTTTACCTTTCGGACGAAAGAAGAGGGAGGGGAGCGCAGTCTTTTACCGGAAGCGTATGTGCGCTTGAACGAGCGGGCGGCCGAAACGCAGATGGCGGACCTGGTTGATATTGAGTGGAATCGCGGGAAAGAATTGGCGCAGAAGCTGATTCATGCTGTGCAGGTCAGAGGATGCAGGGCAGTTTGTTCGTTCCACGACTTCCAGAAAACGCCGGAATCAGAGCAACTGCTGCGGATTCTTTGCAGGATGCAGGAGATTGGAGCGGACATCACGAAAGCAGCAGTGATGCCGTGCAGCAGGCGGGATGTGCTGCGTCTGCTGGATGTGTCGATTCGAATGGAGGAGCAGTATGCGGACCGCCCGTATATTACGATGGCGATGGGACGGCTCGGCATGATCACGCGCATGGCGGGGGCGCTGGACGGCTCAGCCGTGACCTTTGCTTCCAGCGGGCATGCTTCCGCACCGGGGCAGATCGATGCGAGACTGATGGCAGAAATATTGCCGCTGCTGCAAGGGTAAGGCAGGCGCTTGAAGCGACTGCCGTTGATGCGGATGTAAAACCGGAGGTGCTTCAGATACACTCAGAGCTTCACAAGCTCTTCCAGCTCCCGGCGTGACATCATACCGGATTTGCGTGCGGCAACTTTGCCGTTTCGGAACAGCAGGAAGCTGGGGACAGATGCGACGTGATATTGCTGTGCAAGCCCCGGAACTTCATCAATATCGATTTTGGCGATTGGACAGAAGTGGTTTGTCTGGTCCAGTTCGTCCATTAGTGGAGCCATTGCCCGGCAGGGGCCGCACCAGGTTGCGAAAAAGTCTGCCAGCACCGGTTCTTCGGCCTGCAGTACTTCCTTAACAAATTGTTCTTCCGAATGAATGGAAAGCATAGTCAGGATCCTCCTTTATTCCCGCGAACAACAGGACAAGTAGCCATGCTTGCATGGATGTCTGGCGGTGCTGTGTGCAGGCGGCACGCGTTAAGCACCGGCCGAAGTGGAACGTAGACCTGCCGCGCAGGGCGCTGTATGTCGGTAGCACACGATTAGCGCCGACCGAAGCGCGCAGTCCAAATATCCCGTTGTTTGCAGGGGCTTTGATTGCAGAATTCGCGGGTGTCTATTTTGGTTCTGCCTGTGTCAGCAGGCATAGATGGTTTGCATAAGAAGTGTGCCCCTGTGAGGCACTTTTTATGCGGAAAATTAACATAGAAAAATGAGAAAGGGAAAAACAGATGAGTCAGCCTATCTTATACCTGGAGTGTAACTCCGGAATCAGCGGAGATATGACCGTTGCAGCGCTGCTGGATCTTGGCGCAGACCGCAAGATATTGCTGGACGCGCTTGCGAGCCTGCCGCTGTCCGGATATTCTATCAAAATCAGTGATACATTCAAGTCAGGCATACGAGCCTGTGATTTTGATGTCATACTGGAGCATGACAACCATGATCATGATATGGAGTATTTGCATGATCATTTCCATACAGATGGCGTGTCCCCCGCGCCGGATCATGCTCATCACCATCATGACGCGCGTAACCTTGCGGATATTCTGCAGATTCTCCGTGCCGGGAAGCTGACGGATGGGGCGCGGAATCTGGCGGAGCGGATCTTCCGAATCCTGGCGGAAGCGGAGGCATCCGTACATGGAAAAACAATTGAGGAGATACATTTCCATGAGGTGGGTGCGGTTGACTCGATTGTAGATATCGCTGCGGTTGCTGTATGCCTGGATAATCTGGCGCCAGGGAGGATCGTGGTGTCGCCCTTAACAGACGGAACGGGACAGATTCGCTGTCAGCATGGTCTGATTCCGGTTCCGGTACCGGCGGTGACGGCGATCTGTGAAAAGAATGGGCTGAGGCTGAAGCTTTCGAACGTTGAGGGGGAACTAGTGACCCCGACCGGGGCAGCAATCGCTGCGGCTATCGGGCAGGGGCAGGGGCTGCCAGCTCAGTTTCGGATTTTGAAGACGGGGTTTGGAGCCGGAAAACGGGACTATGCCGCGTCCGGACTGCTGCGTGCCATGCTGCTTGCGCCGGAGTCAGAGGAATTGCATGATACGATTCTGGAGCTGGAGACCAATATTGATGACTGTAGTGGAGAGGCACTTTCCTTTACGATGCAGCAGCTGCTAGAGGCTGGGGCACTCGATGTATTTTATGTACCGATTTATATGAAGAAAAACCGTCCGGCCTGTCTGTTGAAGGTTCTCTGTGAGCCTGCAAGGCAGCAGGAGATGGAATCGATCATATTCCGCAATACGACGACGATTGGTATTCGGGTGCAGGAGCTTAAGCGGACGAAACTGGCCCGGAGGATTGCCGCGGTTGAGACTCCGTGGGGGATGGCGGATGTGAAGTGCTGCACGCATGGGAAGGAGAGGTACTTTTATCCGGAAAATGACAGCGTGAGCAGGCTGGCGCAGCAAAGCGGAATCGGTTTTCCGGAGATGTATGGCAGGATCCAGGCATATGCAAGGGAGTTAGGCGAGCTGGAAGCAAAAGAAAAGGGGCGCAAGGAGTGGTGACGCAGAAGCAGCAAGAAGATCATTTCGAAAACGGGAAGAACAGACGGAACAGGGAGGCTGGAAATATACAGAGCAGACTCGAAAATAACTCCGGAAATGCGCAGAGCAGACTTGAAAGTAATTCCGGAAATGCGCAGAGCAGACTCAATGTTGACTCCGAAAATATGCAGAGCAAAACTGGGGACGGTTTTGTAGATATGAGGAATCAGGACGGGAACGATTTAAATATTTGGCAAACGAAAGAGGCTGGAGAGTCCGGGACAGCTGTGGACAATCTGGAGCTGCGTTATCAGGAATTGCTGGACTATCTTATACCTTTCCAGAAGGATGGCATTTGCATTGCATATTCCGGGGGCGTGGATAGTACGCTGCTGTTGAAGGCGGCAGTGGAGTGCAGCAGGAAGCCAGTCCTTGCGGTCATTTTGGAGACGCAGCTGCATCCGCATTCGGATACAGACACCGCTATCAGCCGGGCAGAGGCACTTGGAGCGGCCTGGGAGGTAATCCGGGTCGATGAGTTTCAGGATCCTCAGATTATGCAGAATCCGCTGGACCGGTGCTATCGTTGCAAGCGCCTGTTGTTTTCCCGCCTGAGGGAGCTGGCAGAAGCACGAGGATATGAGGCGGTGTTTGACGGCACGAATAAGGATGATGAAAACGAATACCGCCCGGGCAGGAGAGCACTCAGGGAGCTGGAGATTCGAAGCCCGCTTCTGGAGCTTGGCATCCGCAAGGCGCAGGTGCGTGAGATATCCGCGTTCCTGGGTCTGGAGACTGCTTCGCTTCCGTCCACGCCCTGTCTCGCGACGCGGCTGCCGTATGGGGCGCATCTGGACCGGGAACTGCTTGCACGCATTCATCAGGGGGAGGCGGCGCTGCGCGGTATGGGCTTTCACAATGTCAGGCTGCGTTTCCATGATCCGGTGCTGCGCATCGAGATCGACAAGGATGCGTTCACAGAGCTGCTTGGGAAGAGAGAGCTTGTCATAGAAACACTGAAGCAGCTTGGATTTTTATATCTGACACTGGATCTGGAAGGGTTCCGAAGCGGAAGCATGGACATCGGCGCAAACATACTGGAATATGAAATATCTGGAGGTTTATCATTATGAGAGAACGCGCATATCACTACCGACATCTGCCGATTCCCGGCGGGGGCTATGTGACAGGCCTGTTGTATCATCCGACGGTAGACGGGCTGCTGTATGCCAGAACGGATATTGGCGGAGTATATCGGTTTGACCGGGAAAAGGAAACATGGGTGAGTCTGATCAGCCATGTGACGGCAAAGGATCTGAGTGAGACGTTTCCCATTGCACTGGCTGTGGATGGCAGATATCCTGAACGGCTCTATATCGCGTGCGGGGAGAACCGCCCGGAGAGCGGCGTCCTCGCGGTCTCGGAAGACTGTGGGGACAGCTTTCATTATCACAAAATCCCGGTGCGTGTGCATGGAAATCTGAACGGACGCGGCACAGGGGAGCGGCTGTTTGTGGATGAGAAGGATTCGGATGTGCTGTACTTTGCCAGTCAGATGGAAGGGTTGTGGACGAGCTGTGACCGGGGAGAGACCTGGAGAAAGCTTGCCGGACTGCCGGAGGAGTATCTGACCTTTGTAGGGCAGGTGGGCAGCGCACTGTTGGTTGGCACGGCTGGAGTGACAAGAATGAAAAGAGCAGCAGGTTCATGGACGGGGCATGCAGATGGAGCAGAACAGCCGTCCTCGGAATCGTCTGTCCCGATGCGCGGCCACAGCCTGTACGTTTCTTACGACAAAGGCGAAACCTTTGCGCCGCTTGCGGAGCCGGAAAGCCGCCGGATTGCGGGCTGTGCGGTGCAGGGGCTGGCAGCGCAGCGGTACTGCGCGGATGAAAAATATTTGTATGTGACATTTTCTGCGACAGGGCGGCGTTCTTATGTGGCAGAGCTTGGCTACAGCTGTGATTCCGGAGACGCATTGGACGGACGGGTTGTCCGTTATGAATTGGATGCAGACGGCAGAATCGGTAAATGGACGGAAATCACACCGGGGAGCGTGTCGCGTGCAGAGGGCGCCGGGCAGAACAACATCCTGGACGGACATATGCTGGAATATGGCTTTTCCGGTATTTCAGTTTCCCGCCAGACGCCCGGTCTTGTAGCAGTGACGACGATCGTGAAGGATGACGGGGACAGTATTTTCCTGTCATGCGATTATGGAGCAAGCTGGAAGCAGATCCTATATGGCCTGACGGACGGGGAACTCCGTTTCCGTGCATCCTACATGCGCCCGGAATATAACGGCGGGACGTCACTGATCCACTGGCTGAGTGATTTCAAGATCAACCCGTTTCACGAGGAGGAGGCCTGGTTTAACACAGGGACTGGCGTGTTCCGGACAAAAACCCTCACATCGCCGGTGTGCTGCTTCTCGGACTGGAGTGACGGGATCGAGGAAACCGTACATTTGAACGTGTACAGTCTGCCGGCAGGGAAGGTGCAGGTGCTGGATATTCTGGGCGACCTTGGCGGGTTTGTGTTTGAAGAGCTGGATCGTCCGTGTGAGAATTCCTTTGCGGATGAGCAGGGCAACCGGTATATCACCTGTATCAATGCAGACTTCTCGGATCTGCATCCGGAGGTGCTCCTGGTTACACCGCGCGGCAACTGGACCGGAAAGACGAAGGGAGGACTTATTCTCTCAAGAGATCAGGGGAAGAGCTTTGCACGGCTTCCGATGCCGTTCGGTCTTTCTGAAGAGCTGGATGAGGCACTGCACCGGATCGAACAGCCGAATGTCAATTCCGGCTGGGCGGCTCTGTCACCGGATTGCCAGAGAATAGTCTGGTGTGTAGCGGATGGGGACGGGCTGCCGGTCGACCGGATCGTGGCGAGTGCGGATCAGGGACAGCATTTTACGATCTGTAAATTTTATGGGCTGAATGGAGAGCAGAAGCACAGAGGGCGCATCAAGGTGTTTTCGGATCATCAGGAGAGCCGGTGGTTCTACGGCTTTGGAGATGGAGGCGAATTCTACTTCAGTGACGACGGAGGCAGCACCTTTTATGAGAAGCCGCTGCCGGAACAGTTTCCAAAGGTGGATTTCGGAAAGATTGACTGCGCAGACAAGACGGAGGTTCGCGGGGAAGCAGGAAAGAGCGGAGTATTCTATCTGGCGCTGGGTGCGGCGGGACTCTGGAAGCTGCAGTACCGCGCAGAGACTGGAAAAGCAGAGGTGTGCCGTCTGACCAGGGAGGGCGATGCGGTATATCGGGCCGGGCTTGGCCTTGGAGGGCCGGAGGCAGATTATTTTAAGGATGCGAAGGCGATTTATTTCAGTGGAGAGATTGGCGGTGTCTATGGATTTTACCGGACGCTGGATGAGGGGCAGAGCTTTGAGCGGCTGAATACGGAGCGCCAGATGTATGGCGAGATCAATAGCATCGATGGAGACTGCAGGACGTACGGACGGTTTTATCTTGCAACCGGGTCCTGCGGGCTGTTGTATGGAGAACCGGAAGGAGAAATTATATGAGATCATTCCGGTTATGATGCGGGAAGGACGGGAGCAGGAAATCTATCCTGACTGCGGCAGGAAAGAGTGAGTCGACAGGTGAAACAGGCAGGAAAGTAAATGCACATGCACGCACTGCAGGTAGTACTGCTGCGGATAGAAGCTGAGGGTGCTGCAAAATTGCCGAAAGGACTAAACGGTCTTGTACCTGGACTTGTGTTCTAGCTGCATTTTGCAGCACCCTCAGGTTTTGTGTACATAGTGGTTGAAGAGAAGCCGGGCAGTGGCTTCGTTCTTTCTGTGGATATGTCATGATAGTTCAGGCAGAAAATACTGAATAAAATGTTGCATTGCCGCGACAGGCGTGAAGCGGCTGGCGCTGTGTTGCCGGTGGCATACGTTTAGCGCCGACCGGAGCGGCAGCGGAAAATTGTGGCTTGCTTGTATCGAGGAGGCGTGAATCGCGATGATACAAAATTGCGATAAAATTCGTCTGCTAGTATACTAGTAGACAAATGAAAACTGTTGTGTTATAATCCAGACATAACAAAAAATGCGGCTCATCAGCCAATGGCTGTTGAGTGTGTTGGGTGAAAAATGGAGGAATGATCTTATGAAAATGACATTTCGTTGGTTTGGGGAAGGTAGAGACGCAGTGAGCTTAAAGCAGATCCGGCAGATCCCGGGCATGACCGGCCTGATGGGCGTTCTCGATGAGAAGGCGGCAGGCGAGGTATGGACCGAAGAGGAAATCCGCGCGTATGTGGCCCATGTCCATGAAGCAGGGCTTGCGTGTGAGGTCATTGAGAGCGTAAATGTCCATGAGGATATCAAGATGGGGCTTCCGACGAGAGATGCCTATATTGAAAATTATAAGACGACCATTCGTAATCTTGCGAAGTATGGGATTAAGGTGATTGTTTATAATTTCATGCCGGTTTTTGACTGGCTTCGCACGGACCTGGCGCGCGTCATTCCGGAGGATGGATCGAACAGCCTGTATTTTGACGAGAAGGATCTCGGGGAAATGACGCCGGTCGAGCTGGTGAAACGGACGGCGGAGGGATGCAACGGCTTTTCCCTTCCGGGTTGGGAGCCGGAGCGTCTTGCGGAGCTGGAGACGACGCTCGCGCAGTATGAGAACATTACGCCGGATATGCTGCGGGAAAATTATAAGTATTTTCTGGATGCGATTATTCCGGTCTGTGAGGAGACTGGCGTATCGATGGCGTGTCATCCGGATGACCCGGCATGGCCAATCTTTGGACTGCCGCGCATTGCGCACAGCCAGGAGGATTTCGACAGGATCATGGCGCTGAATCCGTCGCCATGTAACGGGCTCTGCCTGTGCACGGGCTCGCTTGGATCAAACCCGGAAAATGATATCCCGGCGATCATTCGTCATTTTGGCGCGATGGGCAGAATTCATGCGCTGCACATCCGGAATGTGAAGTACCTCGGAACGCATCATTTCCGCGAGGCGAGCCATTTATCGAGCGAGGGCGATCTGGATCTGTTCGAGATCGTGAAAGCGATGTATGAGACTTGCCCGGATGCGTATGTGCGCCCGGATCATGGAAGAATGATCTGGGACGAGGTGGGACGGCCGGGTTACGGGCTGTATGACCGGGCACTTGGAGCATGCTATCTGAACGGGCTGTGGGAAGCCATTGACAAGATGAGCAAATAAGAATATCGGACTCCGCAGACGGGCGATAAGCAGTTACCGTCTGGCTGTGGTGTCGTGCAGGCCGCAGACTCGTTTGCTGTGCAGCTCCTGTATACGGCTGAACGGAAAGGTACTTCCCGACCGGGCTGACAAGGCGAATAGGTTGGAATGTTGCAGGCACGCTCAGTGAAATGGCAGCGCTGGCGGAAAAGTAATGCGAATAGTAGCAGAAACCTTGTATGGTAGTGTACATTTTTGCTTGACAGGCGCTGAAATCAGCGATAAGCTTAAGCTACATATGGCATGATATAGGAGGCAGAAGTATGATTTGCACGGAACGGGGAAGTCGTGAGACAGGGCGTGACTATGCGCTGCGAACAATTAAGGAGAACATTATCCGGCTGGAGCTGGCGCCCGGGAGTAAGATCAGCGAGAACGAACTGGCTGCGAAGCTTGGACTTTCACGGACACCGGTGCGGGAGGCATTGCAGGATCTGGCGAAAGTCCGGATCGTGGAAATATATCCGCAGCGGGGAAGTGCAGTGTCGCTGATTGATTATGAGATGGTAGAGGAAGCGCGGTTTATGCGTTCGGTGCTGGAATGCGCAGTGGTGGAGCTGGTCTGCCAGACGGCGACGCCGTATCAGATCGCGGAGCTGGAAGCAAATGTGAAGCTGCAGGAGTTTACGATCCAGAATCTGGCGATGGAGAAATTGCTGGAGCAGGACAATGAATTTCACCGGATGTTGTTTGAGATTGCAAATAAGAGGCAGAGTTATGCGCTGATGGAAAGCATGACGGTTCATTTTGACCGGGTGCGCAGTATGGCGCTGAGTGCGGTCAAGGATCTGAAGATTGTGGAGGATCACCGTGCAATCCTGGAGGCGATCCGGGTGCAGGACGCAAAGGAAGCGAAGCGGGTGATGGAGAAGCATCTGAACCGTTACCAGATCGACCGCGAGATGGTGTGCAGACAGTATCCGGAGTATATCAAAAAGTGAGATTGCAGTTGTATGGCAGCCGGGATTTTACGCGGAATATCATAAAATATTACAGTTCAGCCAGCCACTACCTGAGAGAGGAATGTATGAGGATCTGCCAGCTCCCCATACATTCTTTTCGGCCGGGTCGCCTGAACTGGAACCATAATATACGTCAGACCAGATGAGGGTGACGCAAAATGCAGTCAGGGCACAGGAATAGGTACTTGGTCGAGTGGACATGTACCATAACTTGTAGCTTTCTGCTATTTTGCGGCACTCTCATTTCGTTCATGTTCCGCTTCAGCTGGTGCGAATTGTGTGCTATTGGCGTGTGCGCCCTGATTTAGAAGAGGTAGCGTCAGGGACTTGTGCAGGCTGCCGTATTTGTGGACAAAGCTTACTTGCCTATAGCAGCATCTCCATTGCAGCGCGCGTCCCATTCGGAAGGAGGAATGTCAGGAGCCGTGTGACTTCTTTCTCGAAGCCTGGGATGGTAGTTAAGTCCTCATCCCAGAATGCGGTAGTTGTGCAGATGCAGTGAACAAGGACAGCTGCATCATCTGCACTGTGCGCATCAAAGAAGTCGAGCACAGCCTGGTCGTCTTTGATCAGGTAGGTGGATGGGGTGTCCGGGGCGGAAGCTTTCGCCCCAGCCGGCCGCTCGCAGAGAAGACCGTCCGGCGTAAGTTTTCCTCCATAATAAAACGCAAGGTAAAACGCGAAGGAGGCAGTTAGGCAGGGCGGAAGGGCGCTGTTTTGCTGTACATAAGCTTTCAGGGAGGGCAGTACACGTGCACGCCACTTGGAAGTGCAGTTCAGGCAGATGGACAGCAGGGCGTGATCGATGAATGGATTTGCGAAACGTTCCTTCACGGAAGCGGCAAAATCCAGCAGCTCCTGGCGCGGCAGAGTCAGGGTCGGAAGGATCTCATCGTAGATCGTCTTGTCCAGAAAACGGCTGACCGTCGGATCGTGCATGCAGTCGCGGACAATGTCAAGCCCCGCCAGATAAGCGCCGGGCACCATCGAGGTATGTGCGCCGTTCAGGATCCGGACCTTGCGCTGCTTATACGGATGATGGTCGTTACAGAGGAGTACGGGCAAACCCGCCTGCTCGAACGGAAGCTCCTGCTTCAGCCACTGTGGTCCTTCAATGACCCAGATCGCGAACGGTTCGCCGGTATCGATCAGATTGTCGCGGTATCCGAAGGAATCGCACAGGGAGTCTGCTTCGCTGCGCGGATAGCCGGTTACAATGCGGTCCACCAGTGTAGAACAGAAGAGATTTTCCTGTTTTAGCCAGTCGGTAAACGCACTTCCCAGTTTCCACTGTTCGGCGTAGCGCAGGATGCAGCGTTCCAGCTCCAGCCCGTTGTCATCGATCAGCTCACAGGCGAGAATGATAAAGCCTTTGCCCGGTGTGCTGCCAAGCTCCTGGAATCTGCGGTACAGAAACTGGGTCAGCTTACCGGGATAGCTCGCTGCCGGACGGTCTGCAAGCTGGCAGGCTGGGTCATAGACGATGCCTGCCTCTGTCGTATTGCAGGTGATAAAGCGCAGGTCCGGATTTTTCGCGCAGGCGAGAAATTCATCAAAATCGCGGTAGAGGTTCAGGCACCTGCTGATGCAGGAGATGATGCGTTTTTTCTGTACTGGTGCGCCGTCCTCCTGTCCGCGCAGCAGCAGTGTGTACAGGCCCTCCTGTGCGTTGATGCGGTCTGCGCCTGCCGGATTGGGAGAACCTGGCTGGCAGACAACAACCTTGGACTGGAAATTTGCATGCTCATTCATGCGGTCTATAAAATCATCTACGAATGCCCGAAGAAAATTCCCTTCTCCGAACTGGAGGATCCGCTCCGGGGCGTCCTTGAGCAGGTACCCGTCGTAGGACAGCTCCTGCAATGTCTGATAACTGAGTGTCTTCATATAAATAGCTCCTTTTTGTAAAGTGAAAAATACTTCCGTATTCCAGAATTTCACAGCCTCTGTTTTTCTGTCAGCTACAATGTCACACCTTGCTTAAAAATAGCGAGATCATGATATCCCGCGCGTTCCGATGCAGTTTGTTCGCCAGAGGCGACGCGGAGGACATAGGTAAAGAGCTGCTGCTCGGTCTCCTCGATCGTGGCGCCGTCCACGATGCCGCCGCAGTTGAAGTCGATCCAGTTCTTTTTTTTCAAGGCGAGCTGGGTGTTTGTGGCGATCTTGACGGTGGGAACCGGCGATGCGAACGGGGTGCCGCGCCCGGTTGTGAACAGGATGATCTGCGCGCCGGAGGCTGCAAGTGCCGTGGAGGCGACAAGGTCATTGCCCGGGGCCCAGAGCAGATGCAGGCCTGGATTTCTGACGAGTTCGCCGTAGGAGAGGACGCCGTGTACCGGTGCAGAGCCGGACTTCTGAGTGCAGCCTAAGGACTTATCCTCCAGTGTCGAGATCCCGCCCTGCTTGTTGCCGGGGGATGGGTTCTCGTAAATGGTCTGGTTGTGGCTCTTGAAATACTGCTTGAAGCTGTTGACCAGAGAAACCGTCTGGTCGAAGATTTCCTGTGTCTCGCAGCGTTTCATCAGGAGCGTTTCTGCGCCGAACATTTCCGGCACTTCAGTCAGGATCGTTGTGCCGCCGCGCGCGACAAGCTCATCGGAAAAACGTCCGACCGTGGGGTTTGCTGTGATACCGGAGAGACCATCGGAGCCTCCGCATTTCATCCCGACAATCAGATGGCTGCTGCTGACTGGCTCCCGATGGAAGGATGCCGCATAGTCGATCAGCTCTTTCACAAGAGCGATGCCGTCCGCTACCTCATCCTCCGATTCCTGCGCAACGAGAAACCGGATGCGCGCAGGATCGTATGCTCCGAGATAGCGCTTCAGCTCGCTGATATTGCT
Source organism: Lachnospiraceae bacterium UBA7160 (assembly GCA_002491565.1). GTDB lineage: Bacteria > Bacillota > Clostridia > Lachnospirales > Lachnospiraceae > Choladousia. The sequence goes on along the minus strand of DKWE01000062.1, from coordinate 7,432 downwards.
GTTCTCACAGCCAAGGCCGAGAACAAGCACCCCGCCTGCATTCGGGTGGCGGATCAGGTCGGCAAGGATCGTCCGCGTAGCCTCCTGGTCCTCGCCCATCTGGGAGCAGCCGTAGGGATGGGAAAAGGCGGCAAGTCCGTCTACCGTGCCGTGAAGATATTCCCGTGCGCCGCGCTCGATGGCGGCCGCAACATGATTGACACAGCCAACAGTAGGGATGATCCAGATCTCGTTGCGCACGCCGACAGTGCCGTCCGGGCGGACAAAGCCCTGGAAAAAGGCTTCCTCCTTCGGAGAAAGCGGAGCAGGCGGACCGTCCCAGTGGTAGGTGAGGAGGTCGCCGAGGGCGGTCTTCAGATTGTGTGTGTGGATCCAGCTGCCTGCCGGGATGTCGGCGGAGGCTGTGCCGATGGGCTGCCCGTATTTGAGGACGGGCGTGCCGCAGGCGATGGAACGCAGAGCGAATTTGTGTCCCTGCGGGATGTCTTCCTGTAAGGGAACGCCGCAGACACAAAGCCCTTTTTGCAGGGGACAGAGCGCAACGGCGACATTGTCGTCGGGGTGAATCCGGATATAAGTCTGCATAATGAAATCCTTTCACAGCCGTGTCCGTGCTGCACAGCTGTATCCTTCCTGGCGGCAGTTATGCCAGCCTGTCTGCTGCCCGTAAACCGCATCGCCCTTGCATTTGGAAGACCTGAAATACACAGAAGATATGGCCCTCAAAAGGGATCCGGAAACCGTTGCATGCGGTTTGCTAAGACAAAATATTGTAAGCACTTACATTGTAAATGCATGACACGGAAATGTCAATAATTGTTTTAAATATAAGAAAAAATAATTTTGAGAAAGTAGTTGAAATTTTAGGAAAGGTGAGATATACTCATGTTACGATGTAAGTACTTACATAGTTTTTCCTGAGAGACAGGTATGTGCAGGTGTGGACATAGTTATTTTGCTGCCTGCTATTGCAGTGGTTGCCAGACCTGGAAACGAATGGGACTGAGTGTTGCCCTGCCGCGCAAGTGCTGTGTAAGGAGTCAGGAGGTGTCGTATGAATATTTATGATATTTCTGAGAAGGCCGGCGTATCCATCGCTACGGTTTCGCGTGTGTTGAATGGTAACAGCCGTGTGAGCGAAAAGACGCGGCAGAAGATTCTGGCAGTCATGGAGGAGACAGGCTATCAGCCGAATGCGTTTGCGCGGGGGCTCGGTCTTGGTACGATGAACACAGTCGGAATCCTCTGCGCGGACAGCTCGGACGCGGTGCTGGCATCTGCGGTCTACTACATCGAACAGGAGCTTCGGAAGTATCAGTACGATGCGCTTTTGTGCTGCACCGGCTACGATACTCAGGTGAAGGCAAAGTATCTGAATCTGCTTTTGTCAAAGCGGGTCGATGCGCTGATTCTGGCAGGCTCGAATTTTGTCGAGGCAGACCAGGAGAAGAATCAGTATATTGTAGAAGCGGCCCGTGAGGTGCCGGTTGTCATTTTAAATGGCAGCCTGAAGGCGCCGAATGTGTACTGCGCGCTCTGTGACGACCGGGAAATCATGCGGAATGTGACGGCGCAGTTTTTAAAGACAACGGACCAGATTCTGTATCTGTTTCGATCCCTGACCTACAGCGGCAGGCAGAAAGCGGCCGGGGTGCGGCAGGCATTCGCGGATGCGGGGAAGGAACTGCCAGAGCGTCAGATGCTGCAGTTTAACGGTTCGATCGAGGAGACACGGCAGGTGCTGCTGGAACGGTTTGCTCAGGGGGAACGGTGGGATGTGATCCTGACCTCGGATGATGAGCTGGCAGTCGGCGCGCATAAGTTCGCGCGGGCAGCCGGACTTGCGGTGCCGGAGGAACTGCAGATTGTCGGCTACAACAATTCCAGAATCGCGATTTGCTGTGAGCCGGAGATCACAAGCATCGATAATCACCTGGAGTACTGCAGCCGGAGTGCGGTAGCGATGCTGATGCAGGTCTTCGACGGGGAAGCCGTGCCATCGTGCATGTCGGTGTCGGGAGATATCATGATCCGCGGAACCACATCCGGGCTTGTGTGAGCCTTGTACATTAGGAAAGAAAGCGGTACATCTGATGCGGAGGACTCATTATCTTGCGCATGAGTTCGGTGAGAATGGAAAAAGCGCATCTGATGTAGAAACATAACCACACATCGATTGTGTGGAAGGAGGAAAATTTTAAAATGAAACCGTTTATGAATGAAGAATTTCTGCTGTCGACGCAGGCAGCACAGAAGCTGTACCATGAGTATGCGGAGCATATGCCGATTATCGATTACCATTGTCACATCAATCCGCAGGAGATTGCGGAGGATCGCTGTTTTGAGAATATTACGCAGGTGTGGCTCGGCGGAGATCACTACAAGTGGCGCCAGATGCGTTCTAATGGCGTGGATGAGTACTATATCACAGGCGGCGCTTCAGACCGGGAGAAGTTTCAGAAGTGGGCTGAGACGCTGGAGATGGCAATCGGCAATCCGCTGTACCACTGGAGCCATCTGGAGCTGAAGCGGTATTTCGGATATACCGGACATCTGTGCGGGGAGACAGCCGAGGAAGTCTGGAATCTGTGCAATGCAGCGCTTGCAAAGCCGGAGATGTCGGTGCGGAACCTGATCCGCCGTTCGAATGTGCGCCTGTTGTGTACGACGGATGACCCGGCGGATACCTTAGAGTGGCACCGCGCGATCGCGGCAGATCCGACCTTCGAGGTACAGGTGCTTCCGGCCTGGCGTCCGGACAAGGCGATGAATCTGGAGAAACCGGATTACCCGGAGTATCTGGATCGTCTCGGGAAGGCGGCCGAGGTAAAGATCGACAGCTTTGCTACACTGAAGACAGCTTTGACAAAGCGTATGGAATTTTTCCGGGAACAGGGCTGCCGGGTGTCGGATCATGGCCTGGAATATGTGATGTATGTTCCGGCTGATGAGGAAGAAATTGAGAAGATTTTTGCGGCAAGGCTTGCCGGAGAGCTGCTTACAAAGGAGCAGGAGGAGAAGTTCAAGACGGCATTTCTGCTCTTTGTCGGAAGGGAATATCACCGCCTTGGCTGGGTGATGCAGCTGCACTATGGCTGCAAGCGTGACAACAACCGTCTGCGCTATGCACAGCTCGGGCCGGATACGGGGTATGACTGCATTGGAGATACGGCATCGGCAGCACAGACAGCAGATTTCCTGAACGCGCTGATGATGGAGGACCAGCTACCGAAAACGATTCTGTATTCCTTAAATCCGCATGACAATGAGGCAATTGGAACGATTATCGGCTGTTTCCAGGACGCGTCGGCAATCGGCAAGATCCAGCAGGGAAGCGCATGGTGGTTCAATGATCACAAGACCGGTATGACCGCACAGCTGACCTCGCTGGCGAATCTTGGGCTGCTCGGCAACTTCATCGGAATGCTGACGGACTCCAGAAGCTTCCTTTCCTATACGCGTCATGAGTATTTCCGCCGGATTCTGTGCGAGCTGCTTGGCGGATGGGTGGAAAATGGAGAGTATCCGGAGGACTACCGGGCGCTGGAGCGGATCGTGAAGGGAATTTCCTATAATAATGCGGTACGGTATTTCGGGTTTGATCTGAAGTAAGAGTGCAGTGAATCGGATGACGCAGCTTATGATGGCTTTGCGGCTAATATAGAGGTACAGTTGTCTGGTAAAATGGACCTATCTGATATCCAGACATATTTTATCGGGCTATAGGGAGCACTCTGGCACTTTTGTCAGTCAATGGAATGATTGGATATAGGGGCATATTTCGTCAGATGGATCAGGAATTTGCAAATTGTGTAACAGAATATGGAAGAAAGAAGAAAAGGATTGCCGGGGCAGCGCTTCGGCAATCTGGTGTGAAAAGAAGGGAAACAACATGGAGCTTACAAGAGAAGGAATCCTCCGGGACCGGCAGCAGTATCTGGATGAGGGCTACCGGCTGCCGGAATTTGATTATGAGCGTGTCAGTGAGAAGACGAAGAAGAATCCCATCTGGCTGCATTTTGGAACGGGAAATATCTTTCGGGCATTCCAGGCGAACGTGGTGCAGAAGCTGCTGGATGCAGGGGAGATGGACTGTGGGATCGTGGCGGCGGGAGGCAGCAATGCGGAAATCATTGAAAAGGTGTACCGTCCGCATGACAACCTGAGTGTGCTGGTGACGCTGAAGGCAGATGGAACCGTCGAAAAAACGGTGATTGGGAGCATTGTGGAATCCCTCGTGTCGGGCAGTGCCTGTGAAGCGGACTTTGCCCGGATGAAAGAGATTTTCCGCGCGCCGTCTCTGCAGATGATCAGCTTTACGATTACAGAAAAAGGCTACAGCCTGCGCGGAGGCAACGGAGAGCTGTCTGCGGCAGTCCGGGAGGATATGGAGTGTGGTCCTGCGAAGCCGAAGAGCTATATGGGGCTCGTAGCGGCAATGCTGTATGAGCGTTTTCAGAATGGTGCACTGCCGCTGGCGTGCGTCAGCATGGACAATTGCTCGCACAACGGGGATGTGCTGAAGCGTTCGATCATGGAGATTGCAGAGGCGTGGGCTCAGGGCGGCTTTGTGGAGCAGGGGTTCCTTGCGTGGCTCGACGATCCGGATCAGGTTTCTTTCCCATGCACGATGATCGATAAAATTACCCCGCGCCCGGACCCGTTCGTGGAGTCGCTTCTGGTGAAGGATGGCATCGACGGGATCGGGCAGGTGGTCACGAAGCGCGGCACATATGCGTCCTCCTTTGTCAATGCGGAGGAGTGTGAATATCTGGTTGTGGAGGATCATTTCCCGAATGGCCGTCCGCCGCTGGAAAAGGGCGGGATTATTTTTACAGACCGCGAGACGGTGGACCGCACAGAGCGCATGAAGGTCTGCACCTGCCTGAATCCGCTGCATACGGCGCTGGCTGTTTACGGCTGCCTGCTCGGCTATGAGCGGATTTCGGAGGAGATGAAGAACCCTGTGCTGCACCGGATGGTGGAGCGAATCGGCTATCAGGAAGGAATGCCGGTTGTGGTGAATCCGGGAATCCTTTCGCCGGAGGAGTTCCTGGATCAGGTACTTCGTCTGCGTATCCCGAATCCATTCATGCCGGATACTCCGCAGCGGATCGCGACCGATACCTCACAGAAGCTGCCGATTCGTTTTGGCGAGACCGTGAAGTGCTATCTGGACTCGGAGAAGCTGTCGGTGGATTCGCTGACGATGGTGCCGCTCGTATTTGCGGGCTGGCTGCGGTATCTGATGGGCGTCGATGATCAGGGGAAGGAGTTTTCCTTAAGCCCGGATCCGATGCTGGACGCGCTTCGTCCGCAGTTTGAGGGACTTTCACTTGGCCACACGGAGACTGCAGCCGAAAAGCTTGCACCGATCCTTGCAAATGAGAAAATATTCGGCGTCAGCCTGTATGAAGCCGGACTGGCCGAGCGGGTGCTCGGCTACTTCCAGGAGCTTTCCGCGGGCTCTGGGGCGGTTGCAAAGACACTGGAAGCTTATGTCATGGCGTAAGTCCGCTTTATAAATAGAAAGTTTCTGATGCAAATGAGGGTGTTGCAAAATGCAGGTAAGACACAAGCTCCGATAACAGACCGCATGGCCATATACGATAGCTTGTAGCTTCCGACAGCTTTGCAGCACCCTCATATTCGGTATCTGGTTATGCCTTTCCAGTTGGGTGACTTCGACACGGAGATGCCTGGGATGAAGCGGATGGAGAGGTTCATTGATGAGTATAAGATGGGGATAAGGCAAGCCGGGAAATTTGGAGGTCTATGAAAGATGGAACTAAGATTTACTGCAGAGATTTTACAAAATGGCGATATGGATGCCGCATATATTGAAGTTCCATATGATATTAAAGCGATATATGGAAAGGGCAGGCTGCTGGTACACGCGACCTTTGACGATGAGCCCTATGACGGACAGGTGGTTAAAATGGGTACGCCCTGTTATATTATTGGTGTAACGAAAGCTATTCGGAATAAAATATGTAAATCATTTGGAGATGAAATTGCGGTTACGATTAGAGAACGCTAAAAGAGAATTTGAGGAGAAAAACATATGAAACAAACACATTCATTAAAACGGATGAAAATTATAACAGATATTTCAAACTATATATTTGTTTCTGACAAGCCCGAAAAGGTTGATGCTATCTTTTTGCCCGGTGGCTCACACCCCGAACAGCCTGAATATGCGAAATGGATTATTGCGTCAGGCGGCATCAGCGTTAAGCGTGATAAATGGCCAGGCGTTCGCTCAAAGGCAGATATATACAACGGTGATTATCAGTCTGACTGTGAGTTCTTTACAGATGTGCTTATTAAAAACGGTGTACCTGATGATGCAATCATCAGAGAAGATAAATCAGGGCATACCCGTGACAACGCATTTAAAAGGGATAGAGATAAAGAACGCATTGATTGTTTGCAAAGCGTTTCACGCCCGGCGTTGTCTTATGCTTTATCAAATGGCCTTTCCTGATGTTGAAATAAAAGTCTGCCCGATACATTGTTACAACATTACAAAAGATAATTGGTACAAGAGTGAACAGGGTATCAACCGTGTACTTGGCGAGCTTACTCGATGCGGGAACCAGGTTGTCGAGGATATGAAAGAGTATTTGTTATGACAAAACAAATTCTCTTTTACGGAGGAAAACGTGCAAAACTGCAAGGTATAATTGGTAGCTTTATCTTCTCGATAGTAGTATACTTGCCTTATCAAAGCGAATGAGGTGATGAGAATGAAATTAGGAAACAATCTGTTCCACGCACGGAAAAAATGCGGGCTTTCACAGGAGGCGGTTGCCGAAAAACTGGGGGTAAGCAGGCAGACAGTCTCAAAGTGGGAGACAGACGAAACGCTGCCGGATATCCGCCAGTCCAAGCAGATGGCTCTGCTGTATAATGTGTCGCTGGATGAGCTGATCGAATTTGATGTGGATGTAAAGGAAATTCAGCAGATTATTGACCGGACAAGCGAAGAACTTGAGGAAAAAATTGACTGGACAAATGCCTGGGGCAAAAAATATCCGATTCTGCTGAACTACCAGAAGGAGGTCAATGCGGCAAACTATGCGGCGCGGTTAGGCATTCTGATCGATGAGCTGAAGACGGAGTATGGGTACAGTGAACTGGATGCCTTTCTGGTTTTGAAGGATATCCTGGCGAAGGTTTGGAAATCAAGAAAAGAGCAATCTTAGAAGAAGCATGGGTCCTTACTGCCTGGAGCAAAATCCGGGCGGCAGGGAATTTTTTGCTCGTGGATAGTACAGGAATCCTTGTGCAAGTACTCCAGAGATAGAGACAGATGCCCAGGAATTCAGTGTATCATGCTGGCGGCCTGGCGTCCGGACTGGGATATGGAAACAGTAAAACGAAAAACCTTCTGTCTGATTAACACAATGCAGCAGGCATTTCTGAGGCA
>DKWE01000043.1:30440-50622 GCA_002491565.1 Lachnospiraceae bacterium UBA7160 | reverse complement strand
TTTATGCATGGCTGAACTGTAACATTAAAAATGCTGTATTTTTGCGGTTACAGAATAAGGCTATCCCCTATTGCAGCAGGTGATAGCCCTGTTTCGAAATAACCACTTTGTTTCGTTTCCGGTGAGCAATCACTGGGCGAGCAAATATCCTTTTGCATGTGGCGCTATTTTTCCTCTCCGACCATCGTCTCCATCGCCGCGAGTACCTCCCGCACGGTCTCGATGACGTTGTCCGCCTCGCGGCCGCCGCGCTTCGCCCGGAAATACGTAAAATACGGATTTTTCTTATCCATCGTGAACTTCAGTCTGCCCCGGTAATACTTCACGAGCGGCTCGATCCCCGCCACATTGATCCGGGCGCGCTCGAACATTACCAGCCGGATGGCATCGCCGTTCTGCGCCACCTTAATGATGTAGAGCGCATGTGCCTGCGCCTTCAGCCGCGCCACCAGCAGCAGATTCTGTACGGCGCGCGGCGGCTCTCCGAAGCGATCCAGCAGTTCCTCCAGCATATCGTCGTACTCTTCCTCCGTCTGGACTCCCGCAATCCGCTTGTAGATATCCAGCTTCTGGGACTCGTTCGGGATATACGTATCCGGGATAAACGCGTCGATGTCGAGGTCGATTTCCGTCTCAAAATCCTCCTTCGGCTGCTGTACCCCGCGCAGTTCCTGCACCGACTCATTCAGCAGCTTGCAGTACAGATCATAGCCGACTGCTTCCATATGGCCGTGCTGCTCGCTGCCCAGCAGATTGCCCGCGCCCCGAAGCTCCAGGTCGCGCATCGCAATTTTGATTCCGCTGCCAAGCTCTGTGAACTCCCGGATCGCAGACAGACGCTTCTCCGCGATCTCGTTCAGCAGCTTATTCCTCCGGTACATCAGAAACGCATACGCCGTCCGGTTCGAACGCCCGACACGTCCCCGCAGCTGGTAGAGCTGCGAAAGCCCGAACCGGTCCGCGTCGTGAATGATCATCGTATTGACATTGGAGATATCCAGCCCAGTCTCGATGATCGTCGTCGTCACGAGCACATCAATCTCTCCATTGATGAAGTCAAACATGATCTTTTCAAGCTCGCGCTCCTTCATCTGCCCGTGCGCAAAGGCCACCTGTGCCTGCGGGACAAGCTCCGCGATGCGGTTGGTCATCTCGATGATCGTATTGACCCGGTTGTAGACGTAGTAGACCTGTCCGCCGCGCGAAAGCTCCCGGCTGATAGCCTCGCGCACCATCTCCTCATTGTACTCCATGACATAGGTCTGAATCGGCACACGCTCCTGCGGCGCCTCCTCCAGCACGCTCATATCGCGGATCCCGACAAGGCTCATGTGCAGCGTTCGCGGGATCGGCGTCGCTGTCAGCGTCAGCACATCAATATCCGACTTCAGCTGTTTGATCTTTTCCTTGTGCGTCACGCCAAACCGCTGCTCCTCATCGATGATGAGCAGCCCAAGGTCCTTATACTCCACATCCTTCGACAGCAGCCGGTGCGTCCCGATCACAATGTCCACCTGACCCTTTTGCAGATCCCGGACGGTCCGCTTTTGCTCCGCCGAACTCCGGAACCGACACATCAAATCCACGCGCACCGGAAATTCCTTCATCCTCTGAACAAACGTATTGTAATGCTGCTGCGCAAGGATCGTCGTCGGCACCAGGTAGGCAACCTGCTTGCCATCCTGCACCGCCTTGAACGCCGCGCGGATCGCGATCTCGGTCTTGCCATACCCGACATCGCCGCAGACCAGGCGGTCCATAATCTTGGGGCTTTGCATATCCTGCTTCACCGCCTCGATTGCGGTCAGCTGATCCTCCGTCTCCTCGAAAGGAAACATTTCCTCAAATTCCTTCTGCCAGGTAGTATCCTCGCTGTAGACAAAGCCTTCCTTGCGCTCCCGCTGTGCATACAGCTTCACCAGATCCTCCGCGATCTCCCGCACCGCCTTGCGCACACGCGTCTTCGTCTTACTCCAGTCCGAGGTGCCAAGCCGGTTCAGTTTGGGAATCCGCTCCGTATCGCCGTCTGCATATTTCTGGATGACGTCCAGCTGCGTCGCCGGTACGAACAGCTTATTCCCGTCTGCATACTCGATCCGCATGTAGTCCTTGATGACATGATCGACCTCAATCTTCTCAATTCCCCGGTAGATGCCGAGTCCATGGCTCTCATGCACCACGTAATCGCCAACCGACAGCTCTGTAAAGCTGCTGATTTCCTTGCCCTCGAAGCGCTTCCGCTTTTTCTTTTTCTTCTGCTCCTGCCCGAAAATATCACTCTCTGCAATGACCACGAACTTGATCAGCGGATATTCATAACCGCGCGCCGTGCTGCCGTTTGTGATCAGGATTTCCCCTGGCTGCACCTCGCGCGACTCCTCTTCCGTGTAGAAGCTGTTCAGTCCCTCCTGCTGCAGATCGCCGGCCAGACGGCTGCCGCGCGTCCGCGACGCAGACAGCAGAACAACACGGTAGCCGTTCTTTTTCCAGCGCAGCAGATCCTTCACAAGCAGCTCAAAGCTGTTATTGTACGGACTCACGGAATGAACCGTCAGACTGAATTTTCCGGACACCACAAAGGGAGCACGCGCATTCTCCAGCGTGCACAGCCCTACCGCATTCTTGCGGGAAAGCATCCCTGCCGCCTCCTGGCAGGAATACAGAATATTCGTCATCCCGCTCAGCACATAGCCCTTCTCCAGCCGGTGCTGCATACTTTCACGGAATTCCATTTCCACCGCGTCGCCGCTCTCCAGCAGGCGGTTCGGCTCATCGAGGAAAAACAGCGTGGAAGCCGGGTCAAAGTAATCAAAAAACGCGGCAGGCTGCTCTACAAAGTAATCAATATAGCCCTCCATAGACAGGGGCTCCTCGAATTCTGTCAGCGCATCGCGCGCATTCGCCAGCAGCTCCTTCACACGGGTGGCATCCTCCGGCTTATTCTCCTTCCGGAACAACGCCTCTGCTTTTTTGGCCTCCTTCTCCAGCTTTTTCAGAGCGCTCTCGCGCTGCTTTTGAGAGGGAAGCAGCTCCGCAGCCGGATACAGATACAGGGAGTCCAGATTCTCAATGGAGCGCTGGCTTTCCACGTCGAAGCTGCGGATCGAATCAATCTCATCGTCCCACAGCTCAATCCGGACCGGATTTTCCTCCGTCAGCGGATACACATCCAGGATGCCGCCGCGCACCGCAAACTGGCCGGGGGCGTTCACCTGCGCCACACGCTCATATCCAAGCCCGGTCAGCTCCCGCTTAAACTCCTCGATCTCCAGCGTCTCTCCCGCATCCAGGACCTGAATCCGGTCACGCCATGCCTCAAACGGCATCAGGTGATTCATGCAGGCCGCCATAGTCGTGATAACCGTCAGCTGTTTCCTCTCTACGAGCGCTTTCAATACTGCAAGGCGCTGCTGTGTCAGCACATTCCCATGAATATCTGCCTGAAAAAAGATCAGATCCTTTGCCGGAAAATAAAGGACATTCCGGTCAAAGAACCGATAGTTTTCGTACAGCTCCCGCGCCCGCAAATCGCTGTAGGTAATAATAATTTTATGTGAATATCCCTCTCCCGCGCAGCAAATGAAGTGGGATTTCTGGGAATCGATGCAGCCAGTTACCTGGACCACACCCTGATTCCCGTGCAGCTTTCGCCGGATCTCCACAAATTCGCCCAGCTGCTGCATCGGTGCTGTCAATGCCCTCATATCTACTCCGTTTCCAGCGTTTTCCGCCCTTCTGATCTTTCGCGTGCAAATCTTCCCTGTGAACAAATGCGGGGCAACGCATTCAGCCTGCTCCCGCAAATCTTTTAGTTGTGCAGCATAATTTTCTATACGTCATACCACTTTTTCATACCGGCACCATACTCCGTCACACACCCCGGTTGTACTCATTCATCACATGCTCCACATCGTCAGACAAAAGTGCAGCCGCCGCCTGCGACGCGCGGTCATAGGCTTCCTCCATCGCTTCCTTCTCTCCCTTTGAAAAGTGTCCCAGCACATAGTCGGCCAGGTCATACCCCTCCGGCTTCGCGCCGACGCCGACCTTCACGCGCAGAAAAGTCTGCGTGCCAAGATGCGCGATGATGCTTTTGACCCCGTTGTGTCCGCCTGCGCTGCCCTTTTTTCGGACACGCAGCTGGCCCGGCGGCAGGCTGATATCATCATAAATCACAATCAGTTCTGTCTCCGGGTCAATCTTGTAGAAATCACACGCCGCGCGGATGCTCTCTCCGCTCAGGTTCATGTAGGTCTGCGGCTTCAAAAGCAGTACCTTCTGTCCTTCGATATAGCCGCTTCCGCACAGCGCACGGAATTTTTTCGTGTCAAAGGAAATCCGGAAGCGGTCCGCAAGCCGCTCCACCGAGCAAAACCCCGTGTTGTGCCGCGTGTTCGCGTACTCCTTCCCCGGATTTCCGAGTCCTGCTATGATATACATGTCTTTTCTTTCCTCATTCTATTGCCATTTTCCACCGTTCTCTGTTGTCTCATTGAGCATGGCATACAGATTCCTTACACTCCACAGCTCACCTTATTCTCCATCCAGAATCATTTCACTCACTCTACCGCTCCTTCAGCAGCTCCACGACCTTCTCGAAATGCATAAAGTGCGATGCCTTGACCAGTACCGTGTCATCCGGCTGCAGCTGTCCCGGCAGATCCCGCAGCAGCTCCTGCAGAGTCTCATAGCAGGTCACTTCCGCATCCGGGCGCACGGAGAGCAGCCCTTCTGCAAGATTCCGGCACAGCGGCCCCGCAAGCAGATACCGGTCGATGCCGAGTGCTCCCGCCTGCACGCCGACCTCCCGGTGCAGCGAAGCTTCCTCTGGCCCAAGCTCCCCCATATCGCCGAGCACCGCTACCTTTCTGCCCAGCGCATCGTTCAGCACCTTCAGGGACGAAACCATCGACATCGGATTTGCATTGTAGCAGTCATCGATCAGCGTGAGCTTCTCCGTCCGGATAATATGAAATCTCCCGTCCACCGGCTGCAGACTCTCAATTCCTGCACGGATCTGCTCCAGTGTCAGCCCGTAATGCAGCCCAACTGCCGTCCCTGCAAGTGCATTCAGCACCATGTGAAGTCCTGGAATCGGCACTGTCACGTCGAATGTCCCCTGCTCCGTGTGGATCCGGCACGCTACGCCAGACAACCCGCATGGCGAAATGCAGTCCGCATAAACTGCACATTCCTTTCCAAGACCAAAAAACACCGGACGGATTCCTCTGACCTCGCGCAGCGTCTCAAGCTTATCATCCTCTCCGTTCAGGATAATATACCCGTCCTCCCGCAGAAAATCAAAAATCTCCGACTTTGCCCGCAGCACGCCGTCACGGTCCCCCAGAAACTCCAGGTGGCACTGCCCGATATTCGTGATCACGCAGGTGTCCGGCTTCGCGATGCGCGCAAGCTCATGCATCTCGCCAAAATGGCTGATTCCCATTTCCAGCACCGCAATTTCATCCTCGTCCCGCAGCCGGAAAATCGTCAGCGGAAGGCCAAGATCATTGTTAAAATTCCCTGCCGTCTTCAGAGTATGGTACTTCTGCGAGAGCACCGCCGCGATCATTTCCTTCGTGCTCGTCTTGCCAACGCTTCCGGTGATCCCGACAACCGGGATCTGCAGCTGCTCCAGATAGTAAGCTGCGATGGCGCCGAGCGCCTTTACGGTATGTTCCACAAGAATATAGTTTCCGCTTCCCTCCGGCAGACGTTTCTCCGAAATAACCGCAAGCGCGCCCTGCTCCAGTACCGCCGGGATAAAGTCATGCCCATCCACACGCGCGCCTTTGATCGCTGCAAACAGTCCGCCCGGTTCCACCTTCCGGCTGTCCGTCGTGATTGAGGAAATTTCTCTATCCGCATCCGCTTCGCTACCTACATAAATGCCTTCACAGGCCTGCGCCATATGGCGCAGCGTCATATTTTTCATATTCCTGTTCCTTTCCTCCTGCTCATTGCCGTGAAACTGCCGGACTGCCAGATGAGCTGATGCAGTGACACCGCCAATGAAGCCAAGCACGAGCCAATGCAAAACCGGCCCGGAAGTTCTGTCTGAACAAAAACAGGCAGAGTATAAGCCGGTTCTGACATGAAATGCAGACTTATCATTTTAGAAACCCTGCGTCAGTGCTCCTTCAGTGATACCTGAATCAGCAGCTCACACAGCTCTCCATATGAAAGTCCGACAACCGCTGCCTCCTGCGGCAGCAGACTGGTCGGCGTCATGCCCGGGAGCGTATTCGCTTCCAGGCAGTACAAATTTTCGTTTTCATCCATCATGAAATCCATCCGCGCATAGCCGGACAGCCGCAGCGCATGGTATGCGCGCAGAGCATACTGCTGCATCCCGGCAGTTTTTTCCGGAGAAATCAGCGCCGGACACGTCTCAACGGTCGCGCCAGCCGTATACTTATTCCTATAGTCATAGAAGCCTTCCACCGGAGCGATCTCGATCACCGGGTAAGGCTTACCTGCAATCACGCCCACGGAAAATTCCCGCCCCTCGATGTACTGCTCTACGATGACCTCCTCCTCGTACCCAAATGCGGTCGCGAGCGCCGCCTCATATTCCTCCTCGGTCCGCGCGATCGTCACACCGACGCTCGAGCCTCCGCAGCAAGGCTTGACAATACAGGGAAGGCCAATGCCGTTATCGGACGCACACTTTCGCTCCTCCTGTTTCTTCAGCGCAAAGCCTGCCGCTGTCGGCACGCCGCACTCCCGGAAAATCTGGCGGGACAACCCCTTATCCATCGCCATCGCGCTGCCGAGATGCCCTGCGCCCGTATACGGGATCCGCAGCAGATCAAGGGCCGCCTGCACCCGGCCGCCTTCCCCGTCCGCTCCGTGAAGTCCCAGAAATACCACATCCGCCGCACGGCAGAGCGCGAGCACATTCGGCCCGAAATACTCCCGCCCGGATGCTTTCACTTCTTCAATCCGTGCATCCGTCGAGCGGATATAGGCCGCCGCCGCATCTACATCATAATGATCACCAAACGCGGCGTCCGCATCCATCTCTCCGTCCCCGGCACTTTCGATTCCCATATAGACGTCCACCAGGATTGCCTGATGTCCTCGTTCCCGGAGCGCCTTACAGATCCCTGTTCCGGATACGATAGACACCTCACGCTCCGTACTGATTCCCCCTGCCAGTACTACAATCTTCATAATACTCCTCCTATTCAAACACGCATACTCCCGTGTCAGCTCTCCACCTGTGACAGCAGTACCACTGCTGATGCCCCTGGAAGCGTGATCACAAGCCGTCCGGCATCCACCTGGTACCGCCGCGCGAACCGCACTGTGCCGGCTTCGATAGTTTCATCCTCTGCAGCTGCCTGTGTATGTTCTGCAATCTCCTGCACGCCTGCTGCTTCCGGCCGATTCTCCGCAACCTCCTGCACGCCCGCTGCTTCCGGCTGGTTCTCCACAGCCTCCTGCACGCCTGCTGCTTCCGGCCGATTCTCCCGCAGTTCCTCCGGCGCCTCCCAGAAACCATCCCTGCTAGTGGCAAATACGCATTCCATCTCCTGCTGCATCGGCACGCCGACCGTCCACGCCGGAATCTGCATGGTATATTCCCGGTCACTGTTATTGAACATCACAATCATCTGCTCGCCCCGGTCAAAGCGCCCGTAAGCAAGGCAGTGATACGCTCCGTGTAAAAACTTCAGGGAGCCATGCCGCAGCACCCGGTACTTTTTGTGCATGCGGATCGCCGCGCGGTGAAAGGCCAGCATCAGCAGATCCTCACGCCCCCAGGGGTACGTGCGGCGGTTATCCGGATCCGTGAAACCGCAGACCCCCGCCTCATCTCCATAGTAAAGGGTCGGAGCTCCCGGCCAGGTCATCTGCATGACAACCGCCTCCCGCATCACCTCCGGACGCACGTCCTGACTCGCCGCCGCGCTGCCAAGACGGTCCACACGCCCGACCTTGTGATTCGTCCGTGTCAGAAAACGCGAATGGTCATGGTTCGACAGCTCATTCATCGCGGTCTGCAGCGACGGAGCCGTAAACGCCGCCATGTGATACCGCATCGCGCCAAAAAAGACGTCCGCGTTTCCAAACATTTCCTGCCGGAAATCATCGCTGTGTTTCTCCATCCCGGTGAAAAACCACGTCAGGGGTTCCATGAACGCGTCATAATTCATCACCGTATCCCACTGGTCTCCCCTAAGCCAGCTCGCAGCATCCCCGTAATGCTCCGCCAGAATCAATGCATCCGGGTTCGCCTCCTTGACCGTCTTGCGGAATTTGCGCCAGAACGCGTGGTTGTACTCCTGGCTAAACCCAAGATCCGCTGCGACATCGAGCCGCCAGCCATCGACATTATACGGAGGGGAAACCCATTTTGCGGCAATCTTCAGAATATACTCCTCCAGCTTTGGAGAGTCCTCGTAATTCAGCTTTGGCAGAGTTTCATGATCCCACCAGCCGTCGTAAAACGAATTGTACGGCCACTCATGCTCATTATGGAACTTGAAAAAAGAACGGTACGGGCTGTCCGCCGAGATATAAGCCCCGGGCGCGTAGCCCGGCTGATGCTCGTAGATCTGTTCCCGGTCCATCCACTTGTTAAAGGAGCCGCAGTGATTAAACACGCCGTCCAGAATGACCCGCATCCCGCGTTTGTGCATCTCCTCCACCAGCTGAATGAACAGCTTATTGCTCGCTGCGAGATTCTCCGGATCTGTCACACGGCAAATGTAACGGGACGCATACTTATTCTCCCGTTCCCAGCCTTCCAGCAGGCTTCCCTCATCCCGGACAATCTTTCCATAATGAGGGTCGACAAAATCATAATCCTGGATATCATATTTATGATTCGACGGGGAGACAAATAATGGATTAAAGTAAATCACCTCCACGCCAAGCTCCTGCAGGTAATCCAGCTTATCCAACACCCCCTGCAGGTCCCCGCCGTAAAATTCACGGATACTCATCGTCGGGGCAGGCAGCTGATTCCAGTCCTTCACCTTGGAAGTACTCTCTCCGATATAAATATATTCCCGGTCCCGCACATCATTCTCCGGATCTCCATTATAGAAACGGTCTGTAAAAATCTGATATACCACCGCTCCCTTTGCCCACGCAGGGGTAGAGAACCCGGGCACAACACAAAATGAGTGGCTCTTCTGTAAATCACGCGATACGCCGAGCTTGTTGTAGAAGCAGCGGGAACGACCTGCCTGTATCTCAAAATAATAGTAGATCGGTTTCTCCCCAGCCTCTACTTCCGTCACATAATAATCAAAACGTCCCTCCGTACATTCCAGCTGCATCTGCTTTTTCACTGCTCCGCTGATAAAATATACACAGTCTACATTGTCCCGCGCTGTCCGGAACCGTATCCGCACTACGTCGCCCGGCTTCGGCTCCATGGGCGTCACATAATTTTCTGTCTCGTCACTGAACAAGGCATCCATCCGGAATACAGGTCTCATCCAGATAATGTATTTCATTGTTTCCATCATTGCCTGAAACTTCTGATCCATCGTTCAAGCCTCCTGCACAAATTCATAAGTGTAGCATTCCTGTACCATTTTATACTAATTTCCTCGTTTGCACAACCACCTGTTCAGCGTTTCTTAGTTCTTTCGCCGCAGCTCAGCCATCCACTGTTCAAAGAAGTATATTCAGCGGACTGCAAGCACGGAAAGTGAGTCTTTACAAGCACTTAAGTCCCGGAAGGCCGGATCAGCTGTAAAAGAGGGTGTATGGTAGTGCCAGTCACCGCATCAGACAAGGGGGCTTAGCGGCCATTTTGAGAAAAGAGCTGCCAGAACTGTAACACCGAAAAAGAGCAGCCGCAATGACTGCTCTTTTTGGAGAAGGTATTCTTCTAATGGGGTGTAGCAAAAACTATATAATGTATTGGGGGGTTTTACGATTAGTATTATAGCATTTCTTTTCCGAAAAGTGTGCATAAAGTTCACAAAATTTACCAGCAATTTTTATGCATATTTATACGCTTTCGCAGTTGCTTTTTCCATCCCCATGGCAAATCCTACAGAATCTGCCACGAGAACCTATGCTTTTCCTGGGTGCAAACAGCTGCGAACACGATTTATGCCCACTTTTTCAATTTGCCTCAAACAATGCCTCAAATTCCTCCCGGCCAATCTTCTCCTTTTCAATCAGCAGCTTCGCGCAGGCATGCAGTACAGCCTCATGCGCAGCGACCATCTCCCGCGCCTGCCGGTGTGCCTCGTCGATGATCCGCTTCACCTCACTGTCTATTGCGGAAGCGATATCCTCTCCGTACGCGCGTGTGTGCGCCAGATCCCTGCCGATGAAGACTTCATTATCTTCATTTTCATAGTTGATCGGACCGATCTTCTCCGACATTCCATACCGCGTCACCATCGCACGTGCGATCGCGGTCGCCTGCTTGATATCCTGCGAGGCGCCGGTTGTGACATCCCCGATCACCAGCTCTTCCGCCACACGTCCGCCGAGACTTACGACGATCTCCTGCAACATCCTGCCCTTGGAATTGAACATTTCATCCTGCTCCGGCAGCGGCATCGTGTATCCGGCCGCTCCGCGCCCGGTCGGAATGATAGAGATCGTGTGGACCGGTCCGACA
The DNA here is from genome assembly GCA_002491565.1 of Lachnospiraceae bacterium UBA7160. Lineage (GTDB taxonomy): Bacteria > Bacillota > Clostridia > Lachnospirales > Lachnospiraceae > Choladousia. The sequence continues at coordinate 40,022 of DKWE01000043.1, read as the reverse complement.
TCCGGCAGCAGATGAAACAGAATCGCGTGCCCGGTCTCGTGGTACGCAGTGATGCGTTTCTCCTTCTCTGAGATCACACGGCTCTTTTTCTCTGCGCCGATCCCGACCCGGATAAACGCGCGGTTGATATCCTCCTGCTTAATGTAGACCCGTTTCTCCTTCGCAGCGAGAATCGCCGCTTCATTCATCAGATTTTCCAGATCCGCGCCGGTGAAGCCCGCCGTTGTCCTTGCGACCTCATGGAGACTGACATCATCCGCAAGCGGTTTTCCCTTGGAATGGACCTGCAGAATCTCCTCGCGCCCCTTCACATCCGGTCTGCCCACCGCAACCTGACGGTCAAAGCGGCCCGGGCGCAGGATCGCGGGATCGAGAATGTCCACGCGGTTCGTCGCCGCCATCACGATGATACCCTCATTGACACCGAAACCGTCCATCTCAACCAGAAGCTGGTTCAGTGTCTGTTCGCGCTCATCATGCCCGCCCCCAAGGCCAGTGCCTCGTCTGCGCGCTACCGCATCAATTTCATCGATAAATACAATACACGGCTGGTGCCTCTTCGCCTCCTCGAACAGATCGCGGACCCGCGACGCCCCGACGCCGACGAACATTTCCACAAAATCCGAGCCGGAAATGCTGAAAAACGGTACCCCCGCTTCTCCTGCAATCGCTTTTGCAAGCAGCGTTTTGCCAGTGCCCGGAGGGCCAACCAAAATGACGCCTTTCGGAATCCGCGCGCCCACCTGGATAAATTTGGACGGCTCCTTCAGGAAATCCACGATCTCCTCCAGGTCTTCCTTTTCCTCCTGCAGCCCGGCTACATCCTGAAAGGTGACGCGCTTTGCGTCCGGTGTAATCATCCGCGCACGGCTCTTGCCAAAATTCATCATCCGGTTGTTGCCGCCGCCCGCCTGCCGGTTCATCATCGTAAAAATAAAAATCAATATGATCCCGAACATCAGGGTCGGCAGCAGCGACAGCCATATGCTGTCATGCGAGACATCCTTGACTTCTACGGTAATCCCGCTGCCCGTCGTCTCACTGTACAGCCGGATCATTGATTCGGCGTCTTTCACGTCTGTCACGTTGATGTAGCGCACATCTCCATTCTTCAGCACTGCCTCCAGGCTGCCGGTCGGCACCTCCTGATTCTGCGTGATCTCGACGCTGACTACCTCGCCTTCCTCTGCCGCTTTCTGAAATTGTTCCCAATTCCAGCTCTGGCTCGCCTGCAGCCCGCCCCGGAAGGTCGCAAACAGCAGCAAAATCAACAGGGCAATGATAATATAAAAGCTCAGGCCCCTTGCATTCTTATTCAAAATGAAAATCCTCCATTCACAGCAACGCTTTATTCGAATTCTACAATCCCGATAAACGGCAGGTTCCGGTACTTCTGGGCATAATCGAGGCCGTAGCCCACGACGAACTCATCCGGGATATTGAAGCAGGTATAATCTACCGCTACCTGCGTCACACGGCGCTCCGGCTTGTCGAGCAGCGTGCACAGCCGCAGAGATTTCGGTCCGCGCTTGCCAAGAATCTCCAGCAGATAGCTCAGGGTCCGCCCGGAATCAATGATATCCTCGACCACCAGCACATTCTTCCCTTCCAGCGGCTCGTCAAGATCCTTGACAATCCGCACAACCCCGCTCGACTTCGTGTCATTTCCATAGCTGCTGACCGACATAAAGTCCATCGTCACAGGAACTGTGATGCGCTTTGCCAGCTCACACATAAAAAATACACTGCCCTTCAGCACACTGACCAGATGCACTTCCTGACCTTCGTAGTCCTTGCTGATCTGCTGCGCGATCTCCGCAATCCGCGCGTTGACCTTTTCCTCCGGCAGTAAAATTCTGACTCGTTCTTTCATTTGTTACCATCCTCCTCCAGCTGTATTTTCAGGATCTGTTTTGTATCCTGCTTTACCTTCGCGGCCTCGCTGATCCGATCTCCAACGATCCACAAAATATGTGATCCATCCGCCAACAGCCAGAGCCGGTCACGCTCCTGCCGCGGTATTTTCTGGTCGATCAGGTAGTCCTTTAGTTTTTTCCGCCCGCCATCCTGATTTATGATGAGGTAATCCCCCGTCCTTCGGGTGCGGAAGCAGACATGATAGTTTATTGTATCATAAGAAAGCAATTTCGTATACTTCTTTTCCTCATGAATTTCCTGCAGAATTTCTGCGGAATTGTCCAGAAGCTCCGCGCGGACTGAAAATTCCCCCACCCGGAAGGGACTGTCCACAGCTACCGGAATCTCCAGAGCCGCAGATTTCTCCGGGCTCCTGCCTGCACAGCTTGCTTTACCAGTGCAATGTGACATACCGGATACTTCTGCTTGTGCAGCACTGCCAAAGCGCTCCGATTTTCCCTGCGCGATAAAATGCAGGAACTGACGTTCCCGTATTACCTGCAGTTTTCCCGGCAGGTCCAGCGATTTTCCGCACGGCATCCCGGCTAAAGACAGCAGTGCCTCCAGGTGAAGACGCCCCAGGTCCTTAAGCCCACCGGCTCCGCCGTGCGCCAGCGATACACAGCGCTTCAGCAGCTCCTTCTGGATCAACGGCTGCTCCCTGCAAAATTCCTGCAGATCGAGATAAACGCCAGGCAGGATGCACCGCGCAGCAGCACGGTCTGTTTCCTCCGACAGATACTCACAGACTTCACGTAACCGTTCAGATGCTTCCGCGAGATGGCGGACCGCCTGCGCATTCAGCTGCTGCTCCATCTGCGGCAAAACCTGCAGCCGGATACGGTTTCGCGTATAACAGGTCTCCAGGTTCGTCCGGTCTGTCTGCCAGCCAATTCCCCGGCTGCGGAGAATCTTCTCAATCTCCGCGCGGCTAAGGAAAAGCAGCGGGCGCACCAGATGATTCCGCACCGGACTCATCCCGGCAAGTCCGGCGATCCCGCTGCCGCGCACCAGATTCCAGAGAACCGTCTCCGCCTGGTCATTTTGATTGTGCGCAACAGCAATCCGGTCCGCGCCGCGCTCCAGCCGGATGCGCTCAAAGATTTCATACCGCGCGGCGCGTCCCGCCTCTTCCATAGTCATATGCCGTTCCTGTGCCAACCCTGCCACATCCGGGTGCTCGACCACAAGCTCTACGCCGAAGCTCCTGCAGAGCTTCTCCACGTATCTGGCATCCGCCAGGCTTTCTTCCCCGCGGATGCCGTGCTCGACATGTACCGCCACCAATTCAAACCCAATCAGGCGCCGGTATTCGGCAAGTGCCAAGAGCAGGCAGACCGAATCTGCCCCGCCGGACACCCCTGCCAATACCCGCATTCCAGGCTCTATCATGTGATAATTCTGTATCGTATCGTATATCCGCTGCATCGCTGCCGCTTCCTTTCTCTGACCTGTATCTTTCCCATACTATTTGTGTCCAAATACATCCTCCGCTTATAGCTTCTTTGCCTTCCTGATGCTTTATGGAGTTACAGTTCTGTTGCAAATGTCATTATGCCTGAAGCACAAGAACCCAGACCGGATGTTCCGCACTTCGTATCTGTACTTCGCTTCAGCGGATACTTAACGGGCACCTCAGTTCTCCGATTAGCATCTGGTATCATCACATTGCCTCAGCTCTGCTTCTTTACTGTTTTTTCCACAATGTCCCGACTAATATCGTCATATCATCCCGCGCCTGCAGCTTCTGCATCACATAGACACGCTCCATCAGGCGCTGCGCATGCTCCTTCGCGTTCGGCGACGCGGTGCGGCGGATCAGCTCCGCCATCAGTTCCTCGCGCCCTTCCTCCGGCAGCGCTTCCAGCACGCCGTCTGTCATCATCACAACCGTATCCGCCTCCTGCAGCTGCCGGTGCATGCTCTCATAATCCGACTGCTGCAAAATGCCGGACGGCATCGCCCTGGAGTGCAGCACCTCGATAGAATCGCCCCTCTTCAAAAAGGTCGCCGCCGCTCCGGACTTAACCAGGTCACACTCTGCATTATAAAGGTCTACCATGCACAGGTCAATGGTAGAAAACATCTGATTTTGATTTTGGAGCAGCATACAGGAATTGATCATGCGCACCGCCGTCTCCTGCGGAAAGCCTGCCTCAAAAAACTGCTCCAGCAGCTCAATAACTTTCTCGCTTTCCCTGCATGCCCCGACACCGGATCCCATGCCGTCCGCCAGGCTCATGACGACCTTCCCCGTATCCCGCTCCAGAAACGCAAAATTGTCGCCGGATACCAGCTCCCCGGCCTTCGTCACACGGGAAATTCCACAGAGCATCTGGTAACGTGTCTCCGGCACGAAATGAAAATTGCCCGCATCCTCGCTGATCACTGCCCGGCAATTCCACGCAGGACGCATGCGCTCCCCACAGTGCTCCGAAAGCACCTCCGCAACGGTCTTTACCGATACGCACAGCTTTTTGTGTGCCCGGAGAGTCAGAAAAATCTCCAGCCTCCCGTTTTCACAGGAGAAAATACGGAGATTGCCCAGCTCCAGCCCAAGATACCGCAGTTCTTTTGACAGTTTTCCCCAGAGCTTCTGCTCCCGCTCCGGCTCCCCTGTAAATCCAGTGGCCGCGCGTTTCAAAAGCTCTGCCGTCTGCAGGATCTGCTCCCCTGCCGCCATCCGCTGCTCTCTCATGCAATTGTTCCAGTACAGTTCCCTCCGCGCAATCTCGTAAGCCTCCGTGAGTGCCTGCGCAGCAGCCTGCGGACGTGTGCAGAAGATTTCCAGCTCGTCCATACCGTCCCGCAAAATTTCCCCGCTGTACTCCAGTTCCTGAACCAGCTCATACAGAACCCTGCAGGTCTGAAAATAATAGTTTTCCCAGCAGCCTGTCTGCCGCCCGCATCCCCGGCATACATGCTCGTGCATCTGCCCGAACAGCTGCTCCATATCCTCGTCTCCCAGCCGCTCTTTTTGGCTCGGCATCTCCTGAAACAGCCGCGCCAGACCATAAAAGGCTTCTGCAAACTGCGAAACCTGCTCCTGTTCTGGCAGCGGATACATCCCGATCCCTGCTCGCTTCCGGCGTCCCTCTTCCCTCCGCAGCCAGACCTGCCTGTCCGACAGCCATTCCTCCCCTGCATTCAAAACTGCAGCAAGCAGCTCTCCCATACTTATTCCTCCCCGCTCTGCCATAGAATTACTTTGTCCACTCTCCACATTATACCCTGTCCCGCATGCAAGTTCTGTCGGAACCTGTACCGCGCAGAAAATTCTGTAATCCATTCAGCCAACCGCTGCCAAAAGAAATACATTCGGAGAGCTGCAAGCCTCCGGACGTACTTCTCGATCTGGCTGACTAAACTGAAACCGTACCATAAAAACAGGGCCGCTGCATTAAGAAGATCCCTTAATGCAGCGGCCCGGTAAGGACGCAGCGTCTATTCCACTGGTTTAAATACGATCTCATCTTCATATACAAATCCAAACTTTTCACGCGCGGTTTTTTCAATAAACTCGTCTGTCTTCACATACTCCTTCAGCTCACTGATCTCCTCGCCCCGGATCTGCTCATCCTTCAGTTCGGCCTCCAGCGCTTCCTGCTGGGCTGCATAGCTCTTATTTCTCGCGATCTGATCCTGGCTCAGCACAGTCAGCATGACCAGCAGTACAACGATAACCCCGGTAATCGCCGCCATCCCCGCACGATTGCCAGTCCTCGCCCTTCTTCTTCTTTTTCCTGCCATAATTCCTGCCCTTCTGATAAAATGCTCTCCCGCAATGTTACCCCTTTCTGGCATTGTACCCTTTTTTTCGATGGATTTCAATTGTTTTCTGAGATTTTATCCGTTTTTTTCTGACAGGTTTCGCTAAAATTTTCGCAATTGGCTTTGCCAGAATTTTCGCAATCGCCCGGAAGATGCGCGACAGCCGTCGAAATACGCAGCTGCACCCCCGTCGGATCTGTGTAAGCAGCCAGGCAAGCGCCTTTACAAAACCGCTGCTGACCGAATGGTGGTACAACACCGCGCCAATCGCAATCCCAACTGCGACATAGGCACGGACCACCCCGTCCGTCCTTTGAAATGCAAAGCAGAAGGTGAGAAACCCTGCTGTCAGCCAGTACATAAAATCTTCTGCAGAGACTGCCAGCAGTCCGTGAGGGAACGCCCGGCGCAGCGCGCGCAGTACGTCATACAGCAGCGTCATAGCAGCTCCGTGGAGCACTGACCAGAGAAAAATCATGGTCTCCTCCTGTATGACTGTGCTCATCATCGAAACATCCTCTTTACCAGGCTGCCCTTTTTCACCGGATGGCTGCCAGAGTAAACGATGCTCTCAATCAGTCCCTCCAGCTCGACCTCTCCCTGCTCCAGCAGCAGTCTGCCGACATGCAGATTTTTCCCTTTCAAGGTCAGCATCCCCTGCTCTGTCTCCAGCACCACGGCTGTCTCATCAAAGGAGAGCACATCGGTCACGCCTGTGATACTCCCCTGCTTCCGGTCCTTCCACTCTATACTGTGCGGCTTGCGACTCCCTTTTTCTTCCATGCTGCACCCCGGCGTAATTTTCCACTTACTGTATTGTATGCACGCCGGCAGCCGGATAGCACGCTTGTGCTGCAGATACTCACCACACCGTTTGTCATCCGCCTTTCATGCAGAATCGGCAGCTCACCTGTGCTACAGGTACTTATACATCTCCGCCGCAGCTTCCTTCTTCTCTGAATCCTGAACCGATACGACCTCCACTTTTACCGTGCGCGTACCGAACTGGATCTCGATCTGGTCTCCCGGATTCACTGACACGGACGCTTTCGCCGGTCTTCCATTGACCGTCACACGCCCCGCATCGCACGCCTCATTTGCCACCGTGCGCCGTTTAATCAGGCGCGATACCTTCAGATATTTGTCAAGTCTCATATTCTTTCCTTTATTCCTTTCGCTATTTTCATGTTGTGATCCGCTTTGCTGCGATTCACACTTCACCGTCTGCCGAGCTGCGTACCGTAAGCTCCTGTGCGCCGTTGTTACCGCCATCGATAAAAGCCCCGGCACAGAAACACTGCACCGGGGCCTTAGAATCAGCTGGAATCAGATTAGTTCATCATGTCCTTCAAAGCCTTGCCTGCCTTGAACTTCGGCGTTCTGGTTGCCTTGATGGTCATCGCCTCGCCCGTATGCGGATTTCTGCCCTCTCTTGCTGCGCGCTCAGAAGTCTCGAAGGTACCAAAACCAATCAGCTGTACCTTCTCACCGTTCTTCAGCTGCTCAGCCACAATATCCGTGAATGCCTTTAAAGCCTTCTCCGCATCTTTTCTGGACAACTCTGTTCTCTCAGCGATTGCTGCAATCAATTCTGCTTTCTTCATAGTAATTCCTCCTCTGAATTCTAACGATGGTTCGATTGCTACTGTCCACTTTGCCAGCCTGATCTGGCCTAGCCCGTATCTGTTCCGTAGCTTCTAATGCAGGCTATCCGTAAAGCAGCTTCTGCCATCCTCTCTATCGTAAATCGAATAGATTTACCTCCGGCCAACCCCAAAAAGCCGGCCATTTGGCCCGGGATTTTCCCTGCATCTATTTATATAATGGAACGCATGGTTTGTCAAGGATTTCCTTGCGTTCCTGCAGAGAAATCGTTTTGAGTGCTACAGTCCTGGCGCCCCGGTCGAGAAGTATGTCCGGACGGAAAATACTCCTGATGTTCTTTTAATACTCCTCAAGCAGTTTTCTCAGATACCGCCCGGTCACGCGGGAAAAGTTCTCAATATTTCGGATGTAAGCGAAATCTTTCCCGAAAATCTTCTTTTCCGCCGCCAGATCCTTCTCTTTTCCTGCGAATACGCCAAGCACACATACTCCGTTTGCGCGCAGCGCCCGCACCTCGCGCGCCGTGTCGTGAACCGCGTAGTCGCCGTAGTAGGGCTGCGGGTTGCGGCTGTTCGGACGGTTCACGATGATATCATTCGGCCGCCCGTCGCTCAGGACAATCAGGATCTTCCCCTCCTCCGGCCTCTGCAGCAGCCCGTCGCCCGCCGCGCGGATCGCAAGGCCGTCCCGGTTGTTCGCTGAGGTTGTGTAGTCCAGAATCCGCAGATTCTCCGTGCGCGGCGCATCATACTCCCGGAACCGCTGCAGCACCGTGTAATCCCAGAAGCTGCAAAAGCTCAGAATCCGGTGCGGGATGTGATTGTTGCTCAATGCTTCACTGATGATATACGCCTGCAGCGCCACCTGCCCCTGACGGTCGCGCTGAGAGCCGCTCGCATCCATCAGGATATCCACGGCAAACTCCGACGTGACACGGCGCACCGTTTTTTCGAATAGTTTACCCGGCTCTCTCACCCTGCCGACCCGCCAGAGTCTGCGCGGCACGATCACGCCGGTCTGAGACGCATACTGCTCCGGCTCGCTGCGGCGGCGCAGAGATCGCTCCAGCTCGGCGCTCAAAAGCTCGATATTGCGGTTCAGCATGTTTTTACTGTTGCGGTACAGGACCCGGTTCTTCTCCGAATGGCGCTTTGCATTGACATACTGCGCGTTCGCCCTCACCGGGTTCGCGAGGACTCCTTCTGTAAAATACAGGCTGCAGTCCGCGTGCGCTCCCCGGCACAGCCGCGCATTCACGCTCTTCTGTTCCCGGTCCGTCAGATAAGAACGGCCATAGTTCAGCTCCATGTAGGAATACATTTTCGCAGCTGCCGCCTCATCAATCACAATCACCTTTCTGCCGTTTCCCGTTTTTTGCTTTTCTTCCTCGTCCTGCTCCTCCTCCAGACTGACCACACGGCTGTTCAGCCGCTTCAGATATTCGTCAAGGAAGTCCTCGAGGCTTTCCTCCTCCATGAAATCCTTCCAGTCCAGCTCCTGCAGTTCCTCCAGCGTCGTATCCAGCACATAGGCGAGATCCCCGTGCTTCCGCTCAAAACCCTTATCCATCAGCGTATTGTAAAGCCAGTCCGTGACACGGATGATCTCCATCGTATCGGTCGCCTGCTCCAGCGACCGGATCCGCTCCACCGCTTCCTGCAGCCGCTTCTCACAGTGCCAGTTTCCATCCAGATAGCCGCGCAGCAGCGCGATCTTCAGCATTCCGGGCAGACTGCCGCTCATCTTCGTAAAGGAAAGCTCCAGCAGATCGGAAAATGCCTTGCTGCGCAGCTCTGGCACACCTGGCCGCTCCAAAGCTGCCTTTGGAAAAGAAGCGGCATCCACGCAGAGCTGCGCCAGCTCCACAAGCCGCCGCTCATCCGCGCCGTAGCAGACCTTCTTGATCAGGTACATGCCCAGCGCATCCTTATCAAAAAAGCGCGCAAACGCCCCCTGCTTGACTGCATCATACAGGCAGATATACTTTGATCGGAAGTAAGACTCCGTCTCTACCTTCGTATCCAATGCATAGTCCCCGCTCACCGTCCACATCAGGTTCCGGATTCTGTTTTCTGCCTCAGCCTGAAATTCTTCTTCGTACGTGTAACGCGCTCCCGGATGTCCCTGTTCTGCAAGGAATGCCGCTCTCTCGTCTCTGTCCTGTCTCATTCCTGTCTCATTCCTGTCTTATTTGCCTCTCGTCTCTGCTCTGTAAATCAAAGCCCCCGCTGCAAGCAACGGGGTATCAAACTTGCAGCGCTGCAAAGCAGCGGGGTATTTGGTCTACGC